>JAVEEA010000042.1 GCA_030840675.1 Pyrinomonadaceae bacterium
GCGCGCGTATGTTAGACTAAGCGCCCTCGACACTCTCGGGAAGGGACTTAAATGCTGACGAATCCTGCGCCAAGTCGCGACCCACTCCCGGGGATATTCGCTTAGGAAATTCATTCCATTGCCACTCCAGGTTTAGACCCGAATGAAATACTGCACTGTTTGCAAAGCGAAATACGAAGACAGTGTTAGCTTCTGCCCGACTGACGGCGAAGTGCTGGAGGGCGATCCGTCTTCGATCGTCGGCACGGTACTCGATGGTCAGTACAAGATTGAATCACTGCTGGGCAAAGGCGGGATGGGTGCGGTTTACCTCGCGCGTCACATCCTGCTGGGCGATCGAGTGGCCATCAAGATCATGCCGCCCGAGGTGCGAAACAATGCCGAGTGGCTGCGCCGTTTTCGCCGGGAAGGGCAGGCGGCACGCCGGTTCCGCCATGCCAACGCGGTAACGGTTTACGATTTGCGCACCGCGGCAGACGGCACCATCTACATGGTGATGGAATACGTCGAGGGCAAAACGCTTGATGCCGAACTGAAAGAACGTGGTCGCTTCACGCCCGCCGAAGCCCTCGAAACTCTCGCGCCCGTAATGAGCGTGCTGAACACGGCCCACGCGATGGGCGTGGTCCATCGCGACCTCAAGCCGGAAAACATCATGATGGGCAAGCCCACCGAGGGTGGCGAGTCGTCCGTGAAGTTGTTGGACCTGGGTATCGCCAAGCTGCGCGAGATAGCGGGCGTCGAAAGCAGCGGCACGACCGAACTCACGATGGCCGGACAGGTGCTCGGTACTCCTTACTACATGTCACCGGAGCAGTGGGGTGAAATCTCGCGAGACGGCAATCCGGAGGTCGACGGTCGCACGGACATCTACAGTTTGGGCCTGGTAGCATACGAAATGATTAGTGGGCGACGACCGTATGCGGCCGTCACGCTGCATGAGTTGCGGCGCGAACACATCAACGTGCGACCAGCTTCGTTGGCGGAAAAGTTTCCCGAGGTCCCGCGCGGATTTAGTGACGCGATCGATCGCGCAATCGCCAAGGACCGCGACGACCGGCAGGCGACAGCCGGCGAATTCGCCGCGCAGTTGCGGGCCGGCCTGGGTGACGGAACCAAGCAAGGCGGTGCGGTAAGAACGGCGCCGGACATTCCTTACCCGGATAGCTCCGCGGCGTACACTCAACCGGTTGCCGGAAAACTCAACACGCATTCGGACGTAAACGCCGCCACGATCGTCACAGTGGATGCCGTCCCGACCAGCGCGTCGCCGCCACGCCCGGTGGCAACGCCTGCCGGTCCCGCCGCGGGGGAAGTGCGCGCCGCACTGCCTTCGTCCGCCGTTAATGAACTCGCTTCCAGCGTTACCGTGCTACAGCAGCCGAAAGGCCCCGCGCTTGTCAGCGTGCCGCAAAAGTCTCGAGGCAAGACGTTCGCTTTTGTTGGCGCCGGCGTTCTGATTCTGCTCCTGGTTGTGGTTGCCGCCGGCGGACTCTTGGCCTTCAACTGGTTCAAAGGGAAACCCGCTGAAAAATCCAACGGCACAGTTGCCGGCAAGACTGCCCCGGTAGCCGCGACGCCAGTTGCGTTGGGCCGCTACTGGCTGGAGGTTTTGCCGAACGAGAAAGTCACTGAGCCAATGCGCGTGACGGGGACAGCGCCACTCGCGTCCGGCCAGGCGTTTAAGTTTCATTTAGAGTTTGCACGTGAGGGTTATGTTTACATTGTCGGTCCGGGAAAAGAGAATAAGCCGTCCGCGTTTTTGACAGCGAAACCGGCAGCGATTTCCGGACTGGAAACGAACCAGGTTGCCAGCGGCAGCGACTTCAGCTTTCCCAGTGGCGTCGAACACTGGCTGGAACTCGACAAGAAGGCGGGAACGGAAGTCTACACAATCATCTTTTCGCCGCAGCCCCTGGCCCAACCAGCGTTTCTTGGCGCGCCTGCCACCGGTGAGCCGTTGAGCGACAGCGAGCAAGCGCAACTGACCGACTTTCTGGCGAAGTACCAGAGCAGCGATGCAATCACCGAAGTTGACACAAAGAATGCGGAGCTGCCTTTCGTTAACGTGAAAGTGCGCCCGTCAAATGATTCGCGGAATGCGGCACGGCCGGTAGTTTTTGAGGTAAGGATTCAACATAAATAAATCCGCTCGCATCTGGGCGGGCGTGATGGTGAGGAAGTCAGTAATGAAAAAATTGATCTTGATGAGTTTGTTGCTCGGCCTGGCAGGCTTTGGTTCGCTGCAGGCAAAGGCGCAGCAGGACGAGGATGTCCGCGGCGCGTTTCTTACGACTCGGCCTAAAGCGACGCCAAAGACCAGCACCGCGACGCCTCCAACTAAGCCACGTCGCCGGCGGCCGAAGCCGGTCACTCCAAATCCCACTCCGGGTCTCGTGGTGAAGAGGAATGACAAGCCGGATATGCCCGCGAAAGTTAATGGTCCGCGCCTGGGTCTGGGCTTGACGCTCTTCATGCGCGACTCGAACGGATTGGCCCTGCGCACTGATCCGTCTCACGAGTTTCGCAAGGGCGATCACGTGAGGTTTTTGATTGAGACCAACGCCGACGGCTACCTTTATGTTTTCAATACCACCGACGGCGGGCAGCCGATCATGCTCTATCCGGATCCGCAACTGGACGAGGCGGGCAACTACTTTCAGTCGCATGTTCCTTTTGAAATTCCTTCAAGCGTCGCCGCCGAGGAGCGACTGCGTTGGCTCACTTTTGACGAGCACGCGGGCGCCGAGAAGCTTTACTTCGTTTTCACGCGTGAGCCACTCGCGGGCGTTCCATTTGAGGATGATTTGATCTCATTCTGCCGCGACAACGAAGCAAAGTGTCCCTGGCATCCGGCCGCGGAGGTTTGGACGCAGATTCAAGCGGAACTCAATGAGCCGCTGCAGGTCGCCAGCGCTTCTCGTCCGGGCAGCGCGCAAACATCCGGCGAGCACCGGGCGGCCACGCGAGGCATTGGCCTCAACCGTGACGATCCCGAGCCCTCGCTAATAATGTTGACTACTTCGACGAGCAAGGGTCTGCTCGTCGCGGCGGTAAATTTGATTCACCGTGCGACTGGCTCCACCGCCAATTGAAAATGACGAAGAGTAGTAAGGGAGAAACTGCCGTGTACAAGACAGTCAGAAGATTTACGCTGCTGCTGGGTTTTATTGTTCTTTCAGGGAACCTGGTACTGACAGTCTCGTCCAAAACTCCTGTGCCGCAACAGTCCGACCAGGCCGGCGCCGCCTTGCAGGAAGGCCGGCGATTACTCAAGCGTGGCAAAGCGGACGAAGCACTCGCGCAATTGCAAACCGCGCTGAAGCTTTACACCGCTGGGAAAAACAACCACGGGATGGCGGCCGCTAGTAACGAGCTGGGCGATCTCTACTTGCGACAGGGGCAGTACAAAGTTGCTTTGGAGCATTACCAAACCGCGCTCGAGGGATTTGTGCAAGGCGACAAGAAGCAGGCCGAGGCAACCGCGGCAGCGAGTATGGTTGATAGTCGTCTGGCGAACGCGAACATCGCGGATGACAAATTTAACTCGAACTTGATGCTGGCGAAGATCGGGGAAGTGAACTACCGGCTGGGACGGTTTGCCGAAGCCGCCTCGGCGTACGGGCAGATGCAGGCGAAGAAGCCGGAAGGCGCGGCGTCACGCACCAGTCGTCGCTTCGGAGGTCTGGGGGGAATGCTCGGGAGCATCTCAACTGGTCGAGTGGATGTTGCGGCGCCCACCAGCGCGGCCATTGGACTGCTCGAAGCGAAAAAGGAACTCGACCTTTATCGCGACTCGATTGTCTACTCCAGTTATGAACTGGGCATGGGCCGGCTGGCGTACGCGCAAAAGGATTACGAGTCAGCGCGGAAACATTTTGAGAACGCACTGAGTGCTTCCGGCGCCAGCCTCGGCGGTATTACGAAGTTGGGCCAGACGCGCCGCTTTCGCGCGGCCGCGCGCACGAGTCTCGGCGACGTTGCCCTGCGCCAAAACCGCATCAAGGACGCCGCCAAGGTCTACGCCGATGCGATTAAGGGTGCGCAGGAAGACAAACGCATCGATCTCATCTGGCCCGCCCAGCGCGGGTTGGGCCGCAGTCAATGGTTGCAGGCGTTGCAGGAAAGCGATGTGAAGAAGTCTGCGCAGCTGCGCGAGTCGGCGCTCAAGAACTATCGCGAGGCGCTGCAAACGATCGAAACCTTGCGTTCCGGAAGTCTGCGAGCGGATGAAGCTCGCACCACTTTTTTGAGTACGACGAAAGACGTCTTTGACGAGACCGCGAGTGCGCTCGCTGAGATGGCGTTGCTGGCTGCGCCCAACGCGAATGCTCCGCTTGCCGGCAAAGCGCTTGATTACGCCGCCGAGGCGTTTCAGGTGACTGAGCAATCGCGCGCGCGCTCGCTGCTTGATTTACTGAGAGAGACCGGTACGTCGATTACTGAAGGCATCCCCGCGGATCTGCTAAAACGGAAACAAGACAATCTCGATCGCCAACAACAAATCGCTGAGGAGTTGACGGGCGTTAGTTTGGTCGCGGACAAGGACAAGAAGAAACCTGCGGACCTGGACGACGAGCTGGAGAAACTTCAGACGGAATTCGATGATCTCGAAAACCAGATCCGGACCGCCAGCCCGCGTTATGCGAGTTTGACCGCCGGCAAGCCGTTAACGCTTGCGGAAATACAGGCGAACGTCCTGGATGATCAAACGGCGTTGCTGGAATACAGTCTGGGAACCGACACTTCCTATCTGTGGGCCATCACGAAGTCGGGTGCGACGATTTACAAACTGCCGGCCCGATCGGTGGTCGATAAACTTGCGACCGATCTGCGGTCCCAGTTGATTCCCACGAAGCTGCAGCGTCGCATTGTCGGCATCGATGTAATGGCGGATTCGCAACGCGGCCTGGGCGTGAGCGCCACGCCCTTTGCTGAGGATGCCGCGGCCTTCACGGCTGCTTCCCATGCTCTTTACCAGGCGGTAGTCGAGCCGGCCGCAACCCTCGTCGGCGAACAACGCTTGTTGGTAGTTGCCGATGGTGCGTTGAATTATGTTCCGTTCGAAGCGCTGGTGAAGTCGGCAGCCGCCGCCGACTATTCGTCGTTGCCATACCTGATCAAGTCGAATGAAATTATTTACGCGCCCTCAGCTTCCGTCATCGGAGCAATCAGGCAACAAGATCACAGCCGCGAAGATCACAGCCGCGCCGGTCGCGCGATGTTGATCGTGGCTGACCCCGTCTTCAATTCAAACGATGCGCGGTCACGCGGTGCGGCGGCGTCGGCAGTCAGTGCGGAGACGCGCGGGCTCGGAATTCAAAGCGCGTTAAGCGACGTCGCGGGACAGGATGCCAACCCCACCTCCGATTCCCTGAAGATGCAGGGACTGCCGCTCGCGCGACTCACCGGTACGCGCACGGAAGCCGATCAAATCGTGAAACTTGCCAAGACCTCTGGCGCAACCGCCGATGTCTGGCTCGACCTTGATGCCAGCGAAGGGAACATCGATACGCGCGACCTCAGCAAGTATCGCGTGCTACACATCGCGAGTCATGGGTTGTTGAATGCCGAGCGTCCGCAGTTTACCGGCGTCGTGCTCTCGCTCGTCGGCAATCAAAAGGAAGATGGCTTCCTGCGTACCGATGAAGTGTTTAATCTCCACCTCGGCGCACCGCTCGTCATGCTTTCCGCCTGCGAGACCGGACTGGGAAAAGAGAAGCGCGGCGAAGGAGTGATGGGGCTGACCCGGGCTTTCATGTACGCGGGCGCGCCGACCGTTGGCGTCAGCCTGTGGTCCGTCGCTGACAAATCAACCGCTGACTTGATGACTGACTTTTACAAGCGACTGCTCCTCAACTCCGGCACTTCCCTAGTCTCCGGTTCACCATCGTCGGCCATGCGCGGTGCGCAACTGGCCATGATTACCGGCAAGCGCTACAGCGCGCCGTTCTACTGGGCGCCTTTCGTGCTCGTCGGGGATTGGCGCTGAGATAGTTGCAGGGCGCTGTCGCTTTCAGTTTCGCGGTTTTCCTTACATCAGGCTCTGATGTCGAGAGCCCTCCCTAACGGTCGGGCTACTGCCCCGCTATCCGTGCGCGGGTGCAAACCCTTCACATCCAAGTGCAAACCCTCTATCTACAGGTGCAAGCCCTCCATGTCCACAGGCAAATTCTCAATGTCCGCTTGCGCGACTTCACTGCGCCGGTGTTCAGCCGAGAGCCTGCCTTTGTGCCTGTCAAACCGATAGGCTACTATCAAATCGGCCAGGATTATTCGTACCAGGGTTAGGAACAATGGAAAATCACTTTGTAAAGATTACGGATCTTGCAACCTTCGACGACCTGACAACACGCTCTCAGGCGCAGCCGGTAGTCATCTTCAAACACAGTCTCACTTGCCCAGTTAGCTCCGGGGCCTACGAACAGATGGCTGACTTTGAAGGCGAGGTTGCGCTAATTGAAGTGCAGCGGGCCCGCGAGCTTTCGCGAGAAATTGAGCAACGCCTGGGTGTCGCCCACGAGTCGCCGCAAGTGATCGTGTTGCGAAATGGGCAGGTTGTCTGGAATGCGTCTCACTTTGATATCACGACGGAAGCCGTCGCGGACGCAGTTAAGCAAGCCGCGGCCGCGTAATGGAAAGCAGAGACCGGCGGGGACCGGCAATTGAGCCGCGTGAGATAAAGCAGGAGGGCGACGCAGGTTTGCGCATCACCTGGGCCGACGACTGCGTTTGCATCTACACCGCGCCCGAGCTGCGACGTGCCTGTCCTTGCGCGCAGTGTGTCAACGAGTGGACCGGTCAACGGATGCTGAAGCCGGAGACGATCTCCGAGGAATTGACGATTGCGGACCTGAGCGTCGTGGGCCGCTATGCATTGAATTTTCGCTGGAGCGACGGGCACGAAACGGGCATCTACAGTTTCCGTTACCTGCGCGAACTGGGCGAACGGTAATGGAAACTGCTGTTGCGTCGAAGGAACGCCAGGCAACTGTCGCAAACTAACAGTTTGCTTTACGACTGAGCATCGTGGCGGGAAGCGTGCCATAATGGGGACGTATGAACGAACAAGACTTCTTTAACGAGAAACAGGAATCAAAAAAGGCGACGTTTAGTTGCCCTCACTGTCGCGAACGGGCCGAGTATGACGTGCGCTGGCTGAAGCGTACCAGGAAGCAAGCTCCACCGCGCGGCGCCAACGAACACGACCGCATGCGCTACCAGAAGTCGCGCGACTACATGGTGCGCGTCGACGACATGCTCGCCTGCAAGAGTTGTCGCCGCCGCTTTGATATCCCCAGCTCGCAGTCGGTTGTGTTCATCTGATAGGCGGCGCTCAAATTCGCCGATACGAAATTCGCGACTTACAAAAATTCGCCGATTGGTTAACCAGTTGCCAGACTGGTTAAGGCGATGTTCCTTGTTCCGGCATCCCGTCGCTACCGCTCTCGGTTCTGTACGTCAATCGCGTGCAGGAAAATGACGACTCTTGACAGGCGCTCGCATTTTGGCCGGGCCTGCCTCGCATGCCAGTTAAAGATCGAGTTGGTCATTTAACTACACAAATTGCGGTGCGGGGTGACTTCACCCTGGTGCGAGCTAACGGCCTGAGCTTTGCACGTTGGGAAACGGAGCAAAGGACGAATTGCAAAACATGATTGAGACAACCGAATTTGCCGGGGCGCATAAGACTAATACTTCATTCCTGGCGCCACTCGAACGCCGACTCGCCCCTTTAGTCATTCCCCGAATTCCGGTATGGCTCGAGACCTATCACCTGACTATGCTGACCGCTGTCTGGTCGCTCATGATTGTGGTCTTCAGTTTTCTGGCGGCGCGGAACATTCGTTGGCTCTGGCTGGTGTCGCTGATGATCGCGCTCCAGTGGGTAACTGACCACTACGACGGGAAGGTTGGCAAGTATCGCAATACGGGCTTGGTGAGGTGGGGCTACTACATGGATCACCTGCTCGACTATTTTTTTCTCTGCTCGATTCTGATCGGTTACGCTTTGATTCTGCCGGAGCGCTCGCGCTTCCAGCTCCTGCTGATGCTGGCGCTGTTCGCCGCTTACGACTTCAGCACTTTTCTCGCCTTCGCGGCGACAGACAAACTTCAGATTAGCCACTTGAAATTCGGACCGACCGAGTTTCGCCTGGCTTTGATCATCATCAACGGATTGCTGATCAACTTTGGGACGCGTTATATGGCAAGTGCTTTGAAGTGGGTCAACGCGGGCGCCGGGTTGGGGTTATGTTTCCTGATTTACGCGACGCAAAAAAAGATCTGGGCCATCGATATGAAGCGCAAGGAGCCTCACGCGGTACTGTAAAAACGTACGAGGCGCTCAACGAGTGTATGTATTGATAACGCCGTTCTTGAGGTGACAGCCAACGTTCGCGTGTTCTGACACATCTGAGCGACTGATATCCTCGTAATCCTGTTTGGAAAATTGTACCTGACCCTTCCGAACCAGTTCATGGCTTGGCATTTGCTTAGTCAAGAACCAGTCAAGGATTCGTAAATGGGTGAACGCAGGTTCGCAGCTGTCAGCACTCGTTAAAGAGTCGACAGCCGTGCAGTGGAAATAATCAGGAACTCTCGAGAGGAAAAATCGTTTAATCGAAACAAGCAGCTGAATAGGTAGCAGACAAGCGTGATTGAGATGCCAGAAAAGAAAGCTATAAAAATCATCAAGAAGGATGAGCGAGTGCGCCGGCAAAAGCCGGTCGCCAAAGGCGCCACTACCGCGCAAACCGCGCGCGAAATGGTCAAGACCGTAACCAATTGGGTTACCGAACTGCAGCAGAAGCGCCGCGTCGAAACCGCGAAGGCCATCAAACTAATGTTGCCGGAGAATCCTCGCGCCAGCGAGGCCAATTAGTTCCTCCCGCCAAATTCCTTCCCAAAATCAAGATTGCTAAGCGACCTGCCTTCTAAGGCAGGTCGCGATGCTCACTATTTGGAGTGCGGTGGCCTGGCACCGCTTTCTTCT
>JAVEEA010000033.1 GCA_030840675.1 Pyrinomonadaceae bacterium
GCCGACAAGAGAGGGACCACCCGCTGACGCAGGTGGTTCCGACAGGAAGACTGCCGTCAGAATCGAGAGCCGACAAGAGAGGGACCACCCGCTGACGCAGGTGGTTCCGACAGGAAGACTGCCGCCAGGATTAAAGTCGTTACGGCTTCTCTGGCACATCCGGCGGAAAGTCCTTTTCGTCGATCTCGTCGATCACCTTCAACTCGGCGCCGAACTTTTGATAGCCGCGGAAGCGGATGTCGTTGCGACTCTGGACCACCATCCTGCCAGTCGCGTTCGTCAACAGGATTTCCGTATGCGTTGGCAGGAGAAACTTTTGTTCACCAATCGTGACCCAGTCGTAGTCGATCACGCTGCTGGCGGCAGTGATCGGAAAGTTTCCCGGTATCTCGGTGGCGACTTGCTCGAAGCGCAGCACGCGGTTGGTTTCCCGGTCGATCCAAATGCGGCCACGCGAGCCGACGTTAGCAGTTGCCTCACCCGCTTTCAGGTTCAGCTTCGAAAAAGGCACTTCAATCTGGTATTCGAAAACCAGGGTGCGGCGTCCCTGGATCAAATCAGTATCGGCGAGTTTGAATTCGGTTTTTGACTCGGTCCGAAAAACATCGGCGACCGCGGAAATGTATTCGACTCCGGTAGAAGTAGCGCCGCCAACCTCCTTGCTGTAGTCGCGGCTTTCCTTCGCGTCGGCGCCGCGCGGCACGCCGTTGATGGCCAGCACTTTGTATTGTTCGCCGGAGGTGGCGCGATAGCCAACCGCGATGGTGAGATTGTCCTGCGGCAACCAGTTGGAAGTAGTACCGTAAGCAACCGAGCGTTTGATCAACTGTTTCACGATGAAGTCGGGCATCGCGTCCGCCGCCGCGAGCGTGGCGACGCGGGTGCGATCCAGCAGGTCGTTGGCTTCCGCCTCAGGGGGACGCGCGGACGCGGCCGGGTTCACGCGACGACGTTCCGCTTCTTCGAGCGTGCGACGCAGCAAGGGATCGCTGCCGCTCTTGGTTGCCACCAGCGAGCGCATCCCTTCAGTGAGTGGGAAGCCGATGCCGCGTTTGCGAATCTCTTCCACGACCTCATCGCGAAGTTCGGGATGCTTCGGCAACTGGTAAATCAGCGCCACAAACTCGCGGCTGGTAAACGGTGCGGACTGGGCCTGTGCCCAAACTCCCGCGGGACAGAGAACGACAAACAACAACAAGAGTTTGATTAACTTATGATTCATATTATTTCTGGATGGGAAGTCGGCGGATCAGTTCACCGCTAAAGATCGTGGTGCCCGGTGTTGGCAGCGGAATCTGAAACGTGGAAGAGGTATCTACAATGCCGGACAACGCCTGACCGGTTATCTGAACGATGGTGTCGAGGTCGACAGTCTGGCCTTTTTCGAGTACTACATTTGTCATTTCGCTAGTCATGAAGTCGCGCGCTTGAATCCTGACTCGATAGCTGCCAGGCGACAATGAATCAAACTTAAACTTGCCGGCCTCGTCTGCCGACGTTACCTTCTCTTCTTTAGTCGCTTCGTTGATAACTGTGACCGTCGCGCCGGGAATTCCTCCGCCCGCAGGATCGCGCGCAGTACCGGTTATTACCTGCGTTTGATCTGGAGACGTTTTGGCAAGGGTGACGCGGGTCTGGGGAGTGCAAGCGGTCTTCCCGTCCTTCGCCGCAGGCTGCTGACCCAATGCCGCTCCTGCGAGACTCACAACGGCGGCAAACAACGCCGCTGTTTTCTTTGAAAGTCGCAACCGAAGCGCATGCAACCCAACCGGACAATCTTTCGTCAGCACAGTCCCGTCGGAGCGCCGATAAATTCGCGCACACAGACGGCCCTCGGTTGAAAGCAGTAATTTTACCGCCTCACCTTGCGTGAGTTCAGAGATGTTGTAGACGTTGAGTTGGCAACTATCGCAAAACCGCACGCGGTTGTCGCCGGTCATTTGCTCCCACGACACAGGGCAAGGGGAGGCGATGCGGATGCGATCCAGGTTTACGGAAGCTGCAACTGAACGAAGGGCCATTCGGAATTCCTAACCACGTTGACTAAGGAAAGATACAGCGGTTCGATGTAATTGAGACAGGATAGTTGCCCGCCGCGCACAGTTGCAGCCCACTTCACGCGCAAAGTCGTCTAATCGCTTGTGCAAGTATCCCTACGCAGGTCTCGAGTTCAGAAACGGGGACAAACTCCCCGGTGCGATGTGCCACGCGGATGTCGCCGGGTCCCAGCACCACGGCTTCAGCGCCGAGTGTGGTCAGTTGGGCGGCTTCGGTTCCGAAGGCGACGGTGCCTGGCGGTTGGCCAGACAGTTCTGTGAGTAACGAGACGAGTTTGGACTCAGGCGAAGTCTCGAAACCTTCGTCCGCGCGCGCTGCATCGACGTCGCAAACAAAGTCAGGGTCCCGAGTTTGCTCCGCCGCAATTGCAGCGTAAACACGATCGAGCAGTCGTTTGGGGCTCTGGCCCGGAATGGGACGCCACTCGAGCGTGAAACGACACTCTCCGGCGATCACATTTTTCGCGCTGCCGCCACGAATCAGACCGACGTTAAGCGTGGTGAACGCGGGTTCAAACGCCGGATGAGTTTCTTCGCACAGCTGTACCGCGATTTCCTCAATGCGAGTAATAAGTCGTGCAGCGCCGAAGACTGCCGATGTCCCCAACGCGGGATACGCGCTGTGAGCTTCCCGGCCCTTCACTGTGATCTCGGCGAGGCAATAGCCCTTGCCGGCGCGCATCGGCCGCAGCGAAGTGGGTTCGCCCACGATCGCATAACGTGCGCGGATGGCACCGGCTTCAGCCAAACGCTTGGCGCCGATCAGGCCGATCTCCTCGTCCGCGGTAAAGATCAACGCTAACGGCTGGCGCAGATCTTTCAACGCGACGGATTCTGTAGCGGTGAGTGCCGCGGCAATGAAACCCTTCGTGTCGCAAGCGCCCCGTCCGTAGAGTTTTCCTTCGCGTTCGGTAAGCCGCAGCGCATCGGTCCAGTCGGCAGCGTAGGGAACGGTATCGGTATGGCCCACGAGGGCCAGCTCAACTTGCGGCGCTGCGGCGGAGAACTCTGAGCCGGCAAGTGCGACCAGATTTGTTTTCTGAACTCCGACCTCGTCCGTGTAAGGAAAGGCCTGAACTTCAAGTCCGATAGCGGCACAACGCCCAGCAAGGTAATCGACGATCGTCGCGTTCGAGCGCGACGAAACCGAATCGATGGCAACTAATTCAGTAAGTGTCTGTTGTACGTTCATCGCTTTGATTTACCCGATCACACTGCCCCAGAGTTTTTTCTGTAACGCCTTGAAGCGCTCGACGATTTCTTCCTGTTGAGCGTGCCGGCCATCCGCGACGATTCGTTTGCCTCCGACCACCACATCCTTAACCGCGGTTCGCGCGAGGGAGAAAACGATGCTTGACAGCAGATCACTTTCGGACGCTCCGGCAAGCGAAGCGTCGTCGAGATCGATCGTAAAAAAATCGGCCGGTTGACCGAGTTGGAGACTTCCTCCCGGCGCGTTGAGACTGGCGGTCCCGTTTGTCGTGGCGCAATCAAACAGTCGTGCGGCCAGGGCAGAAGCCTGACCGTCAGGGAGGGCTCCTTCGGCTTCCTGAGTTGCAGGGCGTCCGCCGGGTGAGCCCTCCCTTACGGTTGGGCTACTGCCAGGATCCAAGATCGCGCGTTCCATTTTTTGGAGGCGCAAGTGGTATTCAAGTTCGCGTGCGTCTTCCAGCAGATCGATCTGCGCCTGGCTGTCGCTACCCAAACTCACGCGCACACCTGCTGCAAAATATGCATCGACGGGAACAATTCCGTCGCCAAGATTCCGCTCAGTGGTCGGGCAGGCGCACACCATCGCCCGTGCGCCGGCGAGTTCGCGTACGGCCTTAGGCGTCACGTGAATCGCATGAACCCCGGTGAAGTGTTCATTAAGCAACCCTTCGCTCGCCAACAGCGCGACGGGCGACCGCCCGTACTCTTGTATGCAGGCAGAGACTTCGGCGGGTTGTTCCGCTAGGTGCATATGAACAGGAAGTGCGCGCGCGCAGGCGAAGCTAATGATCTCTTTCAGATAATTCAGCGGTACGGCCCGCACGCTGTGTGGCGCGATGCCAACCCACGCGCGTCTATCCGTGCCGGTCATGCGTTCGAGATCGGCGATCAGTTGCGCAACATTTTTCAAGTAAGTGTCCGGATCGGCTTCAACAAAGCGACGCTGTTGCGGATTGGATTCCGTCTCGTAACCGGAACGCGCGTACGCCACTCGCAACAAGGCAATGCGCAAGCCTACGTCAGTTGCCGCGCGCACCACCTCCTTCGAAAGCAAGTTCGGATCGTCGTACACACCGCCGTCTGCCGCACGATGAAGATAATGAAACTCGCCTACGGTAGTGATGCCGCTGAGCGCCATCTCGAGAAACGCCATTCGCGACGCATCGTAAATGTCTTCGGGCTCGAGTCGCACGGCGGCGCGGTACATCATTTCGCGCCAGGTCCAGAAACTGTCTGTGTTGTCGCCGGTGCGATATTCAGTGCGGCCGCGGATTACGCGTTGAAAGGCATGCGAATGAGCGTTGATGAGACCAGGCAGGAGCGCGCGCTTGGCGAGCGAGTGGCTAATTACTGCTTCATGGAGTTCCGTTGGTTCAGTGATTCGGCCGGATTCGTCAGAGAGTAAGGCCCGGCCGCGATGAAAGACGCCGCCACTGTAAACCAGCGCTGGTGACCAGAGAGTTTTCGGCATGCGCTTACCGATCCGAATTTAGTCTCACCATGAATGCGATCAACCCGGGCCGCAACATCCTTAGTTCAATCCCTTCGCTGCCAGCACCTCTTTCGCCGCGGTGCGATCGCCGGTGCAACTGATTCGTCGCGGCCCAGCCAGGTAAGCGATGCGGAATCCGAGTTTTTTGTAGAGCTTAACAATCCGCGCCGTGGCCTGGTTGGAAAGTATGACTGGCCCACGGTGCGCAGCCAACGACTCGGCCGTGCGCACTTGATCTTCCCAACTAAAACCCCCGGTACTGTAGGTAGTAAATTCCACATCGTAGGGTGGATCGGCATAGATGAAATCGTCGTCATCGATTTCGAGCGCGCTGAAGTCCGCACTGGTAAATTTCCAGTGGGCCAGTGCAGCACGAAACGGCGCGAAAGTAGTTGCGTAGGTAATAGAACGGTGTGTGCCGAAGGGTACGTTGAATTCGCCGCTCTGATTGAATCGGCAGAGCCCGTTGAAGCCGGTGCGATTCAGGTAATAAAAGAGTTGTGCCGCTTCTGCACTCTGCGATTTTCCTTTTTTGATTAGTTGATTGAAGCGGGTGCGCCTCCGATAAAAACTCTGCTCGTCGTTTTTCATCGCGATTTCTAGCTCGAGGCCGCGTTGTAATTGCGTATAAAAGTTTATCAAGTGCTGGTTGATATCATTGAGCAAGGCGTTCGCCGGTCGTAACCCGAGGGGAACGGCAAGGCCGCCGCAGAAGGGCTCGACGTAGCGTCGGAATGAATGCGACTGCCAAATTGACGACAGGTGCGGCAGCAACCAACGCTTACCACCGGCCCACTTCAAAGGGGGCCGCGACGGCAGGTCGCTGGCTGCACGCGAGTTCGCGTCCGACTTTGCGTCGTTGGCAACTGCCTTTCGCCGTGCGGAGTCGCGGACCGCTGGCAAGTGCGTGGACCTATCGTGCCTGTCTATTTCGGATTGTTTCAGAGCCAAAGAGATCCTAACCTCGCTTGACTGCAAGACACCCTGAGCACCGGGTCAGAAGTACCCACTCTGTCATTGAAAAACCTATCAGACTTGTTTGACATCTGGTCCCAAACGCCCTGGAGGCTTGCACAACGAACCGCCTGAGTACCGCCGCGGTAGTTTTAACGTTCCCCGTCTTTTGTTTTTTGCCGTTATTGCTCATTTCGTGCTAAGGTCATCGCATTCATAGCCAGCCGGCTTACACTCAATTGCCCAGGAGATTACATTGTGAACGAACTTTCGCCCATTGCCCGTAAGAGATCACTGATCATCAAGGAACTAGCCAACGAGACGTTGGTCTATGATCTGGAAACTGACCGAGCGCATTGCCTGAACGAAACCGCGGCGCGCATCTGGAAAAACTGTGACGGCAAAAAGACCGTAGCACAGCTTTGTGAGTTACTGGAAAAAGATGCTGATGCGGCAGTGCCGAAGGAGATGGCCTGGTTGGCATTGGAGCAGTTGGAAAAATTCAAGCTGCTCGAGACACCTGTGACCCAGCCGGCTTACCTCGCAGGTATGTCGCGGCGCCAGATGGTGCGACTGGTAGGGACCGTCGCGATTGCGGTGCCCGCGATCACGTCGATTCTTTCGCCCAGTCCGGCCCAGGCAGCCTCGTTGTTGCCGCCAGGTGCGTGTTGTAGTAACCCCAATGATTGCACGTCAAACTCTTGTAGCCAGAATCCGATTTGCACCGGTACTCCCAGTACCAAGGCTTGCGCTTAGTAGATCCCATTAGTCGCTCATCGATCGCTGCTAATCCGTTAGCAGCGATCGAAACAGGGCGGATTCGCGCAGCGCTTGAGCCAGCGCCGGAACCCTGGTGATTAACTCGGCTGCGTTTTCCACCGGGTACTGGGCCTGCGCGGCCTGAACAATTTCCGCCTCGCTCAGTCCCTGGAGCAAACACTCAAGCACGAATACGTAGGAGTCGTCGAACTCCGGCATTCCCAACGCGTTCGTTTCCTGCGACCC
>JAVEEA010000057.1 GCA_030840675.1 Pyrinomonadaceae bacterium
TTGAAGGCGTTGGAAGGCGACGAGGTGTGGGAGAAGAACATTCTGGAGTTGATGGAAGCGGTAGATACCTACATTCCGACCCCGGCGCGCGACGTTGAGAAGCCGTTTTTGATGCCGGTGGAAGACATCTTCACGATTCAGGGACGCGGGACGGTGGCGACGGGGAGAGTGGAGCGCGGCAAGGTGAAGGTGAATGAGACGGTGGAGATCGTCGGGATCAAGCCGACGCGGACGACGGTGTGCACGGGCGTGGAGATGTTCAAGAAGCTGTTGGACGAAGGCACGGCGGGCGACAACGTAGGTCTGCTATTGCGGGGAGTTGAGCGCAAGGACATCGAGCGCGGGCAGGTAATTGCGAAGCCGGGTTCGATAACGCCGCACACGAAGTTCAAGGCGGAGGCCTACGTGCTGACGAAGGAAGAGGGAGGCCGCCACACGCCGTTCTTCACGGGCTACCGGCCGCAGTTTTACTTCCGCACGACGGACGTGACGGGGGTAGCGCATTTGCCGGAAGGCGTAGAGATGGTGATGCCGGGAGATAACGTGGCGATGGAGATCGAGTTGATCGCTCCGATCGCGATGGAGAAGGGGTTGCGCTTCGCGATTCGCGAGGGCGGCCGCACGGTGGGCGCCGGCACGGTATCGGATATTGTGGAGTAGGCAGTAGGCCGCTGGCAGAAACAAAGACCACTGACTACGAACAACTGACCACGGACAAACAGATATGCTGAACGAAAAAATTAGAATCAGACTGAAAGCCTACGACCACCGCGTGTTGGACCAGTCGACCGCCGAGATCGTAGAAACCGCGAAGCGCACCGGTGCGCGCGTGGCTGGCCCGATACCTTTGCCCACAGTGAAGAATAAGTGGACGGTGTTGCGTTCGCCGCACGTGGACAAGAAGTCGCGCGAGCAGTTTGAGATTAGAACGCACAAGCGTTTGATGGACATTCTGGATCCGACACCGCAAACAGTCGATGCGTTGATGAAGCTGGATCTTCCAGCGGGCGTAGACGTTGAGATTAAGGCTTTCGGTAGGCAATAACCGCAATGCCGATTTCCGATTGCCAATTTCCGCTTGGCTCTTAGAAACGGCGCGTTGATTCTCCTGAATGACCCTTTTGTTTGATTGAAAGTTCAAAATCGGCAATCGGCAATTGGCAATCGGAAATAGACACATGATTAACGGAATCATCGGCAGAAAAATTGGCATGACGCAGATCTTTGCGGCGGACGGCGTGGTTACTCCCGTCACCGTGATCAAAGCTGGGCCATGCGTGGTGGTGCAAAAGAAAACGGCAGGCGGGATCGACGGTTATGACGCCGTGCAGGTCGGACTGGTTGACGAACGGCCGCCCAAGTTGAAGAACGTGACCAAGCCCATGCGCGGACACTTCGAGAAGACCGGCGGCGGGGTTCCGCCCACGCGAATTCTCAAAGAGTTTCGCCTTAAGGAAACAAGCGAGTTGAATGTGGGCGACAAGATTCTGGTGGACCAGTTTGCCGACGGCGACGTGGTTGACGTGGTGGGCAAGTCGAAAGGACGCGGCTTTGCCGGCACCGTCAAGCGCCACAACTTTAATCGCGGACCGGAGTCGCATGGTTCGATGAACGTGCGCGCGCCGGGTTCGATCGGTGCCTCCGCTTATCCCTCGCGCGTTATCAAGGGTACGCGCTCGTCCGGTCACATGGGCGATGTGCGCGTCACGACCAAAGGGCTGACGATTGCTCGCGTGGACGCGGAAAATAATTTGCTGATGATTCGGGGCGCGGTGCCCGGTGCGAACGGCAGCGTAGTGGTAGTTCAGAAAGCTGCGAGACAGAGAAACAAATGATGAATGATGAATGCGGAATGATGAATTCATCGTTCATCGTTCCTGGTTCATCGTTTGCTACGGAGTAAATTATGCCTACCGTTAAGGTGCGCAACTTAAAAAACGAAGAGGTTGGCGAGGTCGAGTTGTCCGACGCCGTCTTTGACGTGCCCTTGAATGAAGGGCTAATTCATGCGGCCGTCAGAAACTATATGGCCAACGCTCGGCAGGGAACGTCGGCGACCAAAACTCGCGGCGACGTTTCCGGTTCCGGCCGCAAACTCTGGAAGCAGAAGGGCACGGGCCGCGCGCGGATTGCCTCGCTGCGTTCGCCGCTTTGGAAAGGCGGCGGCAACGTGCACGGACCGCAGCCGCGCGACTGGTCTTACAACATGCCGCAGAAGATGCGGCACGGCGCGTTGCGCTCCGCGCTTTCCGAGCGCGTACGCGAAGGCCGCGTGCTGCTGATTAAAGACTGGGTGCTGGACAAGCCGAAGACCAAAGATTTTATTGCCTCGCTCAAGCAGTTGGGCCTGGATGGCAAGACGCTGATTGTCGATTCGCTTGATAACGAGAACCTGCAATTGTCGACGCGCAATGTGCAGAGTGCGAAGGTGGTCAACAGTTTCGGTCTGAACATCTACGACCTGCTCTATCACGAGAAGCTGGTTATTTCGGAAGCAGCCCTGAAAGAGATTGAAGGTTTACTGGGACCGAAAAGCGGGACCGGCGCCCCGGAAGAGAGCGCGCCAGAGTTGCAGGCGGAAGCGGCGGAGCCGGTGGAGACCGCGAAGCCGAAGCGCCCGCGGAAGCCAAAGGCTGAAGCGCCCGCGGCCGCGGCGGAGCAGGAGGCGACTGAATAATGAGAACAGTTTGGGACATCATCAAGTCGCCGGTGATTACGGAAAAGGCACTAGTCGCGAAGGAAGAGTCGCAGGACACGGGACAGCTGCTGACCTTTCGCGTCGACCGGCGCGCCACAAAGCCGGAGATCAAGTCGGCGGTGGAGTCGATCTTCCAGGTGAAGGTTGACCGGGTGCGCACCATAAATTTCATGGGCAAGACGGCGCGACGCGGACGCTTTGAAGGACGCAAGCCGTCCTGGAAAAAAGCTTACGTGACGCTGAAGCAGGGCGAGCAGCCGGTTGATTACGGCGAAGCAATCTAGTTTTGAGTGGCGAGTTTCGGGTTTCGAGTTCACCCGAAACGAAACTCGAAACTTGAAACTCGAAACTCGAAACTTACTGTTATGGGAATAAAGAAACTAACTCCAACGTCTCCGGCGCGCCGCTATCAAACTTATCTCACGCGAGATGAGTTAACCGCGGGCGCGGTTCCTGAGAAGTCGCTGCTGGAGAAAAAGACGCGCATCTCCGGTCGCAATAATGATGGCCGCATCACTGTGCGGCGTCGCGGCGGCGGCCACAAGCGTTTCTATCGCATCATTGACTTCAAGCGCGACAAGGAAGGCGTGCCGGGCCGGATCACTCAGATTGAGTATGATCCGAATCGCTCGGCCCACATTGCGCTCGTCACCTATCTCGACGGCGAGAAGCGCTACATCATCGCGCCCACCGGAGTCGAAGTGGGCAAGACGATCATGAGCGGCGCCGAGGCCGACATTCTGCCGGGCAATTCGCTCCCGCTGATTAACATCCCGCTGGGCACGCAGATTCACAACATCGAATTGCGACCGGGCAAGGGTGGCCAGATGGCGCGTTCCGCCGGAGCGTTTGCACAGCTGGTCGCCAAGGAAGGCGACTACGCGCAACTGCGTATGCCTTCGGGAGAAGTGCGGCGAGTGCCTTTAGTTTGTCGGGCGACGATTGGTCAGGTGGGCAACATCGAGCACGAAAACGTTTCGCTGGGTAAAGCCGGCCGCTCGCGTTGGAAGGGCATTCGCCCGCACGTGCGCGGCGTGGCCATGAACCCGGTAGACCACCCGCACGGCGGCGGCGAAGGCAAGACTTCGGGTGGCCGCAACCCGGTTACGCCCTGGGGCCAGCCGACGCGTGGTTACAAGACGAGAAGCAACAAGCGCACGCAACGCATGATTTTGAAGGACCGACGAACCAAGTAACGATGAATTATGAATGCTGATTGATGAGTTCTTCATTCAGCGTTCATCGTTCCGAGTTCATCATTTTGGAGAGCTATGGCACGTTCACTTAAAAAGGGACCGTTTATTGATAAGAGCGTTCAGCGAGCAGTGGACCGCGTGCGCGCGGGCGGTAACCGGCCGCCGGTGATCAAGACCTGGTCGCGCCGTTCGACCATCTCGCCGGACATGGTTGGTTTGACGTTCGGCGTACACAACGGCAAACGCCACCTGCCGATCTATGTGACGGAAAACATGGTGGGCCACAAGCTGGGCGAGTTTGCGCCGACGCGCACTTTTAAAGGTCACTCCGGCACCAAGGTAGAAAAGTCGTCGAAGGTAGCGCCGGGGAAATAACGTTCACGATAAAGCGTGAATTGTGAACCGCTCGACAGCGCTCATGATTCACTATTCAAGAGGTTCAGATGGAAGCGATAGCAAGTGCAAGATATCTTCGTGGGTCGGCGCAAAAGGCGCGGCTCGTTGTCGATATGATTCGCGGCGAGGACGTCAACCGGGCGCTGGCAATCCTGCGGTATTCCGACAAACGTGCTTCGAATTTGATCGAGAAGTGCATGCGTTCGGCGATTGCGAATGCCAACGAAGCGGCGGAGAAGGCAAACGTGGCCATCGACCCGGACGATCTTTGGGTGAAGACGGCCTTTGTCGATCGCGGACCAACCAAGGGCCGGCGCCGTGTGCGGCCCGCTCCCCAGGGCCGGGCGTATCGTGAGCAGCGCCATTTTTGTCACGTCACGATTTTACTTTCCAACGACGCGCGACCCGAGGCGAAGGGCTCGCGACATGGCGACGGCAAAGCGGCGGCGGCGAAGCCGGCCAAGCTGGTAGAAAACAAGACCCGCAAGCGCGGCGGGGCGGCGGCAGCGCCACGTGCGAAGCGGGTAGCGCCCCGAAGCGAAGCGTCAGACAAGTCTGATGCGGCGGCCAGGGCCGAGGGCGAGAAGAAAGCGACTAAGCGCGCCGCGAAGAAGAAGACGAAGGTAGACGAATAAAAGCAGAGATCACGCGGTCTCAAATTTGGGATCTCAAATCTCAAACGCAAAGAACTGGAGAAGATTGTGGGTCAGAAAGTTCATCCTTACGGATTCCGCCTCGGCTACAACAAGGACTGGCATTCGCACTGGTTCGCGAAGAAGCAGTATGGCGAGTACTTGTTGGAAGACCTGAAGCTCAAGCGCGATCTGAAGCAGCGTTTCGCCGGCGCCGGTGTGTCCCACGTCGACATCGAACGCGCGGCCAACCGCCTCAAGATCATTATCTACACGTCGCGTCCGGGAATTATCATCGGTCGCAAGGGCGCGGAAATCGACAAACTGAAGACCGACCTGTCGGCCAAGACCGGACGCGAAGTTTTGGTTTCGATTCAGGAAATTCATAAGCCGGAACTGAATGCACAGTTGCAGGCCGAGAAGATTGCGGCGCAGTTGGAAAAGCGTATTGCTTTTCGTCGCGCGATGCGCAAGGCAGTTGAGGAGTCGCTGCGCTTTGGCGCCCAGGGAATCAAGGTGAAGGTCAGCGGCCGTTTGAACGGAGCCGAGATTGCGCGCAGCGAGTGGCACCTGCAGGGACAACTGCCGCTGCATACCTTGCGCGCCGATATCGACTACGGTCTCGCCGAAGCGCGCACTACGTTTGGCCAAATCGGCGTGAAGGTTTGGATCTACCGCGGAGAAATTCTCGACGCCAAGGCCGCGATGGCGCGGGGCACTGGTTCGGATCCGATAAACGAAACTCGCATGGGCGAACGCGAACGGCGACCGCGCACCCGTCGCGAACGTGAGGGTGGCGGCGGTTCTGACGGCAGACGACCGCGCGGAGAAAACGGATAAAGGATTTGCGAATGCCGATTGCCGATTGCCGCTGGGAAGTTGCGATGAGTGCGCTCCTAAGTCGGAAATTGCAAATCGGAAATCGGAAATGAGTGAAACGCTATGTTGATGCCGAAAAAAGTTAAGCACCGGAAGCAGATGCGGGGACGCATGACTGGCGTCGCCTCTCGTGGCAGCGAGATCAGCTTCGGTGAATACGGGCTTAAGTGTCTGGAGCCGGCGTGGATTACCGATCGACAGATTGAAGCCGCGCGTATTGCCATGACGCGTCACATCAAGCGTGGCGGCAAGATCTGGATTCGCATGTTTCCCGACAAGCCGGTAACCAAGAAGCCCGCGGAAACGCGCATGGGCAAGGGCAAGGGCGCGCCGGAATACTGGGTGGCGGTCGTCAAGCCGGGTCGAATTCTTTACGAGATTGAGGGCGTGGACGAGAAGACGGCGCGCGATGCTATGCGTCTCGCGGCGCAAAAGCTGCCCATCAAGACCAAATTTGTGACCCGCGCGGATCAAGAGGGAGGCGCGATCTAGTTATGAAACGGCGTGAAGAACTGGACAAGTATCACGATTTTTCCGAAGCAGAGTTGTTGGCGGAGACGGTCCGCCTGAAAGAGTCGCTCTTTCGTTTGAAGTTTAAGCTGGCGCTGGGCGAAGTGGACGCGGTCAAACGTATCCGTGACGAGAAGAAGTCGCTGGCCCGACTGCAGACGCTTTCGCGGCAGCGTCAACCGCGCGCGGACAAGGCGGCGGCGAAGTAGAAATCACACGCGCTACATGCCAGGTGCAATTGCGCGTTGGCAAGCATTAACAGCCGGGTCTCCGGCAACTGAGTGAGAAGCATGGCAGAAGAGAATCAAGCAGACAGCAATACGGACGCAAAGGCGAGCGAAACTCCGGCGAGCGAGAGCGCGAATGTCGCCGCGGAAACAGCAGTCGCGGGCAACGGTCAGGCTGAAGCCGCCACGCCCGTAAAGCGGGCCCACCGTTCGCAGAAGGTGGGCGCGGTTGTTTCCGACAAGATGCAGAAGACGGTGGTGGTCCGCGTCGATCGACTGGTGCGGCACACGAAGTATCGTCGCTATGTAAGGCGCACTTCGAAGTTTATGGCCCATGATGAACTGGGCGCGACGATCGGCGACAAGGTGCGGATTGTTGAGACGCGTCCGATGTCGGCACGGAAGCGCTGGCGCGTAATCGAGATTGTGCAGAAGGCAGCAAAGTAAAAACGGTAAATGGTGAACAGTAAAACGGTGAATGGCAAAAGCGTGATTGCTCTCATTCACTATTTGACATTCATCATTCACGAGGTGCAGCAATGATTCAGATGCAGACATCCCTGGATGTCGCCGACAATTCAGGAGCCAGACGGGTAGAGATGATCATGCCCATCGGCGGCTCGACTGGAAAGATCGCGAGCTTGGGTGACCGGATCAAAGTGACGGTGAAAGAAGCGTCCCCCGACGGCACGATCAAGAAGGGCACCGTGCAGGACGCCGTGATCGTGCGCACGCGTAAGGAAGTGCGGCGCAAGGACGGCACCTACATTCGTTTCGATCAGAATGCCGCGGTCCTGATCAAGGAAGACGGCACCCCGATTGGCACGCGCGTGTTCGGGCCGGTGGCGCGTGAACTGCGCGACAAGAATTTCATGAAAATCGTCTCGCTCGCGCCGGAGGTTATTTAAGAGTTATGGCGGGAACTAAGCGTTCAAAAATCAAGAAGAACGATCAAGTGGTGATCGTAACCGGCCGCGACAAGGGTAAGCGTGGCCGCGTGCTGGAAGTAGCGCCGCTGACCGGCAAGATCAAGGTCGAGGGCGTCGGCATGATCAAGCGGCACCAGCGTGCCAATCCGCAAAGCAATCGCGGCGGCGGCATCATCGAGAAGGAAGCGTTTATCAACATCTCCAATGTGCAGTTGGTCGACCCGCAGTCAGGCAAGCCGACGCGCGTGCGATACCAGATCGAGGGCGACGGTTCGAAGATTCGCGTCGCCGCCGGCAGCGGACAATCGTTGGAGAAATAAGAGCGGGGAATAGTAACTAGTAAATAGTGAATAGACGACTTCGTCGGCGGTTCCCATTTACCATTCACCATTTACGAGGGATTGAAATGGCAGCAAGGCTAAAAGAGCGTTATCAAAAAGAGGTGGCTCCGGCAATTGCCAAGGAGTTTGGGATTGGTAATCCCATGGCGGTACCGCGCATCCAAAAGGTTGTCCTGAACATGGGCATGGGTGAAGCAATTGCCAACGCCAAAATTCTGGATACGGCGGCGGATGAGTTGCGCGCAATCACCGGTCAGAAGCCGGTGGTCACCAAGGCGAAGAAGTCGATCGCTTCCTTCAAGCTGCGCCAGGGGATGCCGATTGGCGTGATGGTTACGTTGCGCGGCGATCGCATGTATGAGTTTCTCGATCGCCTGGTATCAATCGCGTTGCCGCGCGTGCGTGACTTTCGCGGAGTTTCACCGAAGGCGTTTGACGGTCGCGGTAACTACACGATTGGCGTGCGCGAGCAACTGATTTTTCCGGAGATCGACTTTAACAAGGTCGACAAATTGCGCGGCATGAATATCTCGATTATTACCACCGCGCGCAACGACGAGCAGGCCCGCGCGCTCTTGAAGGGCCTGGGGATGCCGTTCAGGCAATAAGCGAGTTACCAGATGCTGGATGTTAGATGCTGGCGACTGGTCCCGAAACAACATCTAGCATCTGGTATCTGACATCTGTATCGAACGTTATGGCAAAGAAATCACTGATTGCGAAATCGCAAAGAAAACCCAAGTTCGCGGTCCGCGCCTACACCCGCTGCAAGCGTTGCGGCCGGGCGCGAGGTTACCTGCGGAAGTTTAATTTGTGCCGTATCTGCTTCCGCCAGTTGGCGCTGGAAGGTCAGATTCCCGGTGTCGTTAAGTCTAGTTGGTAATGAACAGATGTTAGATGTTGGATGCTAGCTGCTGGTTATTGCGACCGCGACGCTAGCATCTAACATCCAGCATCCAGTATCTGGAGTTAAGAATGACTGATCCTATCGCCGATATGTTGACGCGAATCCGCAATGCCGTGGCGGCCAAGCACTCGCGCGCTGATATTCCGGCCTCGAAACTGAAGCTTGAGATTGCCCGGATTCTGAAGGAAGAGGGCTACATCAATAACTTTGTCCTGAAAGGCGAAGGCCTGAAGCGCACGATTCGCATCTTCCTGCGTTACGACGCGCGCGGTGCTTCGTCGATCACGCATCTGGAACGCGTGTCGCGCCCGGGTCGCAGGGTTTATGTAGGCTCCGGTGAAATCCCGAAGGTGCTGGGTGGCTATGGCGTAAATATCGTTTCTACTTCCCGTGGCTTGATGAGCGGGAAAGCCGCGCGCCGGGAAAATATCGGCGGGGAATTGTTGGCGCAGATTTACTAAGGGAGTGACGAGTGACAGATGAAAAGTGAAAGTAAGAAAGCGAATCGTTCTCTTTCGGCTGATCACTTTTCTCTAATCACTGTTCACTGAGGTTTCAATTATGTCGCGCATTGGCAAGAAAGTAATCACGTTACCCAAAGGCGTTTCGGTAAACATTGGGGCGCAGGAACTCGAAGTGAAAGGGCCGAAGGGCAACCTGAAGACTCCGATTCCCGCGGGCATCAGTTTCAAACTCGAAGGCGATGAGTTGCGCGCCGAGCGCACCTCGGACGATCTGGCGCCGGTACACGGCTTGGCTCGCGCCCTCGCTAACAATGCCATCGTCGGCGTCACCGAAGGGTTTACCCGGCAGATGGACGTCGTCGGGGTCGGTTACAAGGCGGACGTGCAGGCGAAGCGCATACTTTTCTCGCTCGGCTATTCACATCCGATTGACTTTCCTTTGCCGGAAGGCGTGGAAGCTAAAGCCGAGCGCATGACCACCAAGGGAAGCATTCAGCAGTATCAGACGACCTTGACCTTGACGAGCATCGACAAGCAAAAGCTCGGGCAGGTGGCGGCCGAGATGCATAAGTTGCGCAAGCCTGACGCCTACAAAGGGAAGGGCATACGCTACGCTGATGTGCCCATCAAACTGAAGCCAGGCAAGACAGGTAAGTAGAGCGGAAATAGCAAAATGGCAAATACGAGTAGAGCAACAGTTCGCAAGGCGATTCACAATCGCATTCGGCGTAAGGTAAAGGGCAGCAGCCAGCGGCCGCGACTCGCGGTTTACCGCAGTCTGAATCACATCTACGCGCAGGTAGTTGACGACGAACTTGGCAAGACGATCGTCTCGGCGTCGACCACCGAAAAGGATTTGCGCGGCAACACCGGCGGCAATCTCGACGCGGCGCGGCGCATCGGCCAAGCGATTGCCGAGCGGGCGCTGGAAAAAGGAATCGAGAGCGTGGTCTTTGATCGCGGCGGTTATCTTTACCACGGCCGGATTAAGGCGTTGACTGACGCCGCTCGCGCAGGCGGGCTCAATAAAAACGAGTTGGCGGCGCGTGAGGCAGAAGCCGCCGCCGCCGCGTCGGAAGAAAATGTGGAAGTTAAGGCGGAAGAAAAGCCGCGCAAGAAAACTAAAGAAAAGCAATGAGACAACCTAAGCAGCGCATCTCGTCACAGGGTCTGGACCTGAAGGACCAGGTCATCTCCATTAACCGCGTTACCAAAGTGGTCAAGGGCGGCAAGAACATGTCCTTTGCCGCGCTCGTGGTCGTCGGCGACGAAAGCGGTCATGTGGGTTTTGGTACCGGCAAAGCGCGCGAAGTGCCGCTGGCTATCAAGAAGGCCATTGAAGCAGCCAAGAAAAGTTTGATTCGCGTGCCCTTGATTCAAAACACCGTCCCGCACCAGTTGATTGGCAAGTTCGGGGCGGGCCGGGTGCTGGTTAAGCCGGCCTCGGAAGGCACCGGCGTCATCGCCGGCGGCGCGGTGCGCGCGGTGATGCAGGCGGTGGGCGTGCATGATGTGCGCACGAAAGTTTTGGGTTCGACTAATCCGCACAACGTAGTGCGCGCAACTTTTGATGCGCTGCTGCGGATGAAGGACCCGCTGGAACTGGCGCGTTTAAGAGGCAAGCAACTCGAAGATATCTAAGAGCGGTGAATGGTGAGAAGTAAATCGTAAGTAGGAAGCGCTTCGTTACTAAGCATTAGCGATTCACGAGGTTGAGTAATATGCCGAGCAAAGAGAAGAGCCCAGCTGCCAAGACAAAAGGTCCGGCCGGCGCGGGCAAGATTCGAATTCAATACTACCGAAGTTTTATTGCGACTCCGAAGACCCACAAGCAGATGGTGCGCAGTTTAGGGTTGACGAAGCTCAACCAGATCGTGGAGCGGCCGGATGACGCTTCCATGCGCGGCGCGGTGGCGAAGATTCCGCATCTGTTGCGCATCGTCGAATAATAAACTTTATGCTTTGTGCTTAAGCAGCTGGAGTAGCAAAGCACAAGCAGCGAAGTGCAGAGTGAAAATATCATGGCATTAAGTCTAAACAATCTCAGACCCACAAAGGGTTCGGTCCACAAAAAGAAACGCATCGGCAGAGGCCCGGGTTCGGGTTTAGGCAAGACGGCCGGCCGCGGCGAAAAAGGTCAGAAGTCGCGGTCGGGCTACTCCGCCAAAATCGGATTTGAAGGCGGCCAGATGCCTTTGCATCGTCGCCTGCCCAAGCGTGGCTTCACTAATATCTTCAAAAAACGCTGGCTCGAAGTTAGCCTGGCGGCGCTCGATCGTGCTTTTGAGGCAAACGAAGAAGTGACGCCCGCCTTGTTGCACACGCGTGGCATTATCAAGAAGGCCAAGCACGACGTGGTGGTGTTGGGAAATGGCGAGTTGTCGAAGCCGCTGCGAATTTCCGCACACCGGTTTACGAAAAGTGCGCGCGAAAAAATTGAGCAGGCGGGCGGCGCGGTAAACGAAATCGGCGCGGAAGCGAAGGTAGCCTGATCGAAGTTGCGAAAGGACGCTAATGGATAAGTTTCTCGCGGCTATTCGTAATATGTTCAGTGTGCCGGATCTCCGCCGGCGCATTTTGTTTACGCTTGGCATGCTGGCCGTCTATCGCCTGGGCGCGCACATCGGCGCACCTGGAATAAACAAGGACAAGTTGGACCAGGTTTGGAGTACGGTGGCGGGTACGCTGCTGGGTGTACTGGATCTCTTCTCGGGCGGAAACTTCCGGACCATTTCGATTTTTGCGCTCGGCGTCACGCCCTACATTACCGCCTCGATCATTCTCCAGTTGATGACGGTCGTTTCGCCGCAGTTGAAGAAACTGCAAGAAGAAGGCGAGATGGGCCGGCAGAAGATCAATCAGTGGACGCGTTACCTGACAGTCGGTCTCGCCGGCATTCAAACTTCGTTTGTCGCTCACTGGCTCCAGGCCAACCAGGTTGGCGCAAACACCTGGGGTTTTCTGTTCACGACTGTGCTCACCTTAACGACGGGTACCATCTTCGTCATGTGGTTGGGTGAACAGATCACGGATCGTGGCGTGGGTAATGGAATTTCATTATTAATCTTCGCAGGTATTGTGATTGGGTTGCCGCGCGGCGTGATTCAGGTTTCGGACCGTTTGCGGAGCGGCGACACGCTCGAGACGCTCGGCGTTTTTGCACTGGTGGCGGCGCTGGTCTTGATCATCGCCTTCATTGTTTTCGTCGAAGCCGCCAGGCGCAAGGTGCCGGTCAGTTATGCCAAGCGACACGTCGGCAGGCAACTGGTGGGCGGTCAGCAGACAACAATGCCCTTGAAGATCAATATGGGCGGCGTGATTCCCGTTATTTTTGCCTCTTCAGTTCTGTCGATGCCGCAGAGTTTGTTTGCGGCGTTTCCACCGGACCCCAACCAACTGAATTCAACCTGGGGAAAGATCTGGACCTTCTTTCAAAATTTTCATGCGAGCGATCCGTATTACGAATTGATCTTTCTCTCGTTGATTGTGTTCTTCACTTTCTTTTACGTCTCGATCGTTTTCAATGTTGAAGAAGTGGCTGATAATCTCCGCAAGCACGGGGGTTTTATGCCGGGCATTCGTCCCGGACGGGCAACTGCCGAATATTTGAATAGCATCCTGACGCGGCTGACCGTGGTGGGCGCCGTCTATTTGGCATTAGTAGCTTTTGGTCCGCAGTTCATGTTGAGCGGCTTCAAGGTTGCGCGTCTGCCGTTGATCGGAAACTGGCTCGATGCCTTCGTCACCAGCACGCCGGGTCTTACCTGGATCCCCACCGGGATGGGTTACCAGTTTTACTTCGGCGGTACTTCGCTGTTGATTTTGGTGGGCGTGGCGATGGACACAGTTGCGCAAATCGAAGCCCAACTGGTGATGAGAAACTACGAAGGATTCCTGGGCGGCGGCGGGCGCCTCCGCGGACGAAGAGCGTGAAGGCAGATGTTAGATGTCAGATGCTTGATGATAGTCATTTCTTCTGGCATCTAGCATCCAGCATCTGACATCTTTTGCATGTCGAAAATCATAGTCTTGATGGGAGCGCCTGGTGCCGGCAAAGGTACGCAGGCGCGCTTGCTTCAGGAGCGCTTGAATTTGCCGCAGGTTTCTACCGGCGACATGTTTCGCGCGTTGAAGGAAGCTCACACGCCTTTGGCGGCCGAGGTTCGCGCGCTAATGGCGGCCGGCCAGTTGGTCCCCGACGATGTGACTATTCGCGTGGTGCGGGAACGTACCGCCCAGCCTGATTGCCGGAACGGTTATATCCTTGATGGTTTTCCGCGCACTCCGGCGCAAGCTGCAATGCTCGAGAAGCTTGCCGCCGAACAAGGCAAGCAGATTCAGGCGATTGAAATTCAGGTGCCGCTCGAATTGCTCGCCAAGCGGATGGTGGGCCGGCGAAACTGTCCCGTGTGCGGCGAGATTTATAATATCTATGGCAAGCCGCCCAGGTTTGATAACGTTTGTGATTTTCATCCCGAGGCCCAATTGCTGCAGCGCGCAGACGACAATGCGAATACGGTGCAGGCGCGTCTGACCACTTACGAAGAGCAGACCAGACCGCTGCTCGATTACTATAAGGCGGCGGGTTTGTTGCATGTGGTCGATGGTACCGGCGAGTCCGAGGCAATCTACAACGATATAGTGGCAACCGTGTCGGCCCACGGCTAGCGTCGAGTTGGCACACGTATCTCGCGAGCGCAATGATTATTGGAAAGTCAAAAAAAGAGATCGACAAGATGAGGACCGCGGGACAGCTCACCGGACTCGTCTTACAGGAACTGAAGGGCCTGGCCCAGCCCGGAGTCACGACGATTGAAATCGATCGCGCGGCGGAGAAAATGATTCGCGCTGCCGGGGGGCTGCCGACGTTCAAGGGTTACCACGGTTTTCCCTATTCCATTTGCGCCTCGGTTAATGAACAAGTGGTTCATGGGTTTCCTTCGGACTATGAACTCAAGGACGGCGACATCTTTTCGATCGATTGTGGCGTCACGCTGGAAGGGTTTGTCGGCGATACGGCAACTACCGTTTTGGTCGGGAAGGTTAGTGAGACCTGGCGGGCTCTGGTGCGCGCGACTGAGGAGTGCCTGGATTTAGCGATTGAGCAGTGCCGTCCGGGGAAGCATCTTGGCGACATTGGCGCGGCGGTGCAGCAACACGCGGAAGCGCACGGATATTCGGTGGTGCGGGAGTATGTCGGTCATGGTATTGGACGCCGCATGCATGAAGATCCGCAGATTCCCAATTACGGCAGGCCGGGCCAGGGACCAAAGATCAAGGCCGGCTACGTTTTTGCGGTCGAACCCATGATTAATTTGGGAACGCACCACACGAAGGTGCTGGCTGACGGCTGGACGGTTGTCACGTTGGACGGAAAGCCGAGTGCCCATGTCGAACACACCATTGCGATCACCGAAGCGGGTCCCGAAGTGCTCACGAGGGTTAGCTCAGAACAGGCGCAGATGGTAGCGTCCACGACGCGTCTGGCCCCCAAGTGAGGCTCTAAACCCAGCTGCCAGCGCGCCTTGGCAAAGCGATCCGAGCGTGTTACTATTTGCAGTTTGTCGGTACAGTCAAAATTCGTTCTAAACGAATATGGCGATGGAAGAAGCTATAGAAGTTATGGCTAAGGTCCTTGAGACTCTGCCTACGCCCTGTTTCGGGATGCGTCGGAAGACACGCGACACCAGTTGCTGGGCGCACGTATCCGGGAATGCGCAAGCATTTCAATTGGGATTCTCTCGGAGTCCGAGTGTTGGTTGAGTTTCGCCTTACGACTTGAATCGGGGACGATTACTTAAGGGTACTTTATCGGTACAAGTAGGCTGCAAGCGCTGAGCAGAAAGATTTGAGGGCAGGTTGAGATGAAAGTTCGGGCTTCGGTAAAGAAAATGTGCGACAAGTGCAAGGTCATCCACCGCAAGGGAGTGGTGCGCGTGATTTGCGTTAATCCGAAACACAAGCAGCGTCAGGGATAATTAGTTTCGCTTTGGATTTCGCAAGGCGAGCTTTAAGCAAAGAAAAATTGGAGAGTAGTAACTAAAAATGGCACGTGTAGCTGGCGTAGATCTTCCTCCGAATAAACGGGCCGAGGTTGGGCTGACATACATCTACGGTATCGGTCGATCGCGCGCAAGCTCGATCCTTACTGAGGCCGCTGTTAACCTTGACACCCGCATTCGCGATTTAAACGAAGACGAGTTGAGCCGTATCAGGGCGATCCTGGAAGCGCAGGGCGAAATTGAAGGCGACCTCCGCAAGCGCATCCAGATGGACATTAAGCGCTTGATGGACATCGGCTGCTATCGCGGGTTGCGCCATCGTCGCGCGCTGCCGGTCCGCGGCCAGCGCACGCATACTAACGCTCGCACTCGCAAAGGTCCGCGTCGCGCTACTATCGCAAAGAAGAAGGCGCCCGGTAAGAAATAACTAGTGCTTGAGATTTTGGGTTCGCACCACCCCTCAAAAGCTAAAACTGGAAATCAAAAATGGCAAAAGCTACTGGCAAGAAAAAAGTTTTCCGTAAGAAAGAGAAGAAGAACGTCCCGGTGGGCATTGCTCATGTGGCCGCCTCTTTCAACAATACCATGATCTCGATTACCGACCTGGAAGGTAATCTGATCGCACAGTCGTCCGCGGGCGCGCGTGGTTTCCGTGGTTCGCGCAAGGGTACTCCGTTCGCCGCGCAACAGGCCGCGTATGAAGCCGCGAAAAAAGCGCACGAGGCCGGCATGCAGCAATGTGAAGTGCGCGTCAAGGGGCCCGGTGGCGGTCGTGAGTCCGCTATTCGCGCGATTGCGAACGCCGGCATTAGAGTGGTGACGATCCGCGATAGCACTCCCATTCCCCACAATGGTTGTCGGCCGCCAAAGCGGCGCAGAGTTTAAGTCTTTTCAATTGTGTCGATGCATTTGGAAGAAAATGACAGACCGATTAGTCGAGGTGCAGTCGACAGTCGGAGTTTGTAAATCGGCAATGTATTAACCTAAAGGATGAAGGGCCATCCGATTGTGGATTGCAGATCTCGGATTGCAGATTTAATTCCGCATTCCGAAATTGCAAATCCGAGATCGAAGACCTGTAAACTTTTCCGTCGAATTTAGACTGGAGGCAGAAAACAGTTGGCTAGGTATAGAGATGCGGTGTGCCGTTTATGCCGCCGCGAAGGCGCAAAACTTTTTCTTAAGGGTGACAGATGCTACAAGCCCTCTTGTCCGATCGAAAAGCGCGGTACTCAGCCGCCGGGACAACACGGCAACTCGATGCGTCGCGGTAAGGCGCTGGTCGGTTATGGCCAGCAGTTGCGCGAAAAGCAGAAGGTCAAGCGTATCTACTTCATTCTTGAAGGACAATTCCGTAACTATTTCGAGCGCGCGGCGCGCATGAAGGGAATCACGGGTGAGAACCTGTTATTTCTCCTCGAGCGACGCCTGGATAACGCTGTCTACCGCGCCGGCTTTTCTACCTCTCGCCGCCAGGCGCGTCAGTTGGTCAACCACGGCCACGTGCTCGTCAACGGCAAGAAGGTAGACATCCCGTCGTACCAGGTCCGGGCCGGCGAGGCCATCAGCATCAAGGAAGGCAGCCGCAAGAATCCGCATATCGAGGGCGCTTGGCAAACCGCCTCGGGTCGCGGACGACCGGCCTGGATTTCTCAGGACGGCGGCGAGATGTCAGCGCGCATCAGTGGCCTACCTTCGCGTGAAGATATCGACCGCTCGATTAACGAGCAGCTCATTGTTGAGCTTTATAGCAAGTAATTGGAGACCCGCTGGCCGCGACCGGTGTCGCGGCTTTGCGGATAACAGCTTTTTTAAAAATCGGAACCTATAACGCTATGGCTATGGACCAAAATAATCTCTGGACCGGATTTCAGATGCCTCGCCGGCTGGCCGCGGACGCCGAGACGCTTACTGAACGGTACGGCCGCTTCTCCGCACAACCTTTTGAGCGGGGCTTCGGCACTACCGTGGGTAATTCGCTGCGACGTGCGTTGCTTTCTTCGATTGAAGGAGCCGCCGTTACCGCCGTCAAGATTGAAGGAGTGGAGCACGAGTTCTCTTCCATCAAAGGTGTGGTGGAAGATGCGACCGACGTGATCCTGAATCTTAAGCAGGTGCCGTTCAAGCTGCACGGCAACGAAGCGAAGACCTTGCGTATCGTGAAAGACTCGGCGGGCGAAGTCACAGCCGCCGACATTGAAGCGGATGCCGACGTCGAAGTCCTTGATCCCTCGGTGCACCTGGCCACTGTCAGTGAGGGCGGCTCGCTGCGCGTCGAGATGCGCTTGAAGCGGGGACGTGGTTATGTTTCCGCTGACCGAAACTTTGATGAAGATCTTTCGCTTGGTTATATCCCCATTGATTCGGTGCACACGCCAGTCAAGAAGGTGAACTACACGGTCGAAGCTGCTCGCCTGGGACAAAACACCGAGTTTGACAAGCTCACCATCGAGGTCTGGACCGACGGTTCCGTTAAGCCGGAAGATTCCATCGGTCTGGCGGCCAAGTTAATCAAGGACCATATGTCGATCTTCATTAACTTTGAAGAGGACACTGACGACTTTGCCTACTCGAAGATTGAACGGCCGCCGCTGCCTCGTAACGATCAGCTCGACCGTTCGGTTGACGAGTTGGAGTTGTCCGTACGTTCGTACAACTGTTTGAAGAATGCCGACATTCGGACGATTCGCGATCTGGTCCAACGCAGCGAACGTGAGATGTTGGCGACCAAGAATTTTGGCAAAAAGTCGCTCAACGAAATCAAGGAAATCCTGAACGGGATGGGCCTCGATTTCGGGATGGAGTTTGACGATCAGGGCAATCCGATTCCCGGGTCCGGCGGCCGCGACGGCGCCGACCTGAGCGACCTTAGCGATTTCCCCGACGAAGATTAGCTGGCGACTTCCGCGGCGCGCGGGCGCCGCCATCAGGATGAATATCGAGAAGACGGGTTTCTAGAGTCATGCGACACCAAAAAGCACATCGGAAACTGGGCCGGACGAGCGAACATCGCATGTCAATGCTTCGCAATCTTGCGGTCTCGCTGATTAATTCTCGCGAGGAGCGCATTGTCACCACGCTGCCGAAGGCCAAAGAGTTGCGCCCGTTCGTCGAACGCGCTATCACGCTTTCACGGCGCGCCAAGGGTCTTGCAGGTGACGACGCCGGCCCGCGCGCCTTGCACCTGCGACGCCAGGCGGCGGGATTTTTTCACGCCGGCAACATGACGCAGGCAGCCCTGACCGGTAAGCGCGGACAGATACGTCCGCCCCGGACCGCCGGCGTGGCCGCGTTGAAGCGACTGTTTGACGAACTCGGCGAACGTTACAAGGACCGCCCGGGCGGCTACACGCGTATCTTCAAGCTCGGCCGGCGCGCCGGCGACAACGCCGAGCTGGCGATCATCGAACTGGTCGATAACGAGAATGAACGCCAGGCCCTCGAAGCAGCAAAGAAGCGAAAGACCGCCGGTTCGAAGAAGAAGAAGACCGGCGAGACTAGGAGTGCCAGCCCCGCGGGACGCGGCAGCGCCACCGCCAAAGAAACTGATAAGACGCCCGTAGCAAAGCCGGCTGCGGCTGAGGTCGCCGCGGAGACAACCGCCGCGCAGCCGGAAGCCGAAACCACGGAAGGGAGCTAGGTCCGTTTCGCTTTCTTCCAGTCGGGCACAGCCGGAAGGCTCGCCCGAAACGCCCCAATTGACCGTCGGCAACACCAACCCGAGTCTTTTGGGGCTCAACACTTTGATGGGGTGCGAGAGTTGGTACAACGCCGAAAAGAAATGAACGATCAAGAGAGCCCAAAACCGGAAACCGAACTGCAACTCGAAGCCGAGAGCGAAATTACGGCCGAACCGCTCCGGAGTCGCCGCCGGCGCCGCTCCGCCGCCGCTGAAACATCCGTGAACATGGATGAGTTGCGAGAAATAATTCAGCTGGTTCGTGAGCACGAGTTCACCGAGTTTGAACTTGAGCGAGAAGGCTTTCGCGTGCGGTTCCGCCGCGGCGCCGAGGAGTTGGGCGCGGGTGGCATGGATCGGCCGGCCCCTGCCGGATTTGTTCCGTCCGCCAGTTCGGTAATCGAAACCAACGCTTCAGTAGCCACTGCCCCGGCACATCCCGGAGCGAGGGCGCAGTCCGAAGCTTCTGAAGATCAGGATCTCCACATCATCCCCTCGCCGATAGTCGGCACGTTTTATCGTTCGGCTTCTCCCAACGCTGAAGCGTTTGTAAAGATTGGCAGCCGGGTCGAGCCGGAAAGCGTCGTTTGCATTATCGAAGCGATGAAGTTGATGAACGAGATACAGGCTGAGACCTCCGGCGAAGTCGCAAAAATATATGTCGAGAATGGACAGCCGGTCGAATATGGCCAGCCTTTGTTCGGCATAAAGAAGTAGTTAAAAGTCCACCGGTCCAAAGTCCAATGTCCGCCGCGACAGGACGACTTTGGACTTTGAATTTTGAACCTGGACAAAACGTGAAACCGGAAACGAGAAAATTCAAGAAGATACTGATCGCCAATCGCGGCGAGATTGCCTGTCGCATTATCTGGACGTGTAAAGAGATGGGCATCAAGACGGTCGCGGTCCATAGCGACGTCGATCGCGATTCACTGCACGTGCGGTTCGCTGATGAGGCCGCCTGCATTGGACCAGCGCCTTCCGCCCAGAGTTACCTGAATATTCCTGCGATCATCAGCACCGCTGAGATCTTTAACGTCGACGCGATTCATCCCGGCTATGGCTTCCTCGCCGAGTCGTCTTACTTTGCTGAAATCTGCGCGGCCTGCAACATCAAGTTCATTGGTCCTCCGGCTGAAATTATTCGTTTGATGGGTGACAAGGTCGAGGCACGTCGGGCGATGGCCGAAGCCGGACTGCCGGTCTTGCCGGGTAGTCCGGAGCCGATCACTTCGCAGGCGGAGGGTTTAAGGGTGGGCCGTGAAATCGGCTACCCGGTGATCGTGAAGGCCTCGGCTGGCGGCGGTGGTCGCGGCATGCGCATCGTGCATTCCGAAGGCGAATTGGGCAAGGCACTGGAAACTGCTTCGACTGAGGCGGCCGCGGCTTTCAAGGACGGCAGCGTTTACATCGAACGCTACGTTCAGGATCCGCGGCACATCGAGATTCAGGTGATGGCCGATGAGTATGGCGACTGCATCCACCTGGGCGAACGTGAATGTTCCATACAGCGGCGGCATCAGAAGTTACTCGAAGAGGCGCCCTCGCCGGTTTTGTCGCCTGAGTTGCGCAATCAAATGGGTGACGCGGCAGTCGCGGCGTGCAAGCAGCTGGGTTATGCGAGCGCGGGTACAGTCGAGTTTCTTTTGGACAAGGACAACAAGTTCTACTTCATGGAAATGAACACGCGCATCCAGGTCGAGCATGCCGTGACTGAGATGGTAACGCTCGCCGACATCGTAAGAAATCAGATTCGAATTGCCGAGGGTGAGACGCTCGGGTACACGCAGGACGATCTCATGATTGTGGGACACGCGATCGAGTGTCGCATCAATGCGGAGAATCCCGAGACGTTTGCTCCGTCTCCCGGCTTAATCACGGCTTTCAACCTGCCCGGCGGTCCCGGCGTGCGTGTCGATACTTACGTCTATGCCGGCTATAAGGTGCCGCCGTTTTACGACTCCATGATTGCGAAAGTAATCACGCACGCGCGCACGCGCGACTTGGCGATTGCGCGAATGAAGCGGGCGCTGGAGGCGATGGTGATTGAAGGTATCAAGACAACCATTCCCTTACACCTGAAGATCATGGACGATCCGAAGTTCAGGGCAGGTGATATCTCGACGAGTTTCATGGAGCATTTTCTGGCGCAAAATGGCACCAAAGTGCAAAAAGCTCCCGGTGGAGCAGGCGGATCAGGAAACTAAGACTTGTGCGTTTGCCGTTTGCGCGGCAGGTGCCTATAATGTTCGACTTTTCGATAGTGACCCGGGCGCGTCTAAGAGGATAAAGACATGGCATACGCAGTGATCAGAACCGGCGGCAAACAGTTTGTCGTGGAAAAGGGCAGCACGATTCGCATTCCTTCGATCGAGGCGGAAGCCGGGAAAGCGATTGAGCTTGACGCGCTGTTGTCCGGCGAGGGCACGGATGCCCCGACCGTCGGGGCCGCGAAGGTGTCGGCGACGGTGGTGGACCACGGCCGCGGCGCCAAGATTATTGTTTTCAAAAAGAAGCGTCGCAAGCATTACAAACGCAAACAGGGTCACCGCCAGGGCTATACGACCGTAACGATCGATTCGATAGGCTAGGAGGATTGCCGATTGCCAATTGCCAAATGCCGATTTAGGGAAGTCACTTAATCGGAAATCGGCAATCGCAAATCGGAAATGGGTTATGGCACATAAAAAGGGAGTTGGTTCATCTCGTAACGGTCGCGATTCTAATTCGCAGCGACTGGGTTTGAAAAAGTTTGGCGGCGAGAGTGTTCTCGGCGGCAATATTCTGGCCCGGCAAAGAGGCACGAAGTGGAAGCCCGGGAAAAACGTGGGTCGCGGTAAAGACGACACGCTGTTTGCCCTGGTGTCAGGCGTAGTGAAGTTTGAAGACAAAGGCCGCACGGGAAAATTCATCAGCGTGTACCCACAGGAGCAGGCGACTCCAGCATAGCCAGTGCAAACGAACAACCGCTATCACGCGACGCCGAAGGCAAGTCATAGACTTTGCGCTGGGCGTCGCTTTCGATTTGGGCTTTCGATTTAGATGTTTATTGATCGGGTCAAGATTCGAGTACAGGGCGGCCACGGCGGCAACGGCGTGACCGCGTTTCGTCGTGAAAAGTTTGTACCGCGCGGTGGTCCCTCAGGCGGCGACGGCGGCCGCGGCGGCGATATTTGGATCGTGGCTGACTCCTCGCTCAATACCTTGCTGCACCTGCGCTATAACCCCGAACATGTGGCCGATCGCGGCCGGCATGGCGAAGGCTCGAACTGCTCCGGACGCGAGGGTGAAGATCGCACTGTGCGAGTGCCGGTCGGCACGCAGATCTTTGAATTCACTTCCGGCGAACTATTGCGCGACCTCGCCGTCGATGGCGAGCGCTGGCTCGCCGCCAAAGGCGGACGCGGGGGTTTTGGCAACTCCCACTTTGCCACCTCGACCAATCGCGCGCCTCGTTATCATCAGAGCGGCAGCGAAGGCGAAGAACTCGAGTTGCAACTGGAACTAAAGCTGCTGGCCGATGTCGGCCTGGTGGGATTTCCTAACGCCGGCAAGTCAACTTTGATTTCAGTCATCTCCGCGGCCAAGCCGAAGATTGCAGACTATCCGTTTACGACTCTGGAACCCAATCTCGGCGTGGTCGATCTCGGCGACTTCCGGACGTTCGTGGTCGCTGACATTCCCGGCCTGATCGAAGGAGCGCACGAAGGCGCCGGCCTGGGTGATCGGTTCCTCCGGCATATCGAGCGCACCAAGTTACTGCTTCATCTCGTGGATGTTTCATCCAGTTCCGGACGCGATCCGGTCTCGGATTATTTAACGGTGAAGCGCGAGTTGCAGGCTTATAACCCGCAACTGGCTGAGCGCCCGCAGATCGTTGTCGCTACCAAACTGGACGCGCTCGATGAACCCGAGCGATTGTCGTCCTTGAGAGCCCAGGCTAACGCGGAAGGATTGCCGTTCTTCGAAATTTCTTCCGCTACGAATCTGGGGACTAAAGAATTAGTGGCGGCGATAGCGGTCAGGCTGGATGAGTTACGCGAAGCTGACGCAAGTAAAGAGCTGGATGTAATTGAACTGGCGTTGTAGGACAGGCCCTACTGCCGTCGATTTTGATTTGCGATAGCGGAGAAGGACAGTCAGGAATGCCTGTCCTACATCATGAAACAGCGTCAGCGCATTGCGATTTACGGCGGCACGTTTGATCCGGTCCATAACGGCCACCTCGAAATCGCGCGCCGGGTTACGCCGCTATTTGAACTTGACGAGTTTCTGTTCCTGCCGGCGCTGGTGGCCCCGCACAAGCAGGCGAGCAGGGTTTCGTCATCATTGCACCGCTACGCAATGTTGGCTATTGCCACCATGCGGGACCCGCGGCTTGCGATTTCAACTTTCGAACTTGAGCGGCCGAGCGGGCAGTACACAGTCGATACGCTCGTGCGCTTTCGTTCACAACTGGGTGAGTCGACTGATCTTTTTTTTGTTATGGGGGCAGACTCCTGGGTTGAGATTACCACCTGGCGCGAATGGCGGCGACTATTAACGTTGGCGAATTTTATTGTGGTGACGCGGCCCGGTTACGAAGTCCCCACAGGCGACCTGGGACTGGAAACGTCGTTTACGGTAGTCGATGTACGGGGCCAAACGGAACCGTTGGGTTCGCTGCCCCCGTCGACCGAGGCTGCCAGAGTTTTTGTTACCGATGTGGTGCTGACTGATGTTTCAGCGACCGCTGTGAGACGGGCGGCGCATGAGGGCCGCCGGGAAGAGTTGGGCCAACTCGTGCCGTACGAAGTGGCAGATTACCTTAGAAAATATAAGTTATATAGAAATTCGCATGAAACCTAATTCAACCGCCAAGGAACAATCGCTGCACCCCGAAGCAAGCGCCACACTCCATTTGCAAGCGACCACGACGGAGCCGGTTGCGGCTGAACTCGATGAGCGCATTCTGCTGGCGCTCAGCGCCGCGGCGGAAAAGAAAGCGATTGGGACTGTCGTTCTGGACTTGCGCGAGATCGCAACGTTCACGGACTACTTTGTCATAACCAGCGGCAGCAACGAGCGTCAGGTGCAGGCGATTTCCGACGAGCTGGTGGAAACGCTCAAGCAGTCGGGCACACCTGCCGCGCGCGTCGAAGGTTACAAGACGGCGGAATGGATACTGGTCGATTACGGCGACTTCGTGGTCCATATCTTCCATGAGCAGTCGCGGAAGTTTTATGACCTTGAAAGACTTTGGCGCGCGGCGCGTCCGGTCGCGTTGCCGGCGGAACTGGTGAGCGATGCCGGCAGTTCTTTGAGAAACGAAGCGTGATCGAGATCGTTGCCCGTTCAGAAACGATGCGCGAGGCGATTCGTCTCGCTGATCGGGTTGCGGAAACGGATGCCAACGTGCTCATTACCGGGGAGTCCGGCGCAGGCAAGGATGCGTTAGCTTTCTACCTTCACAGCCGGTCCCACAGGTCGGATCAAGCGTTCGTAAAGATCGATTGTGCGACTCTGCCCAGCGGCCTGCTCGAAGCCGAACTTTTTGGTTACGAGAAGGGAGCTTTCACCGGCGCCGGTGAGGCAAAGCCCGGCCGCTTGGAAGCGGCACATCGCGGCACGCTGGTGCTCGATGAGATTGCTTATCTCTCGAACGAGTCACAGGCAAAACTTCTGCGCGTGATCGAAACCCGGGAGTTTGAACGGCTGGGCGGTCGCAAGACAATCAAGGTAGACGCGCGCCTGCTGGCGTTGACCAACGTTGATTTGAGCGAGGCAGTCAAGCGGCGCCACTTCCGTGCAGATCTTTTCTACCGCCTCGACGTCGTGCACATCGCGTTGCCGCCGTTGCGCGAACGGGCCGCGGATTTGGGTGAGTTGGCACAGCAGCTGGTCGGCAAATATGCAGCGAAACATGGGCGCGAGGTGACTGACATCGCCCCGGAAGCTTTGGCACTGCTGAGCGAGTATGAGTTTCCCGGTAACGTGCGCGAGCTTTCTAATATTGTCGAACGGGCGGTCATTGTTGCCTCCGGCGAGCGAATTGAGGCGAGCGACTTGCCGGAACCAATCCGCCTCGCGGTGCGCGTGCAGCGACGCCGCGTACGTCCGTTAACACTCGCCGAAGTCGAAGCCGAATACGTGGCGGAGATGCTGGCGGCCGCAAAAGGAAACAAGACTGAAGCCGCGCGCAAGTTGGGCATCAGTCGGAAGAACCTTTATGAAAAGCTGGCGCGGGTCAAAGAGCGCGGAGGGATGAAGGATGAAGGATGAAGCAGAAATGGAAACGGCGCGCGTTGTCGCTTGGGGTTTTTCATCATCAACCTCTCTGCCTTCATCTTTTTTTGACTGATGCGGCTGCGAGTTATTTGGACCGGTAAGACCAGAGACGCTCACTTGCGAGCGCTGACGGAAGACTATTTGAAACGGCTTTCACATTTCGTGAAATGTGAAGTCTCGGAGTTTCGCGAGAGTTCCGGCGCGGCGAAAAAAATGGACATCGCCCGGGATTCTCGGCGCATCTCAGACGGGCTGCGCGCTGGCGCGGTTAACGTATTGCTGGATCCGCGGGGGGTTGAGTGGAGCTCGGAACAATTGGCGCGGGAGATTCAGCACTGGCAAGACACGGGAACGAAGGAAGTAACCTTTATCGTGGGTGGTCCAAGCGGAGTAGCGCCGGAACTTGCGGCGCAAGTCAGCAAGCGCTGGAGTCTTTCGCGTTTGACCCTGACTCATGAGATGGCGCGCGTGCTGTTGCTCGAACAATTGTACCGCGCCTACACAATCATTCATGGACTGCCCTATCAGAAGTGATCGGGAATGTTTTTGGGAGGCGGGCGCTGCCCGCGCGAATGTTTAGCAAGTAGGGTGGAGGATCTGACGCATAATGGATAAAAGAAGAGTAAGAGTTTTTCGCGACCGGCTAATGGACCGGCGCGAGAGTCTGGTGGGCCAGGTACAGCAGGCCGAACTTTACAGCCGTGAACGCGATGCCGAAGCCACGCAGGATCCGGCCGACATGGCTGCCAATGCTTACACCAAAGAGTTGTTAGTCTCCATGTCTGACAACGATCGGCAGTTGCTCAACCTGATCGATGAAGCGCTGGTGCGCATGGACGACAGCGGCTACGGTAAGTGCATTCGCTGCGGCCAGGCGGTGCCGGAGAAACGCCTGGAAGCTGTGCCTTGGGCGCGCCACTGCGTGCAATGTCAGGAATTGCAGGAGCGCGGATTGTTCAACGACGACGACGAATAGAAATTAGGTTTTCTTGCTGGCATAATTACGGCCTCCTTGAGTTGCTACTCGGGAGGCCGGTTTGTTTGTAATGGCTCATGCTTACGTGCCTGTCATTTTATAACGGCGGACTGTTTGACTAAATCATGCTGCAACGCGCTGCCAGTCTCTGTTACGACTCGTTGCTGTCGCTCGTGTACCCGCAGCCCTGTGCTGTTTGCGGTTGTAGCGTCGAGTCGCGCGCATTTGGAGTTGCCTGCGCGAAGTGCTGGGGGCAAACAAAACTCTTTACGGACGACGAGACGACCTGCTGGAAGTGCGGCCGACTGTCGTCGGCAACAGTGGCTACGGAACAGCGCGAATTGGTGCGCTGCCATCGTTGCGACGAACAATCGTTCACTGCTGCCCGCGCCTGTGGAGTCTACGAACTTGCCTTGCGCGCTTCAGTCCTGCAGTTGAAACACGAACCGCACATCTGTCGCGTGCTAACGGAACAACTGCTCAAAGTCCAGAGCCAGGCTCCTCTTAATCGAGCGACGCGCATCATTCCGGTGCCGTTGCATCGCGAACGAGAAAGAGCACGCGGTTTCAATCAGGCACTCGTCATAGCAGTTGAGTTGGCCCGAGCCACTTCGCTTCCGCTTGACGAAACAAGTCTCCAGCGTACTTCCCATGCAAACCGACACCGCGCCGGCATGGATGCGAAAGGCCGCCGCGACACTGTGGCAAACGCGTTCCAGGTAAACTATCCGACAATGGTTGCGGGTGAGCGAGTACTGCTGATCGACGATGTTTTCACAACCGGCGCCACTGTCTCGTCCTGTGCGCAGACCTTATTGGAGGCAGGTGCCGCGGAGGTTTATGTGCTCACCCTCGCCCGACCATTGCGCTACTGAGTTCATCGTCGCAAGGACAACCGGAGGCTCGCAAAGTTCGCATAGGAAATCAGCGCGGGTAAACTCGTGTGCCCGGAATGCGAAGTAGCAAAGTGGGCGCAAGTCTTCGTATGATGCGCACATGAAAACTCTGTACCCTGAAATTGCACCGTTCGATACCGGGCGGTTGCAGGTCTCGCCTGTTCATGAGATCTATTACGAGCAGGTGGGCAATCCGCGGGGCAAGCCGGCGGTGTTTCTCCATGGTGGACCAGGCGGCGGGATTGTGTCGGATTACCGCCGATACTTTGATCCCGAGCGTTACCGCGTAGTGCTGTTTGACCAACGCGGTTCCGGACAGAGCACGCCGCATGCGAGTCTCGAGGACAACACGACCTGGCATCTGGTTTCTGACATCGAGCAGTTGCGCGAACACCTCGGCATCGAGAGGTGGCAAGTATTTGGTGGTTCGTGGGGCAGCACGCTGGCGCTTGCTTATGCGGAGACGCATCCGGAACGCGTCAGCGAACTTGTCTTGCGCGGAATTTTTCTCTGTCGTCCGCAAGAGATCCGCTGGTTTTATGAGGAGGGCGCGGGGGCGATCTTCGCCGATGTTTGGGAAGAGTATGTGAAAGTGATTCCGGAGGCTGAACGCGGCGATATGGTCAGCGCCTATTACCGCCGCCTGACCAGTGACGATCAGGCCGTTCGACTGGAAGCGGCGCGCGCGTGGAGTATCTGGGAGGGAAGTACCTCGAAGTTGTTTTTCGATCCGGCCATGATTGAAAAATTTGCTGACCCGGAATTTGCCCTTGCGTTTGCGCGCATCGAGTGTCATTACTTTATGAACAACTCTTTTTTCTCAACCGACAATTACCTGATTGAAAACGTCGAAAAAATCCGTCACCTGCCGGGAGTGATCGTTCAAGGGCGTTACGATGTGGTATGTCCGTTAGTGAGCGCTTGGGAACTGCACCAGGCCTGGCCGGAAGCCGAGTTGCACATCATTCCGGATGCCGGCCACTCAATTAGCGAACCGGGGATCATCGCTGCCCTGATAACCGCCACCGACAACTTTGCGCGCACCTGACCGCGCCGCTTGACGACCGGCAGGCAGGGAAAGCACACTCTGAAGGTCTTCCCGAGATCCTACTTGTCACTACCTCGGACGCTCGCGTAATATCGGCTTTATATGACTGGTCGCGTCTTAGTGCTGAATGCATCGTTTGAGCCTATCAATGTGTGCAACGAACGGCGCGCAGTGGTCATGATCTTTAAAGGGGTCGCACGCGTAGAGGAACACAACGGTCACATGCTGCATTCGGCGCGACTAGCCATTCATGCACCCTCGGTCATTCGTCTGACCGAATACCGGCATATTCCTTTTGAGCGCCGTTCGCTATCGCGGAAAAACATTCTGCTGCGCGATCATTCGACTTGCCAGTATTGCGGCCGGCAGCATGCGCCGTCAGAGTTAACTCTGGACCATGTGTTGCCGCGTTCGCGTGGCGGCGAGTCATCATGGGATAATCTGGTAGCGTGTTGTAAGAAATGCAATCATAAAAAGGGAAATCGCACGCCTGAAGAGTCTGACATGCATCTGCTGCGACGGCCGCGCGGTTTTTCATTACACGTGAATCGCCAAATCATGCGCTACCTCGGTCGCGCCGACGAGACGTGGAGGAAGTATCTCTTCTACGAATCAAACAATGGTGAGTAAGAGTGTGACCCGCATGGGTTCGCTGTGGCTCGCCGCATCAATCAGGAAAGAGGACTTATGAATCAGACTATGCTGGCCATTGGGGGACTGGGAACTCCCGAGCTTTTGGTAATTGCGGTCGTGATTTTCTTATTGTTCGGCGCTACGCGTTTGCCGCAATTGGCGAAGTCGTTGGGCCAAAGCAAACGCGCCTTCAAGGAAGGTCTCGACGAAGCCGACCGCGAAGCGCAAATTGAGAAAGAGAAGAGCGTGAAGTTGTAGCCCTCTGAGTCTCGCGCCTCACTGGCTCAACTCTTTCCGTCCCAGCAACAGGCTTGCTTTCACCGTTAGCGCAAACTCGGCTTCGTGCCGTTCCTCGTTTATTAGCCGGGCCAGCTCTGTGACGACCTCTGGTTCGGAATCAGCTGGCAGGGTTTCGAGCCAAATCGGCGTTAGGAAGTCCGCGATCAAGGGAGAATTGAGAAACTTCTCCGACGACTCGTAAGCGAATTCCTCGATCGTAGTCCAGCTGGCCACTTCAATTAGCCCCGCTGCTCCAGCCAACTCCTCCAGAAACGATACTGCCGGTAGGGTGGTTATCAAACTTTCCACGTCAGCCTCATGATCTAATAGTCCGCGGTTGTGGAGCGCTTCCCAATAGATGGAAAAGAATTCTCCGAAGCTCGAGAGGGTAGGGAGCGCGACTGCCACGGTCGCGCCGGGCGCCGCGACGCGGATGAGTTCCGCAATCACACGCGGCATCCGTTCGCTATGGACGAGCGAACCGTCCGCTACCACCAGGTCAAACTGATCATCCGGAAATGGCAGCTGGTCGGGCTTTCCCTGACGAAACTCAGTTGCGAGTTTCAACGCGCTTGCCTTTACGCGGGCCAGCTCGAGGCTCTCCTCATTCTCGTCAAGACAGACAAACTGCAAAGCGCCTGCGCGCTCCTGCAAGGCGATGGCGTGACCGCCGGTGCCGGCTGCGACGTACAGAGCTCGCCCTGCTTTGGGAAGCTTGACGTGTTCATCTATCAGTTCGGCAAATCGCTCACCCCAGTCCGTGGCTATGAAGAGCTCATGCAGAAATGCCAATTCCTTGTTCGTTTTGGGCGCTACCATGTTCCAGTTGGACAGGCATTTCCTTTCGGTCTAAAAGTTTTGAAACCCGCAGGCAGGACAGACAGGAAGTGGCTCCTACTCGTCTTGAAAATACTTGTGTCCTCGCAAGGACTCCGGCAGACACTCCATCTCGTCTTTCGCGTTCGGATCGCTATGGACGTAACGATAACCCTGGCCGTAACCAACCTGCTTCATCAATGGAGTAACCGCGTTGCGCAGGTGCAGCGGTACGGGCTCGCGAGCCGTTTCTGCCGCGTCGGCGACGGCAGCGTGATAAGAGTTCTTGACGGCATTTGATTTCGGCGCGCGCGCGAGGTAGATGGTGGCCTGCGAAAGTGGAAACAATCCTTCGGGCAGTCCAATTAGTTGGACAATATCGGCGGCGGCGGCGGCCTGGACCATCGCCTGCGGGTCAGCGAGTCCAATATCTTCGGAAGCCAGGATGCATAGCCGGCGTGCGATGAAAATCGGATCCGCGCCACCCTCAATCATTCGCGCCAGCCAGTAAAGCGCAGCGTCCACGTCGGAATTGCGCAGCGACTTGATCAACGCCGATGCCAGGTTGTAGTGGTCTTCACCGCCTTTATCGTAAGCATAATGTGCGCGGCCCAGAGCTTCGATCATTGTGTCGCCGGAAATCAGTCGCGCACCGCTGTTGTCCGGAGTGGTGGACTCGACCGCCGCTTCAAGCGCCGCTAGCGCCACGCGCGCGTCACCACCAGCGGAGCTGGCCAGACGTTCCAGGGTCTCATCCGAAATTACCGGCTGCAATTTTCCGAGACCCTTCTCAGTATCTGTCAGCGCATGCTGCAGAATAGTTTTCACTTCATCCGGCGCGAGTGGATTAAGAACCAGTACGCGACAACGCGATAAGAGCGCGCCGGTAAGTTCAAACGAGGGATTCTCGGTAGTCGCTCCAATCAGCGTGACTGTTCCGTTCTCGACTGCGGGCAGCAGTGCGTCCTGCTGTCCTTTGTTGAAACGATGAATTTCGTCGATGAAGAGAATTGTGCGGGCGCCAAACTGTCGTTCGTGACGCGCTTCAGCGATCGCGGCACGCAGGTCCTTTACTCCGGAAAAAACAGCTGACAGGGCAATAAAGCGTGCCTCCGATTTTTCCGCGAGCAGCCGCGCGAGGGTAGTTTTGCCGGTGCCCGGCGCGCCCCACAGAATTAATGACGGCAGGTTGGCGGAACCTTCGAGGAGCCGGCGCAGAATGCGACCTTCACCGACGAGGTGACTCTGGCCCACAAACTCGACCAACGAGCGCGGTCGCATTCGTTCAGCGAGCGGAGCTGACGGTTGCGCCACATCGGCCGTGGGCGATTTGCTAAAAAGATTTCCTGTGGTTGAATACGCCATGATTTATGACTGTCTGGGATTATCGCCGAAACTGTTCCGTCGCGCGACTACCCAGCGGAATTTGTAGCGATCTTCCGGGAACGCGGCCCGGGATATCTTCGTATAGCCAACCGAACGCAAATAGGGCGCGTAAATCCAAAGCCGTAAAGCGGAAAGATTGAGGGACGAAACGATGAAAGAAGCAACCGACGTCTTGAGAATAGTGGGCATCATCCTGCTGGGAATTTTTGTGCTGGTGGTCGGCATCCCCCTGGTCTTCGCCGCCGCGGGCATAACGCTCGGTATTATCGGCATTCTCTTCGGCATCGCCGTGATGCTGATCAAACTCGCAGTCGTAGTGGCAATCTGCTATCTGATCCTCGTTGGCATCCGCGCCGTGTTGCGGTAATTCGCAGGCAGGCCTCGCCAAGAGGCCTTGCCACAACTCTTGTATCAGCCGCTACGCTCAGAATCTTTCAATCCTCTTGACCACCCAGCCGTAATTGTTTTAGAACCTTGGAGCGCGGTACTCCCGGTCCAACGACAACGGCAATGACCCCAGAAGCACGACCCGACAGAATAGAAAGAGTAGCAATGCTTTTAGTCAGAGCAGGCTATGGTGCTCGGAAACAATTTCGTGAACAACTTCGTGAGCACGAGAGAATGATAAACCAGCATTTGATCTCCAAATTGCGAATGAGGAGAAGTTTGCTCGGAACGAACAACAATTCTCCCGTAACGAAGAGCGATTCGCCCAACTTGCTGAGTCGCAGGTTAATACTGATCTCAGGCTGGCCTCATTGATTGAAATTATCAAGGAGGGACGTAATGGAGGGAGCAGCCCGATGACGAACACTGATTCTGGTGGGTGGGCCTCCGTACCGTGACTTAATTGTAGATAGCCTTCGCCGCTGGAGCCTCAATGACTCAGAAGGAACAAATGGACCGATTCGAACGGTCGCTGCGGCTGTTTTTGAAAAGACAGATACGAGATAATCGCGAGCCTCGCATGACTGCTGACAAGCTTGGAGCATACTTGAAAGCTCTTCAAGAACGTGACTCTGCAAGAGAGTTAGTAGTGATGAAGCCGGGCGATTCTGAAGCACACGAAACTCTGCGCAGTGCCCAGGAAGTCTTTGCTCGAGTTCGCAACGAACTCACACGTTAAAGCGAAAGTGAACGACGTCGCCTTCCTGCATGAGGTAGTCCTTGCCTTCCAATCGCGCCAGACCCTGTTCGCGCGCGGCGACAGTTGAACCAGTGCGCAGCAGGTCTTCATAGCCGACTATTTCCGCGCGAATAAATCCTCTTTCGATATCCGTATGAATTGTGCCGGCGGCTTGCTGCGCGCGCGTGCCCTGCGGGATGGTCCACGCGCGCACTTCCTTTTCTCCTGCCGTCAGAAACGACATCAAGCCGAGCAGGTGGTACGCGCTCTTGATGAGACGATCGACGCCGCTGCCTGATACACCGAGACTCTTCAAGTACTCTTCACGTTCTTCGGGCGGGAGGGAAACTAGTTCCGCTTCGAGTTGCGCGCAGATTACCAGGCACTCGGCGGCTTCAGCGGCGGCAATCTTCTGTACCGCCTGCACGCTCGCGTTTGCTTCCGGATTCGCCAGCGTGTTTTCGTCGACATTCGCGGCGTAGATCGTCGGCTTCATGGTCAACAAGAAGAAGTCGCGCGCCACTGTTCGCTCATCGTCGGTGAGAGAGACGGTCCGGGCAGACTGGCCCTGTTCCAGGACCGGCAGAAGTTTTTCCAACACCGCCAGTTCAGCGCGGGCAGTTTTGTCTCCGCCCTTCATGTTTTTTTGCGCCTTGTCGCGGCGGCGTTCGGCGGTCGCGAGATCGGCAAGCGCAAGTTCGATTTGGATTGTTTCGATGTCGCGTGCGGGATCGACGGAACCTTCCACGTGAATCACGCTGTCGTCAGCAAAGCAACGGACCACCTGCACGACCGTGTCAGTCTCGCGGATGTTTGCCAGAAACTGGTTTCCGAGTCCTTCGCCCTTGGAAGCACCGCGGACGAGTCCGGCAATATCGAGAAACTCGACGGTGGCCGGGACGATGACAGTAGTCTTCACCAGTTTGGCGAGCGGCTCGAGTCGCTCGTCGGGTACGGCGACCACGCCGACGTTCGGCTCGATAGTCGCGAAGGGATAGTTGGCGGCGAGGGCCGCGGTTTGCGCCGTCAGCGCATTGAAAAGCGTAGACTTGCCTACATTGGGCAAGCCAACAATACCAGCTCGTAACATTCGTTGATTTCCTCAGCTTTGAAACTAACCGAAAATAATCTGTGGCGCAAACGGGCCGCCTCTTCACCAGCTTGCGTTTGCGGGCCCACGCAAAGTAACAGTTTGCTTTAGAATTTCGCGTATAATCCCGGCGACGTAAAATCGATCTCTGCTTAAAGGACCAAACGGAAAGACCGCTTGCCGGTGCTTGAGTTCCGTTGTTGATTGCGTGTTCATCTCGCTAGCGGTAGTCCTGCTCGTTACAGCCAGCGGCACACTGGCCAGTTACCTTTACGATGAAGGCGCTCCGTTCGCCGCGCGTCTCTGCGCCGGCGCGTGCACCGGCATTGCGGTGTTCGGACTTTTCGGCTTTGTCATCGCCTCATTTCTCGGACTCACGCCCTTAACGATCACACTCGCGTTGCTGCTGGTAGTTTTTTCAGCTCTCCTCGTCTTGACGAACCAGGATCGCCGGACGCTGGTCCAGTACGACCTGCGCCTGACCGGTCGCGCGGTTCGCCGCGGATATCTCAAGCCCAGCGGTCCGCAGTTTGGTTACATCGTTTTTTACGCGGTAGCAGCCGCTGTTCTCTGGCAGACTTTTCAGCGCGCGATGATTGAAGCACCCGAGGGAATCTTTACCGGAGTGCGGAACAACTTTGGCGATTTGCCTTTTCACCTGAGCGTCATCACGAGCTTCGCTTTTGGCAATAATTTTCCACCTGACGACCCCACCTTCGCCGGCGTTCGTTTCACTTATCCGTTCTTGACGGATTTCATCTCGGCGATGTTTGTGCGTTGCGGCGCCAGCCTCCGGCAGTCGATGTTCCTGGAAAATTTTGTCGTAGGCCTCGCGTTTGTCGGCTTGTTGCATCGTTGGGCGCTGGTACTTTTGCGCGACAAACTGGCGGCGATTCTCACCCCGATAATTGTTTTTCTGAGCGGCGGGTTCGGTTGGATCTTTCTCTGGAACGAACTCAGAAAGCAAAACACCGGCGGCTTGATGAGCGTTCTTAGGAGTCTCCCGCCGTCGTTTACAGTCATTCCTGAGTCGACCTGGCGCTGGGGCAATGCCGTTTCAACTCTCCTGGTGCCGCAACGCGGTTTTCTTCTTGGGTTGCCGCTCGCCGTTATTGTCTTTACCCAGTGGTGGCTGTCAGAAAAAGAAGAGGAGCAGGAACTGAAGGGGGAACTGGACCACCGGGGAAAAGGAGGAGTAAAGGGGAAAGGGAAGAAGTCGCGGCAGCGGAAAGAAGCCGAGATCGATCCGCAACCTGCGGCGCACCTGCGTTCCTGTTTTTCGTCTGTTCCCCTTTCCGTCCGGCGGATGATTGCGGCCGGGCTCGTCGCTGGACTCTTGCCGCTGGTGCACGCTCATTCGTTTGTCGTCGTGATGGTGGTGGGCGGATGTTTGGCGTTGCTGCAGCGACGTTGGCGCGACTGGATAACCTTCGCCGTGGTTGCTTCGCTGATCGCTCTCCCGCAGATGTGGTGGTCCACTCACGATAGCGCGGTCGCTGCCGAGAAGTTTTTCGCGTGGGAGTTTGGCTGGGACCACGGACAGGAAAACGTGGTCTGGTTCTGGCTCAAGAACACCGGACTGTTCATACCTTTGACGGTGGCGGCAATCCTTTGGCGGCGCGATGATCGTCCACTCGTCTCCCGCCGGCTCTTGATCTTCTTTTTGCCGTTTACGCTTTGCTTCCTTGTTCCCAACGTTCTTAAGATGGCGCCGTGGATTTGGGACAACATCAAGGTCTTGTTTTACTGGTGGCTGGCGTCGGCGCCGTTGGTGGCTTTGTTGCTCGCGCGACTCTGGCGCCAGGGCGGAGTGCAACGGCCCATCGCGGTCGGGCTGCTGGTTTGCGTAACCTTGGCCGGTGCGTTGGATGTCGCCGCAATCGTCTTGCGCTCGAATCGCGATGAGGTATTCAATGCTGACGGGGTACGGTTTGGCGAGTTGATCAAACAGCAAACCCCCTCGCGCGCGCTGGTGGTCCATGCGCCCGTCCACAATCATCCCGTGTTTTTGACAGGCCGGCGCTCATTGATGGGTTATCCCGGCCATGTCTGGACCCACGGTCTTGAGTTTGCGCCCCGGGAAGCGGAGATCAAAAGAGTTTATGCCGGCGCGCCTGATGCACGCGCGATTCTGGAAAAATACGACGTCGATTACGTGGTCGTGAGTCCGCTGGAACGAAACCTGATGACCGTCAACGAGCAGTTCTTTTCTAATTTCAAACCTGCAGGAGAAGTCGGTGGGTACCGTCTCTACCAGATCGCAAAACCGTAAACAGTCAAACGCCGCCGCGACTACGGGCAGCGCGCCGAGCGACGCGCCGGTGACGGGAGTGATGACTGAACGCACCTGGATGATCGCGAGCGCGTCGATCGTTCTGGTGGCTGCTTTTTTGCGGCTTTACGATCTCGGCCTGGTTCCGTTTCACCACGACGAAGGAGTTAACGGGAACTTTTTGGCCCGGCTGGTGCGGGAGGGGAGCTACCATTACGATCCGCAAAATTACCACGGTCCCACGCTCTACTATTTTGCCGCGATCTTCCCGTGGATTGTAAGAGGCCTGTTTGGCATCGGCGCGCAGGACAAGTATGGCCTGACAGACGTCGCGGTACGGATGGTGCCCGCGTTGTTTGGCATTGCGACAATCCTGCTGGTGCTGACTCTGCGTCGCCACCTGGGAACCATTGCTACCCTCGGCGCCGCCTCGCTGCTGGCCATTTCGCCAGGCGCCATTTACCTTTCGCGTTACTTCATTCATGAGACGCAGTTCGTTTTCTTCACGCTCGCGATCGTGGTTGCCGCATTAAAATTTTACGACGATCCGCATCCGCTTTTTCTGGTAGCCGCAGCGCTGTGCGCGGGTTTGCTTTTTGCCACCAAAGAAACGGCGATGATCTCAGCGGCAGTGCTCATGATCGCGCTGGTACTTACGCAGGGCTATCGCCAAGTTGTCGCGCGTTCTCAGCCCGGCGGACGAGGAAAGAAAAAGAAGCAGCAAGGTAAACAAGAAACGAAGGGTAACTTTGTTACGCGCGCCAGGGGCAGATCAACGTTGACGCTTTGGCTCGTGATCGCGTTGCTCGTTTTCATCGCCGTTAATATTTTTTTCTACTCGTCCTTCTTCACCAACTTTCCGCAGGGTGTTTACGATTCACTGCGCACTTTTCAGTTTTGGACCAGGACCGGCAAGAAGGACCATCTTCATCCCTTTGCAACTTACCTCTGGTGGTTGTTGCTGCAGGAGTCGCCGCTGTTGCTGTTGGGAACCTGCGGCGCGCTGCTCACGGTTCTGCGCCCGGCGAAATCTTTTGCGATCTTTTCCGCCCTCTGGGCCTTTGGTTTGCTCGGGGCGTATTCGTTGATTGGTTACAAGACGCCGTGGCTGGCGCTGAATTTCCTGGTGCCGCTCGCACTCACCAGCGGCGTGGCGCTGCAATGGACGTACGAAAAACTGCGCGAGTATCAACTAGGCGAAAGCGCGCGCTGGCTGGCCCTGGCGGCAATTCTGTTGGTCGCGATTGGACCATTGCCGGGCATCGCGAGAATCTTTGAGCAAGTGGCCTCGACTACTCCCTGGCCTGGTTTGTTGAAAGCGTTGACGGCCAGCGAAGTGCATGGAAAAACTTTTATTCCCGGCTATCAAACAGTCGATCTCAACTTTTTCAACTACGACAACGACAATCGGTATTACGTTTACGTTTACGCCCATACGCGACGAGAGACGCTGAAGCTAATCGATCTAATCAACAACATCGCTCAGCGAACTCCTCAGGGAAATGAAACGGGAATCACAATTGTTTCGCAGGACTATTGGCCGCTGCCCTGGTACCTGCGGAATTACAAGCGCGTCGGTTACTTCGGACACATGTCACCGTCTACCGAGCCCATCATCATCGCCCGCTCGGATCAGGCGGCGGAAGTGCAGACTAATTTCGGCGATCGCTACCAACTGGTCCAATCGGGATTTAATCCCGCCGGTAGCTTCCCCTTGCGTCCCGGGGTCGACTTGCTGCTTTACACGCGTCGCGAGCTCGTGCCTTAACCCGCGAGCCAACAGCGCTGGTGGTTGTCCCGTAAAGAAAAAAGAGCAAGCAATGGTTAGTGTCACCTTCGGGTAGCAGCAGTCGCTGGGAGCGCTGACATCCTGTCGGCGTTCTCGTTGCGTCATCAGACCAGATGTCCGCGCTGCCAGCATCGTGGGCGATGTGTTAGATTATTTTTTCGACATCAATCATTCGCAGCCGGCTCGTGGGTTTCCAACTAGATGCAACGCTCTCTTCCGTTCTTGATCATCGCGCTCGTGCTTGTCATCGCCGGCCTCGGTGTATATTTCCTGATGCGGCCTCGGCCGGCGCGTGAGTCGTTCGCAACGGTTGCGCCGTCGCCAACAACTTCGCTTGCGGTACCACAGAATCCGCCGCAGGGAGTCGTCGTCACGCTCGAAGAGTTTGGCGATTACCAGTGTCCGCCGTGTGGCGCGTTGCATCCGGCGCTCAAGCAGCTGAAGCAGGAGTTTGGTCCCAACCTCAATTTCGTGTTCAGAAATTTGCCGCTAAACGGCATTCACAAAAATGCCCTCACCGCCGCACAGGCAGCCGAGGCTGCGCGGATGCAGAGCCGCTTCTGGGAGATGCATGACCTGCTTTATGAGAACCAGGGGTTATGGGTCGAAGACATCAACCCGAAAACTATCTTTATCAAGTTTGCCTCGGACCTGGGCCTGGATACCAGCCGTTTCGCAAACGATATGGACGGTCCGCAAGTGAAGCTGCGGATCGAAGCCGACGATGCGGCAGCCACTGAACTTGGGATTAACGGCACGCCGACCGTGCTCCTGAATGGCCGGCAAATGCGACCGGAAGTAACCACCGAAGACGGAATTCGCAAAGGCATTCAGTACCTGCTGACTCAGAAGCCTTCCGGGACACAGTAGCCGGAAAAAACCGCCAGTCTTAAGCGCTGGGAGCTTAACATCATCACTGCATCATTAAAGTTCCGTAACCTCAAGTTTTAGTTGACATTCTAAGCAAACCGCACTTATATTGGCACGCCCGTGCATAGCCCTTCCGAATTCGGTATTTTGGGTATTCGTTTAGGCAAACACAGACGATTTCCGCATGTTCAAACTCAAACGTCTCGAGATTACCGGCTTCAAATCCTTCGCGGACTACACCGAAATTCTCTTCACAGGTGAAGGAATTACCGCCATTGTTGGGCCCAACGGCTGCGGCAAGAGCAATGTCGCGGACGCGATTGCCTGGGTTTTAGGCGAACAACGAGTTAAACACCTGCGCGGCGGTGCCATGCAGGACGTGATTTTCCAGGGCTCGCGCAACCGTGCGCCGAGCGGCATGGCTGAAGTGGTCATGCACATGGTGCGCGACGAAGTAATCGAGTCAGAGCCTGACATCGAAGACATCGACTCCACCCTCGAACAGATCGATGAACAACTGGTGGATCTTCAGGCGGTCGCCCCCGCGGATGTCGTTGAAGTTGCCACGCCTGAAGCCGAACTCGCCAATGCGACAATAGCCGCGACAATAGCCGAGAGCCCAACTTCCGAAACAGGCTCTGTTGTTTCTCTTGAGGGAGCTGCCGAGGCGACTGCTGAGATTGCTGCGTCGCCGCGCGGACCGCACAAACGTCACTGGCGCCGGCGCAATCTGGCGCTGGAGTTTGCACCCGGCGAATCGGTTTCGGTGACGCGCCGGCTTTATCGCTCCGGCGAAAGTGAATACCTGCTGAACGATCGACCTTGCCGTCTGCGCGACATTCAGGATCTCTTCTCGGGAACTGGGCTAGCCGGCGGACACTATGCCATCATCGAGCAGGGGCGCATTGGCCAGATACTTTCGGCCAAGCCGATGGACCGCCGCACGATTATTGAAGAAGCCGCCGGCATCACCAAGTTTCGCGTGCGCCAACGCGCCGCCGAAACACGACTCGATTCCGCGCGCTCGAATCTTTCTCGCATCTCGGACATCATTTCTGAAATCGATCGTCAGGTAAACAGTCTGCGCCGGCAGGCGGCCAAGGCGCGGCGTTACCAGGTTTTCCGCGAGGAGTTACGCGAGCTGTTGCGACATGTTTACGTCGCCGAAGATCGCAAGCTGACAACGCTGCTGGATGAAACTCTCGCGAAGTTGCAGGAAGCGAGCGAGCGTGAACGCAGCGTGGCCGCTGAGCTCGAGCAACAGGAAGCAGCTGCCCGTGGCGCCACCCACGAAGCGCGCAAAACGGAAGACGATCTAACTGCCACCCGCGCGGCGGCTGCCGAGGCGGTGCTGCGTCGCGACCGCCAGGCGCGCGAATTGGTTTACCAACAGGAACAAGTCGTTTCGCTCGATAAACGAAAGAACCAGGTGAGCGCGGAAATTGACGCGCTCTCGGAACGCCTGCTCCTGGTTGAAGCCGAATGCACGCGCCTTCAGGAAGACGACGCGAGACTGCAAGCCGAAGCTGAGTTAAGTGTGGCGAGTCTGAAAGATGCGGAAGAGTCCTACGCCGGTAAGCTCACTACCGCAGCCGCCGCTGAGGCGGAGATTGAAGCGGCGCGCGCGGACTTGCTGAAGCATACCGCGGTCGCCGAACGTCTGCGCGAGATTGCGCGCCAACTCGAAGGCACGCTCGAACGGCTCGGCGTTCAGGCCGAGGGCCTCGCGCGGGAAGGTGAACGCGCTGCCGTCCAACACTTCGAACGTCAGGAAGAGGCGGACGTTTTTAGTAAAGAAATCAACACGGCGCGCGGACACGTCGCCGCCCTGCAGGCCGAACGCGAACGCGCCGTCGATGCGGTGGTCCAGGGTCATGAGTCAGTCAGCGACACTGAAGCGGAGTTGACGCGCGTACGCGACGAATATTCGCGCACCAAACATCGCCTCGAAAGTTTGCAGGAACTCGACGCTCGTCGCGCTTACTATTCCGGCGCGGTGCAGTTGCTGTTCTCCGCTGATAGCGCACCCCGCGATTTCCATTTCATCGGTACGCTGGCTGATGCTTTCAATGTCGATGCGAAATGGGAACGCGCCGTCGAGGGTGTGTTCGGTTCGTCCCTGCAATCGATCGTGGTGCCGACTCCGGATGACGCCACGCGCGCCGCACAATGGTTGCGCGAAAACAACGGCGGTCGGGCCAGCTTTCTGGTTGCCGGACTTCATGGCGGCAGCGACGAGATTAATGCGCTCGCCTGCGACGTCGCGGAACGTTCCGCTCTCACGCTCTCATTTGCCGAAGAACCCATTGCCGAGGATCTAAAGATTGCGGATCTACTGGGAGCGCCGCGTGAGTTGCTCGCCGTACTCACTCGCACCCTGCCCGAGAAAATGAACGCGCGACTCGCCACGAATCTCGATGAGGCGATGACCAAGTCGCTGCGGACGGGAGAAGTTTTCGTCACGCTCAACGGCGACTGGGTAGCGAGTGGGCAGTTTGTTAGTGCCGGTGATGCGCGGGCGGTCGAAGAAGGCGCGGGCCTGCTGACCTTCAAGCGCGAACTGCGTGAACTCGAAGCGCGCGAAGCCGTGCTGCGTAGCGAGTCGGTTTCCGCCGAGGAACTGGCGACGAAGGCGCGTGTGAATCTGGTCGGCCTCGAGGATGCGGTACTGATCTTGAACGAAGCGATTGGCCGCGAAGAGCGCGAGGCGATGGCTCGCGAACTAAGGGCGACCGGCCTGCAAAATGAAATCGAACGCGCCGAACGACACATGCGCGTGGTTGCCGATGAGGCTGCCAGAGTGGAACAGGAATCCGCCGAGGTCCGACGCCGGCGCGCCACTGCGATTGTGGAAGCCGAAGAAGCAGAGGCGGCGCGCCTGGCTGCCACCAGTTTGGTGAACACTGCCACGATTGCGTTGACCGAGGCGCGTCGCGCCGCCGAGAACGAAAGCGAAGGACTCGGCGAGCAACGGGCAGCCGCGGCCGCGGCTACCGAACGCCGGCGCAGTACTGCCGCTGAATTGCGTCGCATGGAAGCCGAGTACGCCGACCTCGCCGCTCGCGTCGAACGTCATCGTCTCGAGTTGCTGGAAATGACCGGACGCATGGAAGAGTTGGGCGAGTCGATCGCGGAACTGGAACGTCAGGCCGGCACGGTCGCGGCGGAGCGCGCACAGGAAGAGCAATCGATTGCGGCGTTGACTGTGCTGCTCGCGGAAGCACGCCAACAAGCGGATGCGCTTGCGGTGAAACTATCCGAGCTTAATAAGCATGCGGCGGAAGTGCGCGACGAGCGCGCGAGCATCGAAGTGCAACGCGCGGAAGCGCAGGCGCGCCTCACGTTCGTCAGGGAAAATTGCGCCGCTGAGTTGAATCAGTCGCTCGCGGATCTGGCGCGCGAGCAGCCTTTGGCGGACGAGTTTGATCTGGAAACGGCCCAGGCGCGTGTGGACGAGTTGCGGGCCCGGATCGAAGGCTTCGGCGGCGTCAATATGATGGCCCTCGAAGAACTGGCGGAAAACGAAGCGCGCCTGTTGTTCCTGTCGACGCAGCGCCAGGACATCATCGATAGCATTGCCTCTACCGAGGAAGCCCTGCGCGAAATCAAGCGACGTTCGCGCGAGCGTTTCCGGCATGCGTTTGAGCAGATTAATAAAAACTTTAGCGAGCTGTTCCAGGAGCTGTTCGGCGGCGGCAAAGGCGAAATGAGTTTGATTGAAGGTGACGACGTGCTCGAAGCCGGCATCGACGTGATCGCCCAACCGCCCGGCAAGCGTCTGCAAAATATTCTGTTGCTTTCCGGCGGCGAGAAGGCGATGGCCGCGCTCGCCCTGGTACTCGGCATCTTTCATTACCGGCCCTCGCCCTTCTGCCTGCTCGACGAAGTCGACGCGCCGCTCGATGAAGCAAACGTGGGTCGCTTCACCGACAAGGTGGCCCAGATGTCCGTCAATACCCAGTTCATCGTCATCACTCACAACAAGCGGACGATGGAAATGGCGCGTGCCCTTTACGGCGTCACCATGCAGGAAGTGGGCGTCTCGAAACTAGTCTCCGTCCGCTTCGAATAGCAGTTGCGCCTCCGAGCGGCCTCCCACGGACAAGAAGTTCTCCCCGCCAAATTGTTTCAGCATTCTGATCCGCGTAAGTCCGGGGCTGTTTTCGTTGCGCCTTTATCCTGGATTTGCTTAAGCGTCTGCTTTGGTTAGAATGACGCGGCACGATCGTCTGATGGCAAACGGAAACACGAAACTTCTGCCGCTGCTCCCCGCTGCGTTCCTGCTTTTCAGCGCGGCGGTTTTTGCTGTCGCGCAACAAACGCCAGGGGTGAAACAGAACGTCCGTCCCGCAACTCCCGCCGCCGCCAGTCCGGCACCGGCACCCGCCAGGCTGCCGGAGATCGATCCCGCGCGTTACTTTTATGAATTCACGCAGCCGCAGTTTTACGTGCGTCACATTCGTATCGAACACGATGCCAACGGCCGCGGCGTGATTAAGTTTGAACGACTCAATGACGAGACCGTTTACGAGGAGCCGGTGGAACTCTCCGCGGCGGCGTGGACGCGAATTTCGAGTTTGTGGCAGAGCCTGCACTTTCTCGATTCCGATGAAAACTACCAGTCTGACCGGCAGTTCCCCCATCTCGGCACCATGCGTTTGAAGTTGGAGCGCGGCGGACACCAGCGCACCGCCGAATTCAACTGGTCCAACAATAAGGATGCGTTCGCCCTCGTCAACGAGTATCGGCGCATCGCGGACCAGGCGATCCTTATCTTCGACATTTCCCTCGCGCGCGAGCTGCAGCCCTTGAACGCGCCGAAGTTGATGGAGGAGTTTGAACTCCAACTCAAACGCAATGGCTTTTCGGACCCGGAGCAACTGATCCCACTCCTGCACGACCTCTCCACCGACGAACACATCCCCCTCATCGCCCGCAACCACGCGTTAAGATTACTCAAGAAGATCGAGAAGTAAGGCAAGCCCGATAAAAGCTTCTTTCGCACGGGCGCAAAGTGGACGCAAAGGAACGCGTAGCCGCTTACGGGGAAGTGTGTGGAGGAAGGTGCGGCGAAGTTTCGTTTACGAGTTGGCAGAATTCAAGGACGCGGTTTTCGGACCAGAAGCGGTCCGAGCCGGCTTCGGGACTCGCGGAGACGAAGGCGACGTGGCCGCCCTGTTCGGGAGCGAGCAGTAGGATGTAGGGATTGTTTGTGATCACCGGATCAAGCAGCGGCGCAAAGGGAATGAACGGATCGTCCTGGGCGTGGATGATCAAAGTGGGAATTCGGATTTGTGCGGCGACGCGCAAGGCGCTCGAACGGTAGTAGTAGTCATCGGCACTCGCGAAGCCGTGTGCGCGCGCAGTGAACCGATCGTCAAACTCCTTGATGGTACGCGCCTCCTGCAAACCCGTCAGATCATAAATCTCCGGATAGAGTTGGTGATTCGTGCGGATGCGATTTTTAAGACGCCGCATGAAGTCGCGATGATAGAGCCAGTTCGAGCGCTGCATGATGAGGTCGGCGGCGCCGCTGAGATCCACCGAGGGCGAGACGGCGCACACACCAAGAATTTCGCGCGGCGGATTATCGGCGTATTCACCGGCGAGTTTCAGTACCAGGTTTCCACCGAGCGAGAACCCAACTAAAAACACGCGCGTGAGTTGGTCCCGTTCCAGTAACTCTTTCACCACCGCTCGCAGGTCCGCGCTCAAGCCGCCATGATAGATCGTAGGAGTCAGGTGTTCCGTACCGCCGCAGTTGCGGAAGTTCACGCGGATGATATTGAAGCCGGAGCGAAACCCTTTCTCAGCCATTGCCTGCATATAGTTTGAAGCCGTAGAGCCTTCGATGCCGTGCCAGGCGATGATCGTGGGATGCGCGTGGCGGTCCTTTTGCCAGCGGCAGTGGGCCAAAACTTTCACATCCGGCGCTACTGCAAACAGACGCTCTTCGTCCGCGTCGGCATGAAAACGAAAGCGACGCGGCCAGAGGTAGGCACCGATGGTTTGCGCATGTCCGTTGCGAAAAAGCGGATGCGGGACGAATGGTTTTGTCGCCAACACTCCGGCGATACGAGCGAGCAGGGCGCGTGCGTCTGGGAGAGTGATACCAGGCTCGGCGGGTGCAACGGTTTCTATCTGGGCGTCGGGAAGCATGTTTGAAAACCCCTGGAAACGGCCGCTTGCGCAATTGATGACGAGAGGAATGATTATACAGGTAAAGCGAGAATGGGGGCGTTGAGTTGATGTGGTCTGGGAACCTGCTGGACTCGAGTGTTGGGAAAGAAGCGGGCGAGGGCGCCCGCGGTCCCAGAAAAGTATGCGCCCGCGGTCCAGGTCCCAGGGTTCCTTAGGTTCCAGGTCGCAGGTCCAGGGGAAAAACGGTTTGCTGTATTAGCGTGGGCAACTGGGAGCGCGGGCACCCGCGCCCGCAGATGGAGAAGGGAGACGTTGGGATGTGCCGGTCTCGAGTGTTGGGAAGGAAGCGCGCGGGGGCGCCTGCGCTCCCAGGTCCTGGGGTCCTTAGGTTCCAGGTCGCAGGTCCAGGGGAAAAATGGTTTGCTGTATTAGCGTGAGCAACTGGGAGCGCGGGCGCCCGCGCCCGCAGATGGAGAAGGGAGACGTTGGGACGTGCCGGTCTCAAGTGTTGGGAAGGAAGCGGGCGAGGGCGCCCGCGCTCCCAGGAAAGTATGCGCCGGCGGTCCCCGGAAAGTATGTGCCCGCGGTGTCAGGAGGTCGATTAACCTTGGGTGAGTTTCAGTGTTACTTTACGGATTGCTGGAAACCGGAACGTTAAAATGCCCAAGCCATTTGCAAGCCGCTGGAAATCGCGAACTAGGAACGACCTAATCATCGAGGTTTGGGAAGCGCTGGACTGCGAGTCAGTCGGCGCGCACGAACTCAGGCAGATCCAGCGGGCATTGTTGGAGCAGTTTGGTGACGGAGCGTTGGCGAGTCCCGCCGCGATTGCGCGTGTCGTTGCCGATGAGGGCGCTGTCCTGCGACACCGGGAAGTATTTGCCTGTGACCTGGAGTGGCGCGAACAGATTTTGGCCGCGCAAAGTTTTTCAGAATCGCTCGACTTCTCCGGTCTGGCGGCGGCGTTCGCTTCGCTGGTGAAGATCGAAGCGAGGCGTCTCGAGTTGGGTGGCAACAGCGACGACAAGGCACGCGCTGATTTGCGGGCGGTCGTAAGCGCGGCGCGGGAGGATTCGTCCCTGCGAGCGCGTAGCCGAATCATTGCTGAAGGCGAGCGTGAGCAGGCGAGGGAAGTCTCGCAGTGGTTAAGCCTCTGGTTGCAGTCGCCGGAGTTGTTTTCAGACTGGCTTGAGCTGCGCCGGCGCTCGCCGGAGTTTCGCAGGAAATTTCCCGATGCAGGTAGCGACTAGACCATGACCCTTCTGTGCAGAGGAGCACAGACGATTTCGCACACCCTGGTTGTACCTGGTTATTTAGCTTCACCAGTAATATTGGAACTTTCCAGCCCTGTCACGCGAATTAACAGTGACGCAACGCCGCGGGCGGATTCGCACATGGCAGCACACACAGATTCTTCCGACAGGGAATTGCTTCAGTCGCTACAGGCTGGAGATGAAGGAGCGTTGAGCGAGTTATACCGGCGCAGTCAGCAGAGCGTTTATCGCTTTGCGTTTCAAATGTGTGGATCGCAGACGGTTGCCGAGGATGTCACCCAGGAAGTGTTCATGGTGCTGCTCAAGGAGGGTCACAGTTTTGATCCGGCTCGTGGTTCGCTGAACGCGTTTCTCATCGGCGTTGCGCGGAATCATGTTTTGCGACGACAGCGGCGCGAGCGGTTTTACGTGGCCATGTCAGAGGAGGCGCAGAGTGGTCAAGACTCTGGTCAAACAACCCTGCTTGTGGCTGGTCCATTGGACGAACTGTCGCGTAGGGAGCGAATCGAGACAATCCGGCGGGCCGTTCTGGCGTTGCCGGAAAAGTATCGCGAGGTCGTGGTGCTTTGCGACCTCGAGGAGTTGCCCTATGTTGAAGCCGCCGAGATTTTGCAGTGCGCCGTCGGCACCGTGCGCTCACGACTGCATCGCGCCCGCGCCTTACTACTCGAGAAATTACGACTGGTCCATGAGCCGGAGAGCGCGCCCGTCACAACCAGGTCCGCGAGGTGTTTCGCATGAACTGCCAGGATTTTGAATTGCTGTACCGGAAATCGCCCGGCGCTAGTGGCCGTGGTTTGAGCCAGTCTGCTCGCGACCACGTCAAGGAGTGCAGAGTTTGCGCGCGGCAGCTTCATGATGAGGAAACTCTCACGAGTTGCCTCAGCGAACTGGCGGCGGAAATGAAGTCCTTGAAGGCACCCGAGACGTTGGCAGCGCGCGTTTTGCTGGCCTATCGTCGGGAGTTGGGTGCGCCGGTCGTGTCGCCCGCTCGCGCAGTCGTGCCCCCCTTCAGGCAGATCGGTCGGCGACCGCTTTGGATCGCCGCGGCGGTTGTAGTTTTGTTGCTCGTGTTGGGAAGCGTCGGCCTGCGTTTACGCGAGCGTCACACAACGCGAAGCACGCTTGCCCATGCGGAAGCCGCGGCGCGTGATGAGACTGCTGCTGCTGGAGCTACTCCTGAGAGTGCCGAGGCAAGAGCCACGAAAGAATTGCAGGTGGCGACGCGGCCGGGCGCGCATCGTCGCTTGCGGACTTATCGAAACAGCGCCCGAGTTGAACGCCTGGAGCCGCTCGCTGACCCCGCGGCGACAACCAGCACTGAGAGTGAAGTGGCCACGCGTTTCATCGCGGTGGGCTACTCCGGTCCGCTGAATCCTCAGGACACCGGGCAAGTCGTCAGGGTCGAACTGCCACGCTCGGCGATGTTGAGCATGGGCTGGCCGGTAAACATGGATCGTTACGGCGAGTTAGTGAAAGCCGACGTTTTGCTGGGGCCGGATGGCTTGGCGCGTGCAATTCGTTTTGTTCAGTAACGCGAAGATTTTGATTCCATTGGCGAAAGGAAGAACCATGAAACGAGAATCATTTGTAATCCTAACCTTGGTTGTCGCACTGTTCGGCGTGAGTACAACGCTGTCTCTTGCACAGCAGAAACAAACGCCCGATCGCGAGCGTGTCGAGCGCGACGCGACGATTGAGCGTCAACAGGATCCCGCGGCTGACCTGCGGTTCAAGGTCGAACGAGACGTGGAAGCCACAGGCGAGCAGCCGGGTGATTTTGTCTTTCTCGCCACTGAGATGAGCTTTGGAGGCAAGGTGGTAAAAGGTGCGCCTTATTCAGCGCAGGCTGTTACCGAAAGCGTCCAGACGCTGAACGACGGCAACCGGATTGTGAGTAAGTCTACCGCTGCGATCTACCGCGACAGCGAGGGACGGACGCGGCGCGAACAGACGTTGCGCGGGATCGGCGGCTTTGCCACCGGCGGAGAGGCGCCTCAAACGGTTTTCATAAGCGACCCGGTCGCCGCCACCACCTACCTCTTGAATCCTGGTAGTCATACCGCGCGTAAGATGCCGGCGCCTGCCACGTTTCAGTTTAAGATGCTCGGGCCGGCGCGCGAGAAGTCTGAATCGTTCGAGACGTCGGCGCCCGAGCCAGGCGCACGAGCGCGAGCTGATCGCGTGCACGTTGAAATCGATCGCTCGGAAGCGGGGATGAGGATGTCTTCCGAGCCCACATACATCTGGGGCTGGGGTAATCACACCGCGAAGAACGAATCACTCGGCAAACAGAATATGGAAGGAGTGGAAGCGGAAGGAACGCGGAGCACGGTGACGATTCCGGCCGGCGAGGTTGGCAACGATAGACCAATCGAGATCGTTAACGAGCGTTGGTACTCGCCCGAGTTGCAAGTGGTAGTGATGACGCGGCACAGCGACCCGCGCTTTGGTGAATCGAGCTACCGCCTGACGAACATCGATCGCAGCGAGCCCGCCAGATCGTTGTTTGAACTGCCCGCTGACTACGCCGTCAAATCAGGGCCCGGAATGCCTGGTGAAGCGAGTGCGCGCACAGTGACCACATTTCGTCCGGCGGGAGCAATCGGCGCCGGTGTGCTGAACGGCAAGGCCATCAAGTTGCCGCTGCCGGCTTACCCGGCAATCGCAAAGGCGGCCCAGGCGAGCGGCAACGTGGAAGTGGAGGTTACCATCGACGAAGACGGCAACGTGATCGCGGCGCGGTCGGTGTCCGGGCATCCGCTGCTGCAGGCCGCGGCCGTGACAGCGGCGCGTGAAGCGAAGTTTGCGCCCACCAGGCTTTCCGGTCAGCCCGTGAAGGTACAGGGGATGCTCGTTTACAC
>JAVEEA010000059.1 GCA_030840675.1 Pyrinomonadaceae bacterium
ATCGCCGCGCTGGTTTCCAAAGCCGCGGCTGATTGTTCGAACGGCAAGCCGGCGAGATCGCGAGTCAACTTTAGAAATGATTGACGTTCAGCGCTGGGAATGTCCGAGTCGATGTGTTCGTCAGGCATTGGGCTAATTTGGAGTGCGACGACCTGTCGTCGCTTTCCTCCTGGGCGGGAGCACGAGCCGCCGCGGATCAAAGCGGTGACAGGTCACCGCACTCCAAATTTCATCGCTTCGGACGAGTGGATTCAATTGGCTATTCTAAATCACGGTCGTCACGATCTCGCGGATGCTGCGTTGCAACTCCCGGTCGTCGGTGATGGGCGAACACATCGCCACTTCGGCGGCGGTGATTGGGGGAATGCCGAGCGTGATCAGTTGCGCGGCATAGATCAGGAGTCGCGTCGAGACACCTTCTTCCAGTCCGTGACCGCGCAGGTTACGCACCTTCTGTCCAATCAGCACCAGGTCGCGCGCGGTGCCTTCATCGACGCCGCCTTCACGCACCACGATATCCGTTTCCATTTCGGGCGGCGGATAGTCGAAGTCAAGCGCGAGGAAACGCTGCCGCGTGGACTGTTTCATGTCCTTAAGGATCGACTGGTAGCCGGGGTTGTAAGAGACCACCAGCATAAACTCCGGCGGCGCATCGAGGATCGTGCCGCGTTTCTCGATCGGCAAACGGCGGCGGTGGTCCGTCAGCGGGTGGATGATGACTACAGTGTCCTTGCGCGCTTCAACCACCTCGTCGAGATAACAGATCGCGCCGTTACGTACCGCCGCTGTGAGTGGTCCATCGTGCCAAACAGTCTCCTCACCTTCGAGCAAGAAGCGTCCGACGAGATCAGTCGCGGACAAGTCTTCATGACAGGCGACGGTAATCAGCGGACGTTCCAGGCGCCACGCCATGTGTTCGACGAAGCGCGTCTTGCCGCAGCCGGTCGGGCCTTTCAGGATCACGGGGAGGTGTGCGGAATGCGCCGCTTCGAAGAGATCTACTTCCCGCCCAATCGGCAGGTAATAAGGCTCCGCGGCAACGCGATATTCTTCAATGGCTGATTCAGGCATGAATAAAAGTTTCGAGTTTCGAGTTCAGAGTTTCGAGTTACCCCGGGATAATCGGCTACGGCTCAACCGTCAGCTTTGCCACCACCTGACTTACGAAAGCTTCTACGCTATTCTAGAGCATCGAGGAAACAACTCGAAACTCGGAACCCGAAACTGGGAATTATGAAACTCGCGGTAGCAATGTCAGGTGGGGTGGACTCGTCCGCCGCGGCAGCGATCCTCAAAGAGCAGGGCCACGACCTGGTCGGCTTCACGATGCAGTTATGGAACCAGCGTCGCGGCATCAGTGTGGACGAGAACGGCGATCCGTTGCCCTCCCGCTGCTGTTCGCTCGACGACGTTTACGACGCGCGTCGCGTTGCCGAAGAGCTCGGCTTTCCTTTCTACGTACTCAACCTCGAGCGCGAGTTTGAACGCGACGTGGTCCAACCCTTTGTTACCAGCTACCTCGACGGTGAGACCCCGATACCCTGTGTCTCTTGTAACAGTCGCTTGAAATTCGCTTCGCTCGATAAACTCGCTGCCAGCCTCGGCTGCGATAAAGTCGCGACTGGCCACTACGCGCGGGTTGTCTTTGATCAGACGGCCGATCGCTATCGTCTCTTCCGCGGACGTAATCTCGATAAGGATCAGTCTTATTTCCTTTGGGAACTGACGCAGGAGCAACTGTCGCGCGCGCTGTTTCCTTTGGGTGAGATGTCGAAACCGGAAGTACGCGAAGTGGCGCGTGAGCACGCGCTCGCCGTCGCGGAGAAGTCAGAGTCGCAGGAGATTTGTTTCGTTCCCGACGGCGATTACGCCGGCTTCATCGATCGTTATCTCGCAGCTGAGGGCCAGGCCGAACGCTTGCCCGGCGCGGGTGAAATCGTTGATGCGAATGGTACCGTGGTCGGGCGGCACGCCGGTGTTCATCGTTACACGGTGGGCCAACGCCGCGGCCTCGGCATCGCGAATCCGCTGCCGCTCTATGTGACTAGTATCGACGCAAACCGGAACCGGGTGGTGGTAGGCCAACCAGCGGACTTGCTCAGCAGCGAGTTCACCGCCGCGGGTGTTAACTGGGTGGCGTTTGCTCCGCCCGCCGAACCGGTGCCGGCGGAAGTACGCGTGCGCTATCGCCACACGCCGGCCGCCGCCATCATCACACCACTCGCAAACAATCGCGTACGCGTCAGTTTTGCTGAACCTCAAAGAGCCATCACGCCGGGCCAGGCGACCGTGTTTTATCGCGGCGATGAAGTGATCGGCGGCGGCTGGATAACTAAAAAGCAGTGAACAGTAAAGAGTGAAGAGTGAGCGGCGAGCAGTCAGCTGTTAGCGGTGCGCCTTAATTACTGCCACTGTTTCGTAAACCTTTTCCTGCTTTCCCACGTACTCAAACACGCGAACTAATACCCGCAATCGATAGCTCTTGAAGCAGGAAACTATATGGCAATGTCGCGCACCCGAAAGAACATCTTAATTATTTCCGGCATCCTGTTGGGCCTCTTTTTAGTGGCCGTAATCGCGGTGGCGGTTGTGATTGCCGCTTTCCGCAACAACCAGCCGGACATCGAGAACAACAGCGTACTCGCCCTGCGCGTGGCCGGCTCGCTGCCGGACTACGCGCCGGATGATCCCGTCCGTCGCCTCTTCGGCAACACCGATCAATCGCTTTCCAATCTCGTTCTGCAGTTCAAGAAAGCGAAAGTCGACAATCGTATCAAGGTGATCATTCTCGACATCGGCATGTCCAGCGCGGGTTGGGGAAAGTCTGAGGAGATACGGGACGCGATTGCTGATTTTCGCAGCTCCGGTAAGCCGGTTTACGCCTACCTGGAATACGGGACCGACAAGGAATATTACATCGCGACCGCGTGCGACAAGATTTACCTGGCGCCGCCGGGAGAGTTGTTCATTAACGGTCTCGCAGCCGACGTGATGTTCTTCCGCGGCTCGCTCGACAAGCTTGGCGTTTATCCCGACATGATCCAAATGGGGAAATACAAGACCGCGGTCGAGACCTTTACGCGCAAAGACATGTCTGACGCGAATCGCGAGTTTATGAACTCGCTGCTCGACGATCTCTTTAATCGCTACGTCGCCGCCGTCGCCAAAGCGCGCGGCAAGTCAGTCGCAGAGATGCGTGCGTTCATCGACGACGCGCCCCACAGCTCCGCAAAGGCGAAGGAGTTGGGACTGATCGACGGGGTTGCCTATCGCGACGAAGTCGAAAAAGAGTTGCAGGCGAAACTCGGCTACAAAGACGGCGACGAACTCAAGCTCGTCAACGGCGCGGTGTATAGCAACGTAACGGCGGAATCGCTCGGTCTGGATAAAGGCGAAAACATCGCGGTGATCTACGCCACCGGCGACATTGGTTCGGGAAAATCCGAGAACAGCGCGCGCGGAGAACAGTCGATTGGCTCCGACACGTTGTCGAAGGCGATCAAAGATGCCGGCGAAGACAAGTCAGTCAAGGCAATCGTCATCCGGGTTGATAGTCCGGGAGGATCGAGTCTCGCGTCAGACATCATCTGGCATGCGGTGGAAGTTGCGAAGGCGAAAAAGCCGGTCGTGATCTCCATGAGCGACGTGGCTGCTTCCGGCGGCTATTACATTGCGATGAACGCAAACAAGATCGTCGCGCAACCCTCAACCATCACCGGCTCGATTGGCGTCTTCGCCGGCAAGCCGGTGGTCAAGGGTCTCTACGATTGGCTGGGAATTTCCAACGAGTACATTCTGCGCGGCAAGAACGCGGGATTGTTTCGCGAGTCGGAAAAGTTCACCCCCGAAGAGCGCGCAAAGTTTGAAGAGTTGATCAAGAACACTTACTACGGAGAGTTTGTACCGAAGGTCGCCAAGGGTCGCAACAAGACGCCCGAGTATATCGACTCGATTGCACAGGGCCGCGTGTGGACCGGCGCCCAGGGAATGGAGCGTGGTCTGGTCGATGAGTTTGGTGGGTTGGATCGTGCGGTCGAAGTGGCGAAAGACCTGGCAAAAATCCCGAAGGACAAAGGCGTGCATCGCGTGATCTATCCTTACCCGCAAACGTTCATCCAGGAACTCTTTAATGAAAACGATGAGGCGCACGTGCAGGCGAAACAACAGCAAGCCGTGCTTTCAGTGCTGCCGGCAGATACGCGTCGCGCCCTGCGTTACCTGCGCGTGCTGGAACTGATGAAGCGCGGCGAAACGTCGCTTATGCTGCCCTTCGACGTAGAGATAAAGTAGCAGCAGCCAGAGGCCGTGCATTCCGAGAGCGAGAGACTTTCAATGCGTTTCCGCTCGCCTACTTGATCGTTTGCCGGTGTTACGGCACTCGGTTGCCCGGGCTGTGCCACTACCGAACTCAGTACCACTTGCGGTAGCAGGCGTCTTAAGCAAAAATTTGGAACACCTTTCTCGTTGGCTGCGTAACCTCTGCGCTATGTCACTTATCAAATACATCTTCACGCCAAACTACGAAAAGTATGAGGGCGTTCGGCCGATAAACATTTACCTGCTGCGAGTGCTTTACTTCCTGATGTTCGTGGGCGTGGGCCTGCAAACCTGGGCCACGATCCTCAGCCACCAGGGCCCGTGGGACCATACCAGGGCGGTGGCCTTCTGCGTCTGGGCAGCGTACCCTACCTTGTCTCTCTTCGGGCTGATCAAGCCGCTAAGGTGGTTGCCGATCGTGATCTTCATGATCTTTTATAAGTCGCTCTGGGTCATCGTGGTCGCGTATCCCTTGTGGCGGGCCGGCACACTGGCCGCGTCACCCGCCGCCGAGATGGCCCATATATTTTTTTGGGCGCCCGTGGTCAGCATCTTCGTTCCCTGGGTGTATGTGTTTAAGAATTACGTTTGGAGTCCAACGACTGCCTTGTCTCCCCAGTAACCGCAGTGCCGCTGAACCAGGGAGTCTCTGTGGTTTAAGATGAAATCCCTTCTCACTTTCTGTTTGCTTCTGACAGCAGCACCCACAATCGCTAACGCACAGCAGCGCGCGACCGTCACGAGCGGGCAAACGAAAGAAGCCGAACGCCTGCTCGCCGAGAAGGGCTACTGGACCGGCCCGATCGACGGACGTTTTGATCCGGCGACGCGATCGGCATTGATTGCCTTTCAGAAATGGGAGGGTCGCTCTGTTACCGGCAAGCTGACGCTCGCTGAGCTCGAAGCTATTCGCACCAGCTCCTCACCCAAACCGAGGGAGCCCGGATACGCTCATGTTGAAGTGGATGTCGATCGTCAGGTGCTGCTGGTGGTCCATGACGACGGCAGCGTCAGAGTGCTGCCTGTTTCCACCGGCAGCGGCAAGCCGTTTTTAGACGAGGGTCAGGAGAGCGTGGCCCACACACCTCGCGGCAGGTTCCTGGTTTATGACAAGGTCCTCGGTTGGGAAACGGGCGCGTTTAGAGCGATGTACTACTCGAATTACATCAGCGGCGGTGTCGCGATCCACGGATATCACGCCGTCCCAAACCAACCGGACAGTCATGGTTGTATTCGGACTCCCCTCTTCGCCGCGCGTGAACTGAGCCGGCTGCTGCCAATCGGGACCATCGTGCTGGTTTACGATAAGGTTTCATTCGTCTCGGCAAAGGATTGGGCGGAGAATCCCAAACTCAAAGAAGCCGCACTCGTTTGGAGTAAGACCGCCGGTAACTGAATACCGACTGCGTTTGCCCTACCTGTCTGAACGCCTACCGCAACGTCTTCCCGCTGCTTTCCACAAAATAAATTTCTGTTAGTGGACCTAAAGTCCGCGGAAGTTCGCGTTAGTAAATAGACGAGGCACGCAAAAGCTGTCCTGAGTTTCGAGGGCGTGTCCGATAACGTTAAGGAGTCCTGACGATGAAGCTCAACGCGAAGTACACAGTCTTTTCCCTGATTGCTCTGGCGAGCACCTATGTGCTGTATCACAACGAACGTTTTCTGGTCGACTCGTCGCATCCGGTCTGGCAACATTACGCGCCCTTTAAGTGGTGGTTGCTGCCACACGGCGTGTTCGGCGCGATCGTACTTTTGTTTGCGCCGTTCCAGTTTTCCGATCGGCTGCGACAACGCTTTACCAAAGCGCATCGCGTGATGGGGCGAATGTATGTGCTGGGAGCATTCGTGCTCGCGCCGCTGGGCGTCTACATACAGTATTACCAGGAGCGGTTGGGAGCGCCGCGTTCCTTTACAGTGCTGGCGTTGGTGGACGCACTGATGCTGATTGGCGCCACGTCCTTAGCTGGTCTATTCGCAGTGAAACGCAAAATCGCGCTTCATCGCCAATGGGCCACACGCAGTTATGCCATCTCGCTGGTCTTCATCGGTGCGCGGTTTGTTTTGGGCGTAACGGGCTGGGAAGCGCTGGGAGTTGAAATAGCGCAGGCAATCATCTGGTCCTGCCTCGCGCTGTCAGTAGTGCTGGCTGACGTCGCCATCCATTGGAAAGATATTCGTGCGGCTTTCGCGGTGCCGGTTAGGTCAGATACGTCCCGCAAACATAGCATGCGAGGAGAAGTAGTCCGCGCAACTTAGTTGTCGAACGAAAATTAGCCGCGGAGGAACGCCGACAAAGCGCGACTCTCCGCCACGGAACTCGGAGCGGTAGCAACGGGATGTGACGCGCAAGTTGAGCGCGTGTGATCAGGGTCGCTGCCGCTCTCTGTTCTTTACGCAGCCGCCGAGATACACGGCTAGACGTGCTGGTCGATCAGAATGGTGTTGCCGTCCGGATCGGCAATCATGAAGCTGGCGGGGCCAGTTGAGTTTTCATCAGCTTCCGTCAGCATGCTTAACCCACTGGCTTTGAGCTGTCGCTGCAACTCGCGAACATCCGTGAATTCGCCCAGTGGTTGAGCCTCGCTGTTCCAGCCAGGGTTGAAGGTGAGAATGTTCTTCTCGAACATGCCTTGAAACAAACCGATGGCCTGGTTGCCATTCTTCATGATCAGCCAGTTCTGTTTCTGGTCGCCCAGGAAAACTGTAAAGCCCAGCTGCTCGTAGAAGAGTTTCGACGCCTCAATATCCTTAACCGTGAGGCTGACAGAGAAGTTTCCAAGTTCCATGATTTCCTCCTGGTGTAGTGGCTGTTACCGTTACGGAACGCGGAACGGTAGCGACCGGATGCGACCGCTGAAGTTGAGGCGTGATCAGGTCGCTAGCGCTCACCGTTCTCAGTTCCCGTAATACTTTCCGCGCCGCCCATGTAGGGTCGCAACGCCTCCGGAATCGCAATCGAGCCGTCAGCCTGCTGGTAGTTTTCGAGGATTGCTATCCACGTGCGGCCTACCGCCAGACCCGAGCCGTTCAGGGTGTGAACAAACTCCGGCTTCGCGCCGCCCGCGCGACGAAAACGTATCTGCGCACGCCGCGCCTGAAACGCTTCGTAGTTGGAGCAGGAAGAAATTTCGCGGAACGTATTCTGCGACGGCAGCCAAACTTCAATGTCGTAAGTCTTCGCGGAGCCGAAACCGATGTCGCCAGTTGAGAGCGCGACGGTGCGATAGTGGAGTCCCAGCTTTTGCAGGATTGTCTCCGCGTCGCGCGTTAACGCCTCGAGTTCGTCGTAAGAATTTTCCGGCAATGAATACTTCACCAGCTCCACTTTCTCAAACTGGTGTTGCCGAATCAGGCCGCGCGTGTCGCGACCGTAGCTGCCGGCTTCGGAGCGGAAGCAGGGCGTGTAGGCGACCCAGCGCAAAGGGAGTTGGGCGGCATCGAGAATTTCTTCGCGATGATAGTTGGTTACCGGCACTTCGGCGGTGGGCACGAGATAGAGTTCGCGTTCATCGGTTAACTTAAAAAGATCTGCTTCGAATTTCGGCAAATTCCCCGTGCCAAACAAGGCCGACTTGTTAACGATAAACGGCGGCAGTGTTTCGCGGTAACCATGCTCGCGCGCATGTACGTCGAGCATGAAACTGATTAACGCGCGTTCCAGTCGCGCGCCGTCGCCATAGAGAATGGCAAAACGCGCGGCGGCAATCTTAGCCGCACGATCAAGATCGAGAATGCCGAGTGTGGTGCCCAGATCGACGTGGTCCTTTGGTGCGAAATCAAATTCCGGCTTCGTACCCCAGCGCCGCACCTCCACGTTTGCGGTTTCATCCGTCCCCACCGGCACGCTCGCGTGCGGCAGGTTGGGGAGGGTCGACAGCAACTCGTGCATGCTGGTCTCCGCGAGTTCGCGGGCTTCATCCAACGCGGCAATCCGTTCCTTCAGTTCGTTGACTTCGCGGCGGCGCGCCTCGGCCTCTTCGCGTTTGCCGTCCTTCATGAGAGCGCCGATTTCGCGACTGCTGGTGTTGCGCGTGGCATTGAGTTTGTCTGACTCGGCAATGACACGACGGCGTTCGGAGTCAGCGGCGGCAAAACTGTCCAACGCTTCCGGCGGCACTCCACGAGTTTGCAACGCCGCGCGCACGGCGTCGAGATTCTCGCGCACATAGTTGAGATCAAGCATTTGTGATAACCCTTCAGGCTGT
>JAVEEA010000061.1 GCA_030840675.1 Pyrinomonadaceae bacterium
TGCTGTCCTGACAGTCGAAAAGCAAGGACGAAACTGACCCGGTCGCGACCTCTCCGGATTCTGATTCAGCAATCCACGATCAGCAATCAGCAATCAGCACTTCGCTTACTTGCAAACGTTCAGGCCGGGGTTGCAGCCTTGCGGGTTGCAACACGCTGCCACCGGCGAACAGGCCACTCCCGGAGCCAGACAGGTCGCCGCCTGTACCGCAGTCGGGGCGACGATGGACGTAATAACGGGCACGGCCACGGCGGCGGCCAGGCCCAGGCCGCGAATCATCTGCCGTCGCGAGAGTCGCGCAAACTCCGCCGGCGCCGTGACGGTTTGCTCCAGCAGGTCTATGTCGTTCAGTTGGCCGAGCGCGAGCCAGACCAGTTCTTCGCGGCGGCGCTGCTCTGCTTGCGGCAGGCCGTCGGCATCAAACTCGAGCGGCAGGCGGCGCGCAATTTCCGCCGGTGTGGTATGGCCGTCGCAGCGTTCCCAGACCAGGGCGGCGGTGCGATTGAGACAGTGGGCGCGGTCGCGCTTGACGTCATACACCAGCACCTCGTCGGGGAGTTCATCGACAATGAGATCGTGCTTGCGCATCTTCGGAAGGGTGAGAATCGACGTTTTCATTAAATCCTCCTGGCTTAAGGCGCCGTGGCGCGTTGGAAGGTAGTCCGGCTGCGAGCGTGTCCGCGTGGCGGCGCGCAGCCCGGAACGTACCATTGCTAAAATATCGACGACTGCAAACCTGCGACGGTGCCTTCAGCGCATGCTGGGCCCAGCACCGGCTCGCCGCGGTCGCGAGCGTTTCCTTTTGGATAGCGGCGTTGCTGCCAAAGCGAGTGCAACTGTTTCGGTAACTCAGGCAGACGCAGAAACAATTCGCCGAGCTGATAGGGCAGCCGCGGCCAATCATTGAACTGGCCGCCCACGGCGGCCGTGGCGCGGATAGGATTGTGCCAACGCGCGTACCGGCTCCGCGCCGGGAGTGCCGCCAGCGAAGCTCCTAAATCTGACATCTCACATCTCACATCTGACATTTGACGTCCGACCTCTGACACCTTCCCCCACTCCGCGACTACCGCCGGCGCGAGCCAACGCGGCAAGCTGCCGGCACGCGCAAACTCGGGACGTTCGCCGCAGTCAGCCCCGAGCAAATCTTCCGCAAGAGCAATGGTTGTCGCGAGCCAGTTGCGCGTTTGCGCCTGCGTCTCGGCAAACGCGATGTCCCAGTTGAAGTCGCGCCGCCGGCTCTCCAGCAGGACCGCGATATCACACAACCAGGCCGGACGGCGCGCGCCGCTGCGCAGCAGATGTGCCGACAATAGCCGCAGATGATCCTCGGGACAAAGAACACGAATTGAATTCTGAAACTCCGGACCGGTTGCTAACGCTTCCGGCGCTGACGTGAGCGAGACGACTTGCGAGCGGCTGAAGAGTTGTTCCCAAAGGCGCGTGTCGTCGCGGCGGTTGAGCACGCGACGCAGGCGACGGAAGGTTCGGTAGCCTTCCTGCTCCTTCGTTTGTCCGATTCGGCTGAAGCCCGAATGGAGATCGACGAAGTGACCGGGAAGGTCTTCCAAACATTTCAAGGTCGCACGGGCGCGGACAAACTCGCTGGGCGCCACGCAGAGATCGAGATCGCCGTAGGGACGCAACGCTGCATCGGGATAGAGACGCGCGCTGGCCCATCCTTTAACCAGCACGGGCTCGATACCTTGTGCGCGTAACAACGCAAAGACGTGGGCCAGCTCGCGTTCATGGACGCGGGCGGAGAGCCGGAAGCGGCGGTAAGCGTCATGCAGTGCGCGTCCGGCAACGGTTTCGGCGAGCGGTGTCGCGCGCAGTTGCCACCAGGCAAGCGCGGCGGCGCCGGATTCAAGCAGCAGCGGCAGGATGTCGTTAAGTTGAGCTTCGGAAAGATCGACGGAGGTTGCAGGTGGTGATTGGCGCCAGGCGCCGCGTAACAAGTCTGCCACGCGCGAGCCAGGTTCACGCCGTGCGCTTAGCTGAGTGACCTTGGCTTCAACCTGGTGAATCGCTTGACTCAAGTTTGCAATACGGCTTTCAGGCTAGTTGCATCTTCCAGTTGGCACATTGCAACCCAAAACTGAACAGCAGGTGACAGTGGGGCTGCAGGGTGAATTTGAAGGGCGGCAGGTCGCGGCTTGCACGGCGGTCGGGGCGACGATCGACGTGACGACCGGCACGGCGACGACAGCGGCCAGACCGAGACTGCGAATCAACTGGCGCCGCGAGAGTTGCGTAAAGCGGGCGGGCGCGACCGCTGATTGATCCAGCAGGCCGAGTTTTTCCAGTTGCGCGAGGGCAAGCCAGACAAGTTTTTCGTCAAAGTGTGCATCCAGTTCCGCCGTGAGCCGGCGTGCGATTTCCGGCGCGGCAGTGTGGCCGTCGCAGGCACGCCAAACGAGCGCCGCGGTGTGGTTCAAACAATGCGCCCGGTTGCTGGCGAGATCGTAAACCAGGACTTCGTCAGGCAGATCGTCTACGACCAAACCTTGTTTCCGCATCCTCGGAAAGTTTTCCGGGGTAATCCTCTTCATATGTTTTACGCTGTCCTTGAAGTCAATGAAACCAAACTACACGTTGGTCGCGGGCAATGTTCCTTGACGCGCGAGGCCCTCTGGGGAGAGCTGATAACCGCGGTCTGCGCTGGCGAATGTCGGCGAAAATCGGAATGCGTGAACACCCAGGTTGGGTGAGCGAGCGACTAAAACTAACGCGCTAAATTAGACATCGGTTTATACCATGCGACGTTTGAGATAGCAACGAAATCAGGTCTCAAGCGGCAACGCTCGCAAGGGCACAATTCCCGTCGTTTGCAGGTTTTTCTGTGGGGGACACCCCAGATGCAAACCCGGGCAATCAACTCTCATGGCACGGGCAATGCCTATTCAGACTCACGAGGTCATTAGACGACTCAAGCGCTTCGCTTTGTTGAGAAACAGAACAACCATTAGTCAACACACCGTGCTCTTTCGCCCCACCCAATCGTGACCGCAGTAGAAACCAAATGAAACACGAATTATTTTTTCTTAAATCCGCACTCACGTTGCTCGCTCTCGCTGGTTCACTGCACGCACAGCAGCCGCAATCCAGCTACAACTCTGCTACCCGAGCGCTCGCAGACTCTTATGCCATAACGCGACTCGTCGAAGAACCGCCGCCTTTCATTCCGAGTTCCTTCCTGCATCCCTCGCCGGCAAACATCGTCAGCAACTTCACTGCTACGGAAAAGAAGTTTCGCGACATCCTGCTTCATTTTTCCTTCAAGCGTGACGTGACCCTGCAAACCATCGGTCCCGACGGCAACGTCACCGGCGAATATGTGCGCAACTCGGTCTTTGTGCTCTCGGATTCCGGCCAGCGCATGGAGCAGGTTCTTTATCATCCCCGCTCCACGATCACGGAAATGAAAATCACCAAAGAGGACGTGCAGGACCTGGCCGGATCGCAACTCTTCGGACTGGAAACCGAAAAGCTGGCCGCTGCCGACCTCTCTTATGACCTCGTTTACGTGGGAGCGGAAACCATCAACGGGCGCAAAGCCTATCAGCTCGCGGTGAGTCCCAAACAGGAACCTAATCCTCACGACATGCGCACTCGTTTCTTCGTCGGCAAAATCTGGATCGACGCACTCACGTTCCAAACGATCAAGTTGCGCGGCATTACCGAGCCCCACGGCAAGCAGCGTTTTCCACTTTTCGAAACTACCCGGGAACTGCGAGTCGAAAATCAACTCTTCCCTTCCGCCACCACTGCCGACGATGTACTCCACTTTTCCGGGAAGGATGTGCGTTACCGCGTCGCGGTCAGGTACTACGACTTCAAACGCTTTGCCTCCCAGGTGAATATCGTCGAAGTCAACGAATAAACTTTCGCCCTCGCGTCGCTCTAACAACTCGCCTGAAACCCCCAACTCGTTGGGCCGGGAGAAGTCTGCCTGCGCTCAATCCTGGAAGTCGCCATGAAAACAAAACGCATTACTGCTGTTGGCCTGTTCGCCGCCTGTCTCTTTTTTAGTTTTCTTCCCGCGGTCTTCGCTAGCGAGGCCTCTACCTGCGTCGCCGGACGCAGCGCCGCACCCGTCGGTTTTTGGACCTGGCCCTCAAACACGCGCGTCAACATCTACCTACGCGAACCGGATTTTTCCGCCGCCGAAGTGCCTGCCGTCAGGATTGCAGTCGCCAACTGGGACCTGGCCGGACGCGCTAACGGATCTAACGTGCAGTTCACTTTTCATGGTTTGACTCGAGAGACCATGACCGCGGGAGCCGACCTGACGATCGTGCGCGGCAACATTTACGACCCGAAGGTCAGACACCTGGCGCTGCTCGAAGCGCATAGCCTCAGAGACGATCAGTTGATCGATTATGCGCTCGTGATCGTCGACGTCACGGTCGACAATAACGAAGTACTAACGAATGTGATTGCGCACGAACTGGGCCACAGCCTGGGATTGTTGGATTGTCATAAGTGTAAGGGGCAGTCCACGGCAATGGGTCTGCTCAAGACCGCGCACGACCCGAACGGCATCGATGGACCAACAGTTTGTGACACGAACGCGGTGCGCCTGGCCTATCATGAGTTAAAGCAGCACGCGCGTCCCGCGCCGCAAGCGCTGGCCCAGGCTCGCGCGAAACCGGATTCCGGAAGCGAACCCGAAGTGGACCTCACACCGATTGTCCCGTAGCGGTTCGCTGCAAAACTCCAAACTTAGAGACGCTGTAGCGAGAAGTTGTCGAGCCAGAGACAACCGAAGATTGGGCAGGGGGTCTTGCTGCACGGCTGGCGCCGGACGGCAATCTGGACTGCTTCGGAACTCCCGGCAGTAGTGAACTCGAGCGAATAGTCTTGCCAGTCGCTCCGGTCCTGCGGGAATGTTTCCGTTTGCGCGAGGGATTGTTGCGTCACCGCATCGACGACATTTAGGAAGGGCAAGCCACCGGAAACGAGTGTGGCAGTACGTACTGAGAACTGTAGTTGATAACGGGTGTGTGGTTCGAGCAAAACCAATTGCGACAGTATCGCCTGGTTGGGTTCCGGTTCGCCTTTGAACTCAAACGCGGCGCTCCACTTTCCTTCTCTCGGACTCACACCGTCGAGCACGAGCGAGAAGCTTTGCGTTTTATTCGGCGCGCGCCAGCCGAAGCCCGGTTCGTTGAGATCGCTCTCATCCTCGAAGCTCGGATCGTTCAGCAGCGCACGCTCGGGCCCGTCGGGATCAGCAACTGGTCCCTTGCCCCAAAGTGCGTACGCCTCCCTAAACTGTTGCGCGACGATGAGCGCTTCAATGAAAGTACGGCGCTCCGCCTGTCCCGCCGCACCCGCGGCACGCAACATGGCGCTGGCCTGCCTGAAGTTGCCCTGCTTCCGGAAATATGCGAACAGCGCGAGATATGCTTCCGGACTGTGGGGTTGCAGGGCCGCCAAAACATATTCGGGGTGATCGCTCGCGAGGTGCCCGGCGAGATCGATTACCGCGGGAAGCAAAGTAGGATCACTCTCACTCGCCAAACGTAACTCGCTGAAGCCGCCGTCGTGGCGTCCCGCTCGAATCAAAAGATTCCCCAACTGCCAATGCGCCGGCGCGTAAAACGGAGCCCGCGCGACCGCCTCATTCGCCGCTGCTATCGCTGAGGGCAAGTCGCCGGTCAACTCGCGTGCATGCGCGAGTGCCAGCCACAAAACGTAATCACGCGGACGGAGTACGACAGCTTGCGTGTATTCAG
>JAVEEA010000064.1 GCA_030840675.1 Pyrinomonadaceae bacterium
ACTAATCGTTAGGCCTGCGTTGAGTAGGCCACGAATACCCAGCAACAGATTTCCCGCGCGATCGCCAAGATTGGAACCGAGGCCGAGGTAAATGTTTTTTTGTTGGTCGCTGGACATTGAGAAGAAAGTAGACAGCAGACGGCAGACAGCAGATCAGACGGTAAACAGTAAACAGCCGGATCTGATGATCGCAGTATAGAATGAAAGGCGATGGCTTGACGACGAGATAGAAACCCATCACACAGATAGTTCGTATGTTTGCGTTACTGTCTACTGTCTACTGTCTACTGTCTACTGTCTACTGTCTACCGTTTACTGTTTGCTGTTTACTGTTTGCTAACTCGCAATGCGCCAACTCGCAACACTGCTCTGGCTCAAGTGGACGCTGTTTCGCAATTCGCTCCGCTCATCTAAAGCCGTCGTCAATCGTGTCGCCACCATCCTCGCGATGCTGTTTGCGCTGGCGCTGGCGTTGTTGCTGGCGTTGGGGTTGGGCGTTGCGGCCTACGCTTTGACTTCACCCGAGCTGCAAAACATCCAATCTCGCGCTCACACGGGCGAGCGACTCATCCCCTCCGCCGAGTTTATTTTCTTTTCCATTCTCTCGTTTCTCTTCCTGATCTGGGCGACGCTGCCTTTGAGCATCGGCAGTAGCCGCCAGTTTGATCCCGGCAACCTACTGCTCTATCCGATCAGCTTGCGCAAACTCTTCGCAGTGGATTTTGTGAGCGAGGTTGCCAGTCTTCAATCTGTCTTTGCCATCCCCGCGATCATCGCGCTGGGCGTAGGCGCTGGTCTGGCCCAGGGACATCTGGCTGCGGGGATCCTGCTGGCGTTAGCTGCGGTCGTGTTCGGGCTGGCGTTGTCAAAATGGATATCGAGTTCAGTCGGCTCCCTGCTGCGCCGGAAGCGCGCGCGGGGAGAAACACTGCTGGCATTGTTCGGGGTGATGATCGGTATCGGCGGCGCTTTGTTTGGCCAGGTGGCGCCGGTTCTCTTACGTCACGCGGAAGCAATTTCGTCGCTACGCTGGACGCCCCCCGGCGCAATTGCCTACGGACTCAGCCAGGGACTCCGCGCAGGAAATTCAGTGACGCTTACTCTTGCGTTGCTGGGTGTGGCGGGCTACGCCGTAGTCCTGATTGCAATCACCTATTGGTTGTCGCAGCGCGCCGTCCTGGGAGGAGAAGGGAAGCGTCGCGCACGGGCGCCCACCACTCGGCAAGATGTGCATGAGAGTTACACCGGTTGGGAATTGCCGCTCTTATCACCGGAGCTATCGGCGATCGTGGAAAAGGAGTTGCGCTACCTCGTGCGTAACGCGCAAGTGCGCATGATGACCTTGATGCCGCTAATTCTTATCGTGGTGAGAGTGATGAACAAACGTCGCTTCGCTCATATCAACTCAGCAAGCAGCCAGTTCGCTACCGAGTTCTTCAAGTATGGCGGCGGGTTGGTGGCGACCGCCGGTATGCTCTACGTTTTTCTGATTCTTTCGGGCCTCTTCTGTAACCAGTTTGCTTTTGAAGGCAGCGGCATGCGCACGCTGATCCTTTCACCAGTGGATCGCAAAACAATTCTGCTCGGCAAGAACCTTGCCTTCTCCATCGTCGCCCTGGTCTTTTCCAGCGGCTTATTGCTCGTTAATGAATTAGTGTTTCGCGACATCAGCGCGGGAGCGTTGCTCTTCGTGGCGCTCAGCTTTCTCATCTTCGTGACGTTGATGTCGCTTATCGGAAATTGGTTTTCGCTGCGCTTCCCCAGGCGGATGAAGTTTGGCAAACGATTGAACGTTTCCGGTGCGGCGGGACTGCTGCTGTTGCCGATGATCTTCTTGCTCGCCATCCCGCCGCTCGCGGCCACTGCCGCCGGCTACGTCGCGCAGAGTTTGCTGGTTGAGTATGTTACACTCGCCGTTCTGGCAGCTCTGTTCTTCGTTCTTTACTGGCTAGTCATTGGCGCGCAGGGCGAATCGTTGCAACGCCGCGAGGTGGAAATGCTGGCCGCGATTAACGACCCCGGGAACGAATAAGAGCATTGAGTGAGCCTCGACCGCTTTGCCCCGGGGGCGTACACAAAATGGCTCGCCGAAGATTTCGTAGTAACCAGCGCCACGAACCTGCTACCGAGCGTTCCTTTCAAGAGTACTATCTCTCTACACCCGCGCCGCAAACATCCCGCACCGAACTTTTGCGCCTGATTCGCGGCGGCGAAGACACTTTTCTCGAACTAAAAGTAAAGCTCTCGAATCCCGAAAAAATCGCCCAGGAAATCGTGGCCCTCGCCAACACGGGCGGCGGCGTGATCATCTTCGGCGTAAACGATCAGCTGCGCATCGAGGGTGTCGACGACCCGGAGAGTGTGCAGGAAGAACTCGCCCGGATCTGTCGCGATGATATCGCACCGCCGCTGGTTCCCTTCATTGACCGCATCGCCTTTGATAACGGCCGGCGCGTGGTAGCGCTCGATATCGAAGGCAAACGCAAACCCTATCGAACGCACGACGGCCGGTTCTATTTGCGGATAGGAGCGGAGAAGCGCGAGGCGACTCCGGAAGAACTCGCAACGCTGTGGGACGAGTCGCGGCCAGTCGGGTTTGAAAACATGGCGGCACTCGGCAGCGTGATAACGGACATTGATGAAGCGCACCTCTGGAGTTTCCTGCGCGAGTTTCAGGGCGACGCTTTCGACGATGCCGGCGCGCTCGGCTATCCCACCGGAGAAGTACTCCAACGCGACCTGTTGCTGGCAACCGAACACGCGGGCGAAAGCGTGCCTACGGTGGCGGGCCTGTTGTTGTTTGGTCGCGATGAGCGGGTCGCTGAACTGCTGCCGCGCGCCGCGGTTGTTGCCACTCGGTTTGCCGGAGACTCGCTGCAGTCGCCGGTAGTTGAGCGCGTTACCCTCGGCGGCAATTTGTTGACGCTGTATGAAGCGTTGCTGCGATTTGTCGGGCGCTACTCCGACCTGTGGGACACGCGGCCGCGCAGTTTTCCCGCCGCCGACATTCTGGATAGCCCGGTTGCCGCGCGCGGAAATTATCAGCGCGGCGTCGTGAACGAGGCGGTCAGCAATCTACTGGTCCATCGCGATCTGGCACTACGCGAGTCGACTCGCCTGAACATTTTTGATCACTCAATCGAACTGATAAACCCGCGCCGCACCGCGGGCTTTTCGCCCGTAGCGCAAAAAGCAATTCGCTACGGAATCCCTCAACGACTCAACCCGCAGCTCGCGGCGATATTTTCCAGCACCGCCTACGGACTACAACTGCCACCCGGCGGTTTACCCCTGATGTTGCGTTCCGCGCGTCTCTTCTCAAATCGCCGCACGGAGTTGAACGCAATTAACGACGAATTTCGCGTGCGCCTTCACAGTATCTAAACAAAACCCAGCGCCGTCTGCTAACCAAACCGGAGAATGAACCTTGCGTTCCGCGGTGCGCGGCGTTAACATGCTGGCCACATAACCGGCTTTTTCCATAAACCTTCTTAGCGTCTCATTTACCGGAGGGTAAACATGAAAATTAAAGAACTGTTGGCCGCGCTGGTGGGTTTAGCAGCAGCCGTGGGGGCGATCTATTACTTCTACGAGTTTGTGACTTTCAGTGAAGAAACTGGCGGCCATTCGCTCGGTTGGAAGGCTTTGGGCCTGGCGGCGATTGCTTTCGTCTGCGGGTTAATCTACTTCCTGGGCCACGTCAATCAGGAAGAGGAAATACACATTACGCAGTAACCGCGAGGCGCCGGACCCGGCTGGGAGTTTTTGGGCAGGTCCGAAGCGCCGTCGTGTGAACTGTTGCGCGCGCTGTCTGTGATTAGCGACTGAAACTTGACGCCGTTTGTGCACCCTGGCGGCTTACGTGCGCAAACGGCGCTTATTTGTGAACCGGAGCGAAACTATTTTCAGGAGAGACGAATGGTGATGTCAGTGATGCTGGCCCAGATTGAAACGACTGCAACTAAACCCGGATACTTCATTCCGGTTTTCCTGGGCATGTTTATGCTCGGGGCGATTGCCTGGTTGATTGCCGCAGTGCTGGGCTTTGCGCGCGCCCGTGCCTTTGGCCCATCGGCGCGTTGGTTTTCATTTGCCGCTGTCTGCATGCTGTTGTTTCATATTCAAATTATAGCGGCGGGCTTCGGCGTGATTTCAAACGACACCGGTCTGGCATTCAGCATCCTGACCTTCCTTAACTTGTTTGTAGTATTGGGAGCTGGTTGCGCCATCATGGGTTTTATCAAACTAACCAATCCCAGATAGGTTCGTGAGTAGCGCCGGCCGGTCCGCTGGGCCGCTCAGTTTGCCGTCGCAATTTCTCTTGATGGTAAAAAAACTATCGTTGATCGCCGGGCTCGCACTGGTTGCGGGCGCGGCCTTTTTCTTGTTGGCCCAGCGTCCCGATTCCGGCGTGGGCGCGGACTTTTTTGTGCGCGCGCGTGCCGGCCGCTTCGTGATCGGGGGGCGGCCTTTTCGTTTCGTGGGCGCTAACGTTTCAGTGATGTACCGCGACGAGGACCGCGCCCGCATGCCGGAAACGCTGCGGCAAGCCTCGCTCGCCGGGATGCGCGTGGTGCGCGTTTGGGCTTCAGGTGAAGGTGGACCGGGGGACATCGGTCCGGTGGGCGCCGACTCCCGTGACTGGCCGCGCACTCATCCACTTCGTTGGGCGCCGGGCAAGTGGAACGAAGAAGCGCTGGTCCATCTCGATAAGGTCCTCGCCGCAGCCGCGCAGCACAAGCTGCTGGTGCAGCTCTGTCTGGCAAACTGGTGGCGCGATACTGGCGGCGTGACGCAATACTTGCGCTGGGCCGGCGTTACTGATGCCGCCGATGAGAACTTTCGCTTCGGAATCAACCCGGAACGCGCGATGCTCTTTTACACTAACGACGAAACGCGTCGACTCTATCGCGAGCACCTCGAGAAAATTGCTACACGCCGCAATACCGTTACCGGAATTCTTTATCGCGACGACCCAAACATTTTTGGTTGGGAGTTGATGAACGAAGCGCAGGCAGTTACGAGCCGCTGGGCAGAGCGCCGCGCCTGGCTTGCCGAGATGAGCTCTTATTTGAAGTCGCTCGATCCGAACCACATCATCGCGCCGGGTGATTGGGGTTACCGCACCGCGGCCGAACGACGCGAGTGGCTCGCCGATCACCGCTTGCCGGCAATCGACTATTGCGACGTGCACAACTATCCGCGTGACGATACGGACAGTTTTGTTGACTCGCCAAAAGCGCTGGGCGAGTTTATCGATAACCGCGCGGCCGCGGCTTTATCGTTGAATAAGCCGCTGGTGTTTGGGGAATTCGGCATGGGCGCCGAGGGTGCAAACGGTTTCTCGCAGGTCGAGTGGTATCGCGCGTACCTGGAGAGTAATGTGCGCGCGGGCGCAGGCGGCGCGATGTTTTGGATCCTGACGCCCGATGCGGCACGCGGTTACGGCGTCACCTACTCTTCAGATCGAGACCAGGGTGTACTGGCGGAAGTGAGGCGCGCGTCGCAAATGTTTGCGTTACTCAGTGCGGCCGATCCGCCGGAGCGTTTGACGGAAACTGAAAACCATCTGGTGCCGCGACAGTTTGCCTGGACGCGCTCGGCCGGAGATCTCGGAACGCTTCCGCTCATGATCGTGCGCGACGATAAGTCAATTCTCTATCGCTTCAAACCAAACATGGCGACCAGCGAACGCTTCGAAAAAGTCGGCGGTGGTCCAGGTTACATTTGGGGATTCGGCGTGGGCCAGCTGGATTACACCGTTCCCGCGCGCGCCGACCGACGCCGCGTGAGCGAACTCGTCGTGCGTGCGCACATTCAGCCGGTACTGCCAATTGATGCCAAGCCTGAAAATATCAAAACGCGTGTCACGCTTTTTGTTAACGGGAAAGATTGCGGCTCTCGTTTGATTCCCGTCGAAGCTAAAGGTCAACCGCTGATCCAGGAATGGCACGTGAATGCTTTGTTAGTGCGGCTGCGTGCGATGCGAGGACAACCAATTATGATTCGCTTCGCCGTCACGCCCGAGTCCGACTGGCTCTACGGCGTAAACATCTCAAACTGGCCCGAAGGTTACGAGTCACATGATGCGAAGCCGTTAGAAGTTGAAGTGCGACGGTAGTGCAAAAGTTTCGACTTTGGCAGTTTTGCTGATTATTTCAAAGGTCACAGTTGCCCGCTCGGAGTCAGCAACAACTCTTAATCGCAAGGTGCAAGAACTCGCACAGGGTCGCAAGGAAGAATCAGTAGTTTTCAGAATTTCCTGCGCCTGGAAAATTCTGCGTTGGCGGCGCCAGGCTGCGGACGGAATTCACAACGGCCGCCAATGACGTCTGGTCCAACTGGTAGACGTCAGCGGACGGCACCGCGCCGAGTGAGACACTAAACGTCGCGGGACCGCTTTGCTGCAGTGCCGCCACGACTGCTTCGTTGCTGAAATAACGACGGCCCCGCGCGGCGATCACAAAGTCTCCCACGCGCAGTTGTGGTAGCGCATTGGGATCGGAAAGATGCACGAAAACCAAATCTTGACGGCCCGCTCGTTGCGCGTAGTATTCCGCAAGCCCGGGAGTTTCGCTCGCGACCTTAGTTCCCGGCGCCGCGCGTAAAGCGATCGCACTCATCAGCTTTTGAATGCTGGCGTCATAAAACTCATCATGCGGAAAGTAGTAACCCGCTTTTGCCATGCCGCCCCCGAGTGCATTCGTATAAAGACGAAAATGAGGTGCGGCATAACGGGAAGCGCTCAACGCACCCGCTACCACCACCAGGGACAACGTTGCGGTCAGATAACGCTCAGGCCATTGGGCGTTGAGCGTGCGCGATAACAGTCGGCCCAAGTGGCGACCGGCAAACTGAATCCCGAGTGCGGCGGTGATAACTACTGCCGGCAATACCGTCGTGAAGTAACGCGTAAACTTTCCGCCGCCAATAGAGAAAGTCATCATCCACAAAAACATCCACACGATCAGGAAGTAGCGGCCGTCACCTGTCTTGCGTCGGATAAGCAGGGGAAGCCCGACCAGAAATCCCACGACCGTCAGTACGGGCAACTTTACCAGCAGAAAGACGTGATAAAAGTACCAGGGGATGCCCTGCAACCAGTCAGTCAACTTGTGGGAATAGAGCTTGCCCATAAACTCATAACCGTCGTGGCCCACGAGCTTCTGCCCGGCGAACATTCTCATTTGGTGCCAGGTAGCGGGGAACAGGATAGGCGGGTTTAGAATTACAAACACAACACCCATCAATGCGTAGAACTTTAGCAGCCGGATTTTCCCCAAACGCCAACGCGTTTGCGACATTCCCTGGAACACGAAGTAATAGCAGGCACTGACGGCGAGTAACTGCGGCAAATACTTCGAAGCCATCATCGCGCCAAACGCGGCGGCGGAGGCCCAGTAGAATCTTTCGGGCGAGCGGTTTGGCACGCTTTCCGCCGCGCGTTGACCACGCAACCAGAAATAATTAGCCAGCAAAAAGAAGAAGAGCAGGAACGTGTCTTCCTTCGCGATGCGACTGAAACCAATGGCGCTGGGATCGAACGTCCACAAGGCGGCGGCGATTAACCCGATTTCGACGCCGAACAGTTCACTCGCCAGCAGGCAAATTAGGATCGCCGTTAGCGCGCCGAAAACGGTGCCGGGTAAACGCAATGCTGCTTCCGGCGAAATCTGACGGCGACCTCCGAGCCACGAAACGGTGTTCCATTTGTCCGCGGCGACGAGGCTGCCGATTTCCAGACCCTTCATGAGAAAGGGATGTTCGCCGTTAGCCGAGGTCAAACCGTGTTCGCGGTAATCGGCGACGGCCTGGAGTTTGTTCAGTTCGTCTTCACTCAAACCTTCCGCGCTCAGGCTCGGTACCCGTAAGCCGAAGCCGATCAAAACAAGTACAGCGAGCACGATTAGCAGCGCGCGGCGGTTCAGCGAGAGCACGTCTCGATGCGGAAACAGGTCGGGTCGGAGTCCCGCGGTAACGATGGCATCAACGCTAGCAGCCAAGATGTTTGCCCTTAAATTTTCACTATGGTCCGGCGCAATTCCACTTCAGTGGCGGCTGGGGTGACTGACAAAAGCCGCAAGCCTAACGCGATTCAAACACGGGCGCAACTCGCGTTCGCGAAACCCAGCGGCCAGCGCTTAATAGCTTGCAATTCATCATCAAATGGGTGAATATTCGCCTCGATTTGTGACCATTGATTCATAGCAACTGGCGGCCGCAACCTGAGGCCCGTCGATCCCAGCACGCGATAGCTCGTGTTTTCAGTTTCTTTCTGACCAGGACTTAATTGTCCGCCGCGCGACTATCGCGCGCTCGCCTATATCCGGAGAGGAAACATCATGGCAGAAATTCAGGAGAACTTAGAAGCAGGAAGTTCCGCGCAGCCGTTCCGCATCGATCAGAAGCTTCATCAAATACTTTACAAAGCGGAAGCGGCGCCCCGGCTCGAACCGATGCCCCAGGAAGTTTTGCCGGAGCCGGTCTATCCGCAAAAACCGGATCCGGTACCGATGACGCGTAAGGAGTATCAGAAGTTTAATGCGATCCGGACCTGGAAGAGTTGGGGGTCTCCTTACTTTAAGTCACGTTGGCATAGCAGTGATTTGCGGCCAATCATTCCCTACCTGTTTACCGAATGGAAATGCAATCTTGATTGCCATTATTGCTGGTCCTATAACAACGCCGTCAAGGGAATGACCGAAGACGTCGCCAAACGCTCCATCGATTGGCTGCATTCGATTGGCTCGCGCGTGCTCGCGCTGATGGGCGGCGAACCGTTGTTGCGTCCAAAGTTCATTCATAAGATTGTCGACTACAGCGCGAAGCGCGACATTTTCGTTTACCTGCCAACGAACGGCCGCTTGATGAAGCCCGACGTCATTGATCGTCTCGGCGATGCCGGCATCGCGACCTTCAATCTCGCGGTCGATTCGGTGAAGGAACGTAAGTCGTTACCGAAAGCTCTCGATCCCATTCGACCCTACTTCGATTATCTCGTGAAGCGTCAGCATCACTACGGCTACTCGGTGATGTTCAATATCAACATCTGCCATAACAACATGGACGACGTTAAGGAGCTGACTGAGATTGCTCACGACAACGGCATCGCCACGGACTATCACGTGAACGAAACGCCGATGATGGAGCAAACCCACTTCAAGCACCTCAACGAGAACCAGACGTACCTGACGCCGGACGATTGGCCCAAGGTCGACGCGCTGCTCGACTACCTGCAGGACCTGCGCGTCAACAAAGGTTACAAGATGGCGAACCCGACGCAGCACATGGAAGACATGAAGCTGTTGATGCGCGGGCAGGTGCCGCCCTGGCAGTGTCGCGCCGGACAGAACTCGCTGATCATTCGTACCGACGGTTCACTCGCGCCGTGTTTCCCGATGTATTCAGCGACCCACGACTGGGGCACGGTGGGCAATCACAAGTTTGAAGTGAAACAGTTGGACGACATGAAGGTGGAATGCACCAAACATTGTCTCTCGACGTGTAACTACATTCTTGGTTATTGCTACGACAACATGCGCGTCATTAGCTGGGGATTGAAGCAGGCGATGCACGGGTTCAAGGGAGCCAGCAACGGCTTCTAGCACGTCGTCCAGGCCCTAGTACGTCCAAGC
>JAVEEA010000113.1 GCA_030840675.1 Pyrinomonadaceae bacterium
GACCGATGAAGAAATTGGAGAGCAGGCAGTGGCTGGTAGTGCTCGCGTTTGTCCTGGTGATTTCGTTCACCGGACTCTTCGCCGTGCGCACTGTGCGACGCGCTATCTACTGGCGTTACCACCAGGACGAAACTATTCGCCCGTGGATGAGCGTCGGCTATGTGGCCCACTCGTATCGCGTACCGCCGTGGGTGTTACATCAGGCGCTCGGTTTACCGCCCAGTCCCGACCGGCGTCCCATTCGTGAACTCGCGCGCGCACAGCACCGCGCGGAGGCCGAAGTGATCGCGATCCTGCAAAACGCGATTGTCCATTCGCGTCCTCCTTATCCGCGCCCACCTGATAGACCTCCGGATGACCTGCATCCTAATGCAACCGCGCCCGTTCAGATTGGTGGCGCGCCACACAACTCCCGTCGCCAAACCAGGAGCCGACGCCCGACTTGAACCGGGGACGCAGGCCATGAGTCTCAGCGATCAAGTGCTGGCGGCGCTCCTGGTCCATGGCCTGCCGGTGCTCTTTGGCGTGATCCTGATATCGTCGATAGGAATTCCTTTTCCCATAAGTCTGGTACTGGTGGCGTCGGGTTCGTTTGTCGAACAGGGAGAACTAAAACTTTGGCAGGTGATCGCGGTCGCCAGCCTTGCGGCGATACTCGGCGATCAGATTGCTTACTCGCTGGCACGCTGGGGTGGACCACGGGTACTGAAGCGACTGGGTCAGGGTTCCCACGCAAAGATCAAACGGGCGGAGCGGCTAACCAAACGCTGGAGTGGCGCCGGGATTTTTTTTAGTCGCTGGCTCGTGACCGCACTAGGTCCCTGGGTGAATATTGCCAGCGGCATTGGTCGTTACCCCTGGCAACAGTTTCTGTTCTGGGATGTACTGGGTGAAATCCTTTGGGTGGCGCTTTACGTTACTCTCGGCTACATCTTCAGCACACGTGTGCAGGCCATCGCCGAGATTCTGGGGAACCTCGCCTGGGTGATCGTCGGACTGATCGTGACCGCGTTGCTGGGTTGGAAAGTGTTGAGAATCTACGTGCCCGCGAAGGTTGTCTGAAAGTCTAGCGGCCCAGCAGCAAGTGGTAGTAGCCGGTCACACCATTCAGCACGTATTGCACGGCGAGCGCGGCGAGTACGATGCCCATCACGCGCGTGGCGATGTGTACGCCGCCTTCGCCCACGAGCGCAATCAGTCGGGCGCCGAGATACAGCGTGATGAAGGCGACGAGAAATACCGCGGTGATCGCGACGCCGATCGCCGTCAGTTTTTGTAAGCTGCCGCCTGCTTGTGAAGTGAGCAGGAGAATCGTCGCGATCAGGCCGGGACCGGAAAGCATCGGCATGGCGAGTGGAAACACGGCAATGTCGTGGTCGCCCGCGCCCATCGTGTCGCGCTCTTCCGGTTCCGGAGACTGCAGCCCGCCGCGTTGGCCAAACAACATCGGCATCGCCGCAACGAACAGCAGTATCCCGCCACTGATCGAAAAAGCCTGGACCGTGACACCGAGATAAGAGAGTACGCCGCGCCCGGCGATGAGAAAAAAGAGCGCGACGCCCAGCGCGATCAGGACGGCGCGAATAAGAATAGTTCGCTGGCGGCTGCGTGGTTCGTCTTTCGTTAGGGCGACGTAGATCGGTACGACGCCCGGCGGATCGACGACGACCAGCAGGGTGACAAACGCAGCGAGCCCGAATTTGAAGAAGGCCTGATCCATGGGAACAGAAGACAGAAGAAAGAAGAAAGTAGCAAATCCCGGGTGGCTTTGCGAAGGCAAAGGTCATTCGAAGAATTAGCTGAACAATCGCGAAGCTTTAGTCGTAAAGTGTCAAAGTCCAAAGTGTAGATTCCAGATTCCAGATTCCAGATTTCAGATCTCAGAGAACTTCAGAGCTCAAATTATGTTTTGTCCTCAATGTGGCACTGAATCATCGTCCGGCCTCCAGTTTTGTCGCTCCTGTGGTGCAAATCTGAAAGTGATTGGCAAGGCGGTAGCGCTCAGCGAGACTATCGCGCGCAGCGATCGCGGCGTGCTTCCGAAGATCAAGGAGATGATGAAGGGCCTGCCGATGGAACATGTGTCCGACGAGATCTCCAGCGCGATGGAACACATGCGTCTCGAGATAATAAAAAACGCAGGCTCGTTCAAGGGCCGCGGTAAGAAGGAGTCGACACCGGCGCAACGTCGTGAGAAGCACATCACTCAGGGAGTGATTTCGCTTTTCAGCGGCATGGGCTTGATGATTTTCCTCTACTTCCTGGCCGGCGCGCTGGTCCTGAAACTGCCCCCGGAAATTATGGTCCAGGCTCCGTTTGATATTCCTCCCGTGGTTCGCATTATTTGGCTGGTGGGTTTGATTCCGGCGCTCACCGGATTGGGTCGAATTCTCGCCGGACTAACCATTCGCGCTCAACCGCGCGAGTGGGAAGGAACTGCGCCGGAGTCGACGGAAACAAATGAGCTGCCGCCGCTACGCGAGCCGGTGAGTGTCACTGAACGGACCACCAACATCCTGCACCGCGATCGATAGTTTCTGCCAGCAGAATCATCAGCGAAAGTCCACAGCCCAAACTCTCTTGTATAGTCGAACTATATCCCGCATTTGACATATAGTGGCGCCTAGCGTAGGGTGGGTGTCGAACCGAGTTCAGCTTGCTCCGCTCTCAGCTCCTCTGGGATCCTCCAGATCACCTGATAAATCCACAGCTCACTTACCAAGGCATTCAGGGCGTCATACGTTCACCAGCAAACTTGTTCAAACGCTTTCGCGATTTCGCAGGCTTCGCGTACCACCGGGCGCATGCCGCGGTGACCATGAAAAGCTGAGTGAGGTTCCGAAATCAGCGCGCGCAATCGTTACTGAAACGTTAAGCTCCAGGAAAGAAAAATAGATTATGACAACGAATATCACACCATTACATGACCGCGTGATCGTCAAGCGCATTGAAGAAGGCGAACAGGTACGCGGCGGCATCATTATCCCGGACAGCGCCAAAGAGAAACCCCAGGAAGGCGAAGTAATTGCGGCCGGAGCAGGCAAGTACAAGGAAGACGGAACGCGTCAGCCCCTCGATGTTAAGGCTGGCGACCGCATTCTGTTTGGCAAGTACACCAGTTCCGAAATCAAGATCGACGGCGAAGAGCTGCTGATCATGCGTGAAGATGAGATCCTCGGAATCATCACGCGCGCCGGTGCCGCGACGGGCGGCAAGAAGAAGTAAGAAATTCTGGTGTAACGCAAACTGTTAGTTTGCGAGCGGAACCGAGGTTGGCCGTTAAGCCAGCGGGTTTCCATTCCCAGAACCGCAAACTAACAGTTTGCGTTACTAAGAACCGCAAGCTAACGGTTTGCGTTACAAGTTTATTTGGAGAAAAGACAAAACATTATGGCAAAGCAAATAGTACATGGCGAAGAATCTCGGGCGGCAATTCTGCGCGGCGTTAACCAACTCGCCGATGCGGTGAAAATCACGCTTGGTCCGAAAGGACGCAACGTCGTCCTGGGCAAAGCTTACGGCAGCCCGACGATCACCAAGGATGGCGTGACGGTCGCCAAGGAAATTGATCTGAAGGACTCGATGGAGAACATGGGCGCGCAGATGGTGCGCGAAGTGGCCTCCAAGACGAGCGACGTGGCCGGCGACGGTACCACCACGGCAACCGTGCTGGCGCAGGCGATCTATCGCGAAGGTGTAAAGACTGTCGCCGCCGGTGCGAACCCGATGGCACTAAAGCGTGGCATCGACAAAGCCGTTGAGAAAGCCACCGCCGCAATCAAGAAACTTTCCAAGCCCGTTGCGGGCGACATGATTGCGCAGGTCGGCACGATTTCAGCTAACGGCGACGCGACCATTGGCGAGTTAATCGCGGAAGCGATGGCGAAGGTCGGCAAAGACGGCGTGATCACGGTTGAAGACGCGAAGACGATGGACACGGATTTGGAGTTCGTTGAAGGCATGCAGTTTGACCGCGGTTACCTGTCGCCTTACTTCATCACCAACCCGGAAAAAATGGCCGCGGTGCTTGAGAATCCGGTGATTCTGCTTAGCGAAAAGAAGATTAGCGCCATGCGAGACTTGCTGCCGATACTCGAGCAAGTCGCCAAACTCGGCAAGCCCATCCTGATCATTGCGGAAGATGTCGACGGCGAAGCGCTCGCAACCCTGGTGGTAAATAAACTGCGCGGCACGATCAATGTGGCTGCGGTAAAAGCTCCGGGCTTCGGCGATCGTCGCAAGGCTTTACTCGAAGACATTGCCATCCTGACGGGCGGCAAAGTTATTAGTGAAGACCTGGGGATCAAACTCGAGAACGTTAAGGTCGAAGACCTGGGCAGTGCTAAGAAGGTGACGATCGACAAAGACAACACGATTATTGTCGACGGCGCCGGCGACACAGATGCGCTGCGCTCGAGAGTGAAGACGCTCAAGTCGCAGATCGACGACAGCTCGTCAGACTACGACCGCGAAAAGCTGCAGGAACGTTTGGCGAAACTCGTCGGGGGCGTGGCTGTGATTCGCGTGGGCGCGGCGACGGAAACTGAACTTAAAGAAAAGAAAGCGCGCGTTGAAGACGCGATGAACGCGACTCGCGCGGCTGTCGAAGAAGGCATTGTCGCCGGTGGCGGCGTCGCTTTGATTCGTGCCGCGAAGGCGCTGGACAAATTCAAAGTCTTCGAAACGAATGAAGACGGCGAAACCACGGGCGATGCCGACGAACAGATTGGCGTCAACATCATCCGGCGCGCGCTCGAAGAGCCGCTGCGTCAGATCGTGCAGAACGCCGGTAAGGAAGGCGCCGTGATTGTCGAAAAAGTTAGGGCCAACAAGGACCCGAACTTCGGTTACAACGCCGCCACTGAAACTTTTGAGGACCTGGTAGCAGCGGGCATTATTGATCCCGCGAAGGTCACGCGCTGCGCGTTGCAAAACGCCGCATCAATCGCGGGCCTGATGCTAACCACGGAAGCCCTTATTTCTGAGCTACAGGAAGATGACAAGCCACGGGCAATGCCCGGCGGCATGGATATGTAATCCCAAAACGTCCTTAGCAAATTGGGAAGCTACCATGTTCGCATGCTGCTTCTGTTAACTCGCCGAAGAAGAAGTCTTCTGCAGGCGCAATCCCAAAAGGGAAAAGGTAAGTACAAATGACTATGAAACTTTATGTTGGTAATCTCGCGTTCCAGACTTCAAGCGAAGAGCTGCAGACATTGTTCTCGCAGGCGGGCACCGTTGAGAGTGTATCGCTGATCGAAGATCGCGAAACGGGTCGCTCACGCGGCTTTGGCTTTGTCGAAATGTCGACGAAGGAAGAAGGCGCTGCTGCCATTCAGCAGTTTAACGGCAAGGACCTGGGCGGACGCGCGCTGAACGTGAACGAAGCCAAGCCACGTGAAGATCGCGGCGGTGGCGGCGGCGGACGCAACGGCGGTTCGCGCTACTAATTAGCAGCTTCACTGCTGCTCTCAGAAGCCCTCGGCATAGAAATGTGCCGGGGGCTTTTTGTTTCCTCTTTTTCGGCTGCATAGATCCCTGAAAACTGGGCTTTTTGGACTCCTCGCCCGGGCTCAAGTATTCCTCAAGTTTTTCTCAAGCCTTCCCAAATACAGTGTAAAGCGTGAAGTTCCGAACAACAGGTCAGATGAAACATTCCCGAAGCTGCCAGGACGCAATAGCGCGGCAGCTCAGTTTCTCTTGCAATCCAGGGGGTAGCCCAGTCGCATCGCCGAACGTTTACCTCTCAATCGTGTCGCTAAAAGCAAAGGAGTAGTCCAGATGAAACCGAACGCGCGGAAAACGAGTCAACGAAAAATTCATACCGGTTCAGCCGGAGCCGGCGGGGAAAATATTCCGCTCTATTCAAGAGTCTTGTCAGCTCGTCCGCTTAATTCTTTCGGTGTCCTGATTGCGCTGCTGTGTCTCGCGGCCGGCTTGAGCGTACTCGTGTTTGGACCGCCCGCGGCGCAGGCTTCAGCGCCGAACGCGGGAGCAATCAACCTGACTTCCGCTCCCTTGAACTGGAAAGGAACCGGTACGGCTGGCGGTGCGTTGGGTGATCCGTTGCTGGGCCAGATTACTTCGGAGGACATGTGCATCGAGGGCACCTCGTGTGACACCTTCACCTTAACGATTGGTGGCACACCCGCAGACTGGATCAACGCGAAGAAGCTCGTGCACGTTCACCTCGGCTGGACCGTACCGACGCAGGACTTCGATCTCTACATTCATCGCGGCGACCTGAATGGTCCGATCGTCGCCGATTCAGGCAACGGTGCGACCACAGGCATTCTGACCAGCGAAGATGCGGATCTTGATCCGAGCAGTCCGTCTGTTGGTACGGGCACGTTTGCGGTTCACGTGGTCTATTGGGCCGCCACTTCAGCCGATCAATATAACGCCACTGCCAGCGTCGAGAACGCGCCCGCGCCGCCGCCGCCTGGTCCTTCCCCGACTCCGGTGACGGAACCTGCCGGCACGCCGCGCTTCTACAACTATCAGGCGCCCAGCGGCGTTGCTGACGACGCCGGCGAACCGTCAATCGGCGTCAACTGGAAATCGGAAAAAATCAACGGCGGCATTCCCGACGGCGGCGGGGTCACTTATTACGGCGGCTTCCTGCCTTACATGCTGCGCGCGCATTTCAACGATACGTTCACGCCCGCAAAAATCGCCTGGGAGAAAAAGGCGCTGACCGTGGCGACCGCGCCGCGACTGCTCGGCGATCCAATCTTGTTCACCGACAACCAAACCGGCCGCACCTTTGTTTCGCAGGAGATGGGCCTGACGCCGGCGGGTTCGACGATGGAATACAGTGACAATGACGGCGATACGTTCACTCCGAGCGAAGGTTCGGGCGCTCCTTCGGGCATAGACCACCAGACGGTGGCCGGTGGTCCTTTTCACGCGCCCGTGCCGACCGGCGCGAGTCCGCTGTATCCAAACGGAGTTTGGTATTGTTCGCAGGCGATCGCAGACGCCGTCTGTTCGATCAGTTTCGATGGCGGCACGACGTTTGGTCCTGCCGTACCGATGTATTCGATCGCAGACTGCGGCGGTATTCACGGTCACCTCAAGATTGGTCCCGACGGTACGGCTTATGTTCCGAACGTAAGTTGCGGCGCAAACCAGGCAGTAGTCGTGTCTGAGGACAATGGCATCACCTGGAACATTCGTAAGCTTCCGCAGTCGGCAGCTTCGGATCGCGATCCTTCAGTCGCCGTTGGCCGCGACAACACGCTCTATTTTTCGTATCAAAATGCCGATGGCCATTCACGTGTTGCCGTCTCGCGCGACAAGGGTTTGACCTGGGAACGAGACACGGACATCGGCGCGCAACTGGGAATCAGGAACAGTCTGTTCCATGCGGCCGTGGCGGGAGACGGCGATCGCGCCGCAGTCGCTTTCTTCGGCACCACGACGGGCGGCGCCGATTACGACCAGCCAGCCTTTACCGGAGTCTGGTATCTGTACATCGCCACAACTTTCGATCGCGGCCAAACGTGGTGGACGCAAAACGCGACGCCTAACGATCCGATTCAGCGCGGCGGCATTTGTACGACCGGGCCCTGCCGCAACCTGCTGGACTTCTTCGGTGCGGATGTCGATAAGGAAGGACGCGTGCTGGTCGGCTACGACGACGGCTGCATCAGCCGCGCGTGCATTACCGGTCAGAAGTCTTATGGTCTGCCGGCGATAAACGATTTCATCGCGAAAGCAGTGATCGCGCGGCAAACCGGCGGCAAGCGAATGTTTGCTGCTTACGATCCGCCGGCTGGTCCAGTCGCGGAACCACCGGTCAGGCCTTTGCCCGCAGGCGCGGGAATTTCCTGCGATGGCTTAGTGGCCACCGATGCTACCGGTGATGCAAACAACCCCGAAGCGCCGTTGACTGGTAGTCCCGACAACTACGACATCACTGCCCTAAACTTCGCCGTGAGTGCGGACCGGCAGTCGCTGGTTTCCACTATCACATTGAAGAATTTTTCCACGATCCCCGCGCCGGCAACGGCCGGCGGTTATTACCGCGCGGTGTGGGCCACGGGACAAAAGACGGCGGATGGTAGTCCCAAATATTACGCCACGCAGGTGACTACTGATCCGACTGGGTCTGTCTATGAGTTTGGCCAGTACGATCCAGGCGGCAGCGCTTTCGTAGGTTCGACCACGACGACCACGGGTGCGACCGTGGAGGGTCCGAACGGAACGTTGTCAGTTAACGTGCCGCTGAGTGCACTCGGCAACCCTGCCATCCCGGTGAGCAGCATGGCGACATTGCCGGCGGTAATTGAGCCCTTTGCGATCGTTTTCGCACACGTGGAAGCCGCGAGTTTTCTAGCCGCGGTGGAGCGCGCGCCTGACTACGGTTTCTTTGGCGCGAGCTGGGCCGTTTGTTTGCCGCCGCCACCGCCCACCGTCGAGTGTCTCGATGACAGCGATTCGCGCATCAGCTATTCCGACGGCTGGCACCTGGTCAACGCGACTAACGCGAGTGGCGGTCACTTCCGCTTCCACACCGGCAAGTCGCCTAATCATTCGGCGAGCCTGACGTTCAACGTCGCCGCCGGCAAGACTGGCAAGCTGACTTACTACTACGGCACGAGCACGAAGGGCGGCACCGCTGACGTGGTACTCGACGGTGTTTCGAAGCCGGTTACCTATCAAGGAGCGTCAGGTGGAATGAAGGACCCGGTCTTCGGAGCGAAGCTCGAGTTTGCCAACCTGGCGGCCGGCGCGCACACACTCGTGATCACGAACATGAATGACGCGGTATACGTTGACGGGTTCTGTTTGGAGAGTTCGAGCACAACCAGCCAACCAACCTCGGGCCCGGGCGCGACGATGAGCAGCAGTAACAACTTGGCAGCTGGTAAAGAGGTTCTAAGCACCTTGCCAATCAACACAAGTGCTACCGCGATCTCAGTGGTGGCTGCGTCCAGCAACAACCTGCCGATCAAACTCGCGCTGATTAGCCCGTCCGGCAGCGTCGTCCAAGTAGTCGATAGCATTAACGGGGTGGCGGTAATAAATGCGCCGGTTACGCAGGCGGGCAATTACGTAATCAAGACGGTGAACTTGAACCTGGGCCCGGTGCAGGTGTGGACGTTGGCGACGCCTACCGTCAAACGTTAACTAAAACTTTGGAGAGGTCAGCCCTCTTGTGAAGCTATTCGGCCGCCGGCACATTCCCGGCGGCCCTTTTTTTACCTTGCTGAAGTTGGCCAATAGTGCGGCGTTCGATTCACAGCTACAATCGAATGGCGAGCCGCTCTCACAACTAGATCCAGTAAATGATTGCAACCCAAGAGCGCGGGCGCCCTTCTAAACGAGCAAGCTATTTGGTAACCGCTGAAGGATCAGGAGCAGAAATTATGAATCGACGTTACTTTATCTCGTCGGCTGTCGCCGTGGCAGGACTTGCCGTGTGGTCGCGGTTGCCGCTTGCGGCGACGCAGAGTCCGCAACACAAATCCGCCGGGGACAGTTCAAACAAAAACAAAGGAATCAAAAAAGTGACCAGGACAAACGAAGAATGGCAGCGACTGCTAACTCCGGAGCAGTATGCCGTAACGCGAGAGAAGGGAACCGAGGCGCCTTTTTCGAGTCCCCTGAATGAAAACCACGAGCGCGGAATTTTCGAATGCGTCGCCTGTGACTTGCCCGTGTTTAGTTCCGCGGCGAAGTTTGATTCCGGAACCGGTTGGCCCAGTTTTTGGCAACCGATTGCCCGGGAAAACGTGCACGAGCAAGTCGACCGCAGCCTGCTGGAGTCGCGTACGGAGGTGTTGTGCGCGCGCTGCGATTCCCACCTGGGCCACGTCTTCGATGACGGTCCGAAACCAACCGGCTTGCG
>JAVEEA010000051.1 GCA_030840675.1 Pyrinomonadaceae bacterium
TAAATCAGGCGATGGAACAAGTCGTTAGCGGCTTAGCGTCGCGCCCGGCCGCAGGCCCGGGAACAGCCCAGCAGGAAATTGGCGTTAATCCGCCGACGACTGAAAGCTCAGGACGTATCGCGAACCAGCGGAAGCAGTAAAACGAAATGCAGAAGGCAGAAGACAGAAGGCGAAATTCCGGAGTAAGGCGCAGCCGTTTGCAGCGGTTGTTTTTCGCGTCTTGTTTGCTGCTCACGGCACACTGCACACTGCTCACTGCTTTCGCCCAGTTTAGCCAGACGCAGGGAAACTCGCCGCTCTACAGTTCACGCCCGTATGAAGCGCGCGCTCCGAGCGGTCTGCCCAAAGCCCTGACGACGGTCGGCATCGATCAAAAACTTAACGAGCAGTTGCCGCTTGACCTCGTGTTCAAGGACGAACAGGGCAGGGACGTCAGACTAGGCGACTACTTCGGGAAGAAACCGGTGGTGCTGTCGCTGGTTTACTACCAGTGCCCGATGCTTTGTAACCAGGTGCTCAATGGCATGGTGACCGCTTTCAAGGTGATGGCATTTCAACCCGGCCAGGAGTTTGAAGTGGTGACGGTTAGTTTCGACCCGCGCGAGACGGCGTCGCTCGCGGCGGCGAAGAAGCAGACCTACGTCAACTACCTGCCTGAGGCGAAGCGCGCCGGCGCGGCCGCGGGTTGGCATTTTTTGACGGGCGACGAAGCAAACATCAAGCGGCTCACCGACGCGGTCGGCTTTCGTTACCACTTCGACGAAGCCACCAACCAGTTTGCGCACGCGAGCGCGATTTACGTAACCACACCCGGCGGAAAACTCGCGCGCTATTTTTATGGGATTGAATATGCGCCGCGCGATCTGCGGCTCGGCTTGATCGAGTCGGCGGAGAACAAGATTGGCTCGCCGGTGGACCAGTTGCTGCTGTATTGCTTCCACTACGATCCGGCCACCGGCAAATACGGCGCGGCGGTGATGAACCTGATGCGCGGCGCCGGAGTAGCGACAGTGCTGTTTATTGTCGGGATGTTGTTGGTGCTGCGCCGGCGTGATCGGACGCGTGTCGCCTGGCAGGCGTGAGTCGCGACGGGCAGTTGAGAGTTTAAGCTTGCGTGCGAGTAACCCGCGTCGTAAGCGGGTGACAGAAGAATTTATGCAGACTTCTTGGCTTCCATTCATTCCGGAAAGCGCTTCCACCGTTTCAGGGAAGGTCGATGCGCTCTATTTTTATCTCTCCGGCGTGACCCTGTTCTTCTCGTTGCTGATTGGCGGCGTGATTACTTTTTTCGTCATCAAGTATCGCCGCCGGCTGCCCAACGAAATACCGCGGCCGATCGCCGGTTCGCACAAGCTGGAAATACTTTGGTCGGTGATTCCTTTCATCATTGCGATGAGCATGTTCGCCTGGGGGGCGCAGATCTATTTTCAAAACTCCCGGCCGCCGAAGAACGCGAACGAAGTTTACGTGGTCGGCAAGCAGTGGATGTGGAAGATTCAGCACTCGACCGGACAACGCGAGATAAACGAACTGCACGTGCCTATCGGCCGGAAGATCAAGTTGATCATGACTTCCGAAGACACGATTCACGACTTCTTTATCCCGGCGTTTCGCATTAAGGCCGACGTCTTGCCGGGCAAGTACACGATGCAGTGGTTTGAAGCCACCAAGCCCGGAACCTATCACCTCTTCTGCGCAGAATACTGTGGCATGAACCATTCAGGCATGATTGGATCAATCATCGTGATGCAGCCGACTGAATTCGACAGCTGGTTGAGCGGCAACGTAAACCAGCAGTCGCCGGCCGTCGCCGGTCAGCAACTGTTCCAGTCGCTGGGTTGTGTTTCCTGTCACGGGGCAAATGGCGAAGGCGGTCGCGGGCCGACGCTCGCGGGACTTTTCGGCGGCAAGGTGTTTTTGAATAACAACCAAACGCTGACGGCGGATGAGTCGTACATTCGCGAGTCGATCGAAAACCCGGCGGCGAAGGTAGTCAACGGATTTAATCCGATCATGCCGACGTTTCAGGGACAGGTCACGCCCGAGCAGTTGATCCAAATAATTTCATATATCAAGTCGCTGCAGATTTCGAACCCGCAGTCGACCACGCCGGCAGCGCCGGCTGCCAAGGCGGCGCCCGCGAGTCAGACGGGCGCGACGCCGGCGCCAAATAAGCAATAGCCAGCGCGAGAGCAGGCAACGGGAACCATGAAAGCATTCGAAACATTCGAAACTCCATCAGCCGCGCGTGTTAACTACATCAACGCGGAGTACGGGCTGAAATCGTGGCTGCTGACTCGCGACCACAAACGCATCGCGTTGCTCTACCTTGGCTCGATCTCGTTCTTCTTTTTTATCGGCGGCCTTTACGCGATGTTTATCCGGCTGGAGCTGTTGACGCCGCAGGGTGATCTGCTGGCTTCGACCACCTACAACAAGGTGTTTACCCAGCACGGAATCATCATGATCTTTTTCTTTCTGATTCCGTCGATTCCCGCCACCCTCGGAAATTTTCTGGTTCCCTTGATGATTGGCGCGAAGGACCTGGCGTTTCCGCGCATCAACCTGCTGAGCTGGTACATCTACCTGCTCGGCGGAATCATCACCATTTACGCACTGCTCGCCGGCGGCGTGGATACGGGGTGGACTTTCTACGCGCCCTACAGCACGACCTTTTCCAACTCTTACGTGATTGCGGCCGGCCTGGGGATTTTCGTTAGCGGCTTCTCTTCAATCCTAACCGGGCTGAATTTCATCGTCACGATTCACACGATGCGCGCACCGGGCATGACCTGGTTTCGCTTGCCGCTATTTATCTGGGCACACTACGCGACTTCCCTCGTGATGATCCTGGGGACGCCGGTCGTGGCGATCACTATCCTGCTGCTCGCGTTTGAGCGCGTGGCGCACGTCGGGATTTTCGATCCGGCGGCCGGCGGCGATCCGGTCCTGTTCCAACATCTGTTCTGGTTCTATTCGCACCCGGCTGTTTACATCATGGTGCTGCCGAGCATGGGTGTGGTTAGCGAACTGATCGCCAACTTCTCGCGCAAGAATATTTTTGGTTATAAGTTTGTCGCCTTCTCGAGTCTCGCGATCGCAGTGTTTGGTTTTCTCGTTTGGGGACATCACCTGTTCGTCGCCAGCCAGTCAGTCTACGCAGGGATGATTTTTTCGTTCCTCAGTTTCGCGGTGGCGATACCCTCGGCGATCAAGGTTTTCAACTGGACCGCCACGCTCTACAAGGGTTCCATTTCATACGACACACCGATGCTGTACGCGCTCGGGTTTATCGGCTTGTTCACGGTCGGCGGCATGACCGGGTTGTTTCTTGCGGCACTCGCGGTTGACGTTCACGTGAGTGACACCTACTTCATCGTGGCGCACTTTCATTACATCATGGTGGGCGGCGCGCTGTTTGGTTACCTCGGCGGACTGCATTACTGGTGGCCCAAGATCAGCGGCCGGATGTACCCCGAAGGCTGGGGCAGGTTTTCGGCGCTCGTCATTTTCGTTGGGTTCAACCTGACGTTTCTGCCGCAGTTTGTGGCGGGCTACCTGGGCATGCCGCGCCGGTATCACGCCTACCCGCCGGAGTTTCAGGTGTTCAATGTATTGTCGTCAGCGGGCGCTTCGATTCTCGGCGTCGGGTTCTTAATTCCAATGATCTACCTGGTCTGGTCCATGCGCTACGGCAAACTTGCGGAAGCAAATCCCTGGCATCTGCCGGGCCTGGAGTGGCGCACCGCATCGCCGCCGCCGACGGAGAATTTTTTGGCGACGCCAGTCGTTACCTGGGAAGCATATGAGTTTGCCCCGGTAGAGGAAATGAGAGTCATCGGTAAATTTAGGGACGAAGAAGTCTAACCCTGGGAGCGCGGGCATCCTGCCCGCAGAACTTATTAGACTGTGAGCGCGGGCATCCTGCCCGCAGAACTTATTAGACTGGGGAGCGCGGGCATCCCCCGCACGGTTGGTGTCGAAGGAGAGATCGAACTTGGCTGAGAGCCACATCGCAACAGAACACGCTGCCAGTCATCCGGCGCTGCAACACCATTTCGAGAATATGGAGCAGCAGCGCGAGGCGGGTGCGCTTGGCATGTGGGTTTTTCTGGTTACCGAGATCATGTTCTTCGGCGGCATGTTTCTCGCTTACACGCTCTACCGCACGAAGTTTCCGCTGGAGTTTGCTTCAGCCAGCAACCATCTCTCGTTGGCAATGGGGACCATCAATACGGGCGTGCTGATCTTCAGCAGCTTCACGATGGCGTTCGCGGTTTATAGTGCCCAGACCGGCAAGCAACGCGCGCAGGTCGTTTCCCTGGTGCTGACGATTCTTTTGGGTTTGACGTTTTTAGGAATCAAGGCCGTTGAGTACTACGACAAGTATCGCGACTCGCTCATACCCGGTAGGTTGTTTCCCGGACGGCCCTTCAATCCGGCGGGCGTTCACCTGTTGCCCGGCGCTGATCCGCGGCACGTCGAAATGTTTTACTGGATTTACTTCGCCATGACCGGGATGCACGCGGTCCACATGATCATCGGCGTAGGCGTGTTGTCAGTGATTACGTTTTTCGCGGCGCGGGGACGTTATGGACCGGAATATCACAACCCGGTGGAGATTACCGGGCTTTACTGGCACTTCGTCGATATCATTTGGATTTTTCTGTTTCCGTTACTCTACTTATTGGGCCGGCACCTGGAACACGGGGGATAAACCAAGGTCAAGGGGCAAGTGAAAAATTTCAAATGATAAACGAAAACATTCAGGCGGGCGGTCAACTTAGAATGCACACTGGCAGACAGCCACGTCTGTCCGACTGGTTATGAGCGAACACATTGTTCAGTTAAAAGTTTACGTTACGATTTTTCTTGCCTTGCTGGTGGGCACGGCGCTTACTGTCATGGCGGGCCTGCATGATTTTCCCGGCAAGCTTAACGTGATCATCGCGCTCACGATTGCCGTGGTGAAGGCGACGCTCGTGGTCCTTTATTTCATGCACGTGCGTTATAGCTCGCGGCTCATCTGGGTGGTTTTTACTTCCGCGCTCTTCTGGCTGGTAATTCTCTTCGCACTCACCTTCAGCGACTACTGGACCAGGTGCTGGCTGCCGGTTTGCTGACCCGCTAACTCGCGGACTCCCGCGGCTGTCTCGAGACAACCTGGGAGCGCGGATATCCCTGTCCGCAAACGCCCTGTTAGGCGCGCAACGCCTCAGCCCTAACACTGAGGTCCCGCGCTTCGCGCTCATTGCTTACAAAAGCTGTCCGCGCTCCCGGGAGTGCGGTTTTCGGGTGGCGTAGTTATAATCACCGTTTCCTATTATGACTACCACAATCAACATAAACACCGAGACTCCATTCGAGACTTATCTGGGCCAACAGGGCGAAGAAGCCTGGGCCGCGTCGCTGACAACGCTGCTGCGCCTGGTTCACCAAGTCGACAAGAACGCCACCCAGATTTGGTTTTCCTTCTATCCGCTCTCACTATTCCGCGCCCTGCAAGCCGCTGCCGACCCAGAGAAGCTGGCGGCGCAACTGCTTATTCAAGGTGACTACCGGCTTGCGGACCAGATCGACTCGTCGCACAAATTTCTTTACGGCCACCGCTACTGGCCGGAAGTGAAGCAGGCGGTACAGTCTTGCGCGGAAGAGTTCACGACTGACGCCACCGCTACGCTCGCTGACGAAATACTGAAAGTCGCGCGCGCAGTTGCGCAAGCACGTAAGCTGGATGAGTCGCTGCTGGTGGGAGTTACTGCCGTTGCCTTCATGACCTTACAACAGGCCGGCCTGGCTGCTTTCAAACAAGCGAAGGGCGAAGTGCTGCTGGATCGCAAGCACGTCAAGAAGTCGCCGGAGCAGGTTCTGCGCGAGCGTGCCGTTGACGACAGCCAGGGTCTGTTTGGTTTTCTCAAGACGGTCGATAAGAAGTGGACTGTCACTCACGACGAGAATGACGACGCGGCGAAGTACAAACTAAACAATGCGCAGGACCTCGCCTGGGGCGCCGAAGCCGATCGCTCGCGCAACTGGCGCGAACTCGACCCGCGTCGCGTCGAAGGGCCGATTCCTGTCGAGTGTCGCTCGGCTTCGTGTGGCACCTGCTGGGTCGGCGTACTCGGCGGCGCCGAAAAACTTTCTGACGTTGCCGTGCGCGAAGGCAAGAAGATCAAGGAGTTTGGTTACATCGACACTACCGAACCCAAGCCGCTTATTCGTTTGGCCTGTCAGGCGCAAGCGTTGGGCGCAGTCTCGGTTGTCATCCCACCGTGGAACGGCGTCTTTGGCAAACACTTGAAAGCCTTGAAGCAATCCAGTGAAGCAGGCTCAGAGTAAATTCTCGCCGCTGCTTTTCGTGGTTGCGGCCGCTGTGCTCTGGAGCAGCGGCGGGCTGTTCATCAAGTGGACTTCAATCAGCGGGCTGGAACTCTCCTTCGGCCGGTCGCTGTTTGCAGCAATCACAGTTGCGATCTTCACGCGTCGCGAAGGGTTTGGCTTAAACAAAGTCACCGCTTTAGCGTCGTTGCTCTACGCGGCGCTGTTGCTGCTCTTCGTACTCGCCACCAAACAAACCACCGCCGCCAACGCGATCTTTCTGCAGTACACCGCGCCGGTATATCTCCTCATCTTCGAGCCCCTGTTCTACCATGAGAAGTTTCGTTCGCGGGATTTGTTGGTGGTGATCGCGTGCGTCGCGGGGATGTCGCTTTTTTTCGTGGGCAAGCTGCGTCCGGAAGATGTGGCCGGAAACCTGTTGGCGCTCGCTTCGGGACTTTGCTTCGCTTGTTACTTCCTGCTACTGCGTCACACGAAGTCGCGCGCGGTGAATCGTGCGTCGTCGGTAATTTACGGCAACCTGCTACTCGTTATGATCGCGGCGCCGGCGGGATTGAAGGCACTGCCGCACATGAATTCGTTTGACGGGTGGAGCGTGATTTATTTGGGAGTGGTGCAGATTGGTCTCGCCTACACACTCTTTACGGTGGCGATGGCGCGCGGCGTGCGCTCGCTCGATGCGGGCATCGTCGGGTACATCGAGCCGGTGCTGAATCCGATTTGGGTCTTTCTGGTTTTGGGTGAGCGACCGTCGCAATGGGCTTTGTTAGGAGGCGCGATCATTATCACCGCGGTGGTTTGTCACACATTGCTCGAGGCGCGCCGCGGGCGCCAACAAGGGAACCTGACTTGAAAGATTTCTGGCTTGACCTGAAATTCGTTGGTCTCGATTCCCACTGCTTGAAAACCTTCCACCGAGGTAGCATGAGTGCATAGCGTGAGGTTATTGACCAATGACCGCGGTGAGGATTGTCGGTTAGGCGCCGTCGGCGCGTTGCTTGGCGGCGGCGGCCACCGCGCCCAAGCGCTCGACTTTTTGTGCGAAGGTTTCGCCGGGGACTGGACCAGTGTCAATGACACCGCAATAAGTTCCACGGAGGAAGAGCGTGCGATCGGCCTGGCCCGTGGGTTTGTTTTCAGCGATTGCGGTTGACGCAGTCGGCGCGGCGGTGTTGGAAACGTCAGCGGGGGGCGGTGTCATCGCTGATTCCAAAACGGAGGCGACGACCGGCGCATCCGCGGTTACAGTAGTTGCACCACCACCTTCATCGGCACGTTGTTTGGCCGCCACCGCCACTGCCTTAAGCCGCGCGACTTTCTGTTCAAAAGTTTCACCCGCGACCGGTCCGGTATCGACAACGCCCGCGTAGGTATAGCGCTTCAGCAACTTGCGATCAGGATCTGCTTTCGCGCCCGCAGGTTTAGTCACTGCTGGCGCAACTGCCTTGGCCACCGGCGTAGCCGCCCTGGCTACCGCAGTCGCAGCAGCAGGTGCCGCGGGCGTCGCGGCTGCCGGCGCGTGTCCGGTAGTTTCCATGATGAAGACGCCGCGCGCGTCTCTCTTAATCACCGGCAGAGTACCGCCCGCGGCCTGCAACAACGCCGAAAGTTCTGCTTCCACGAAACGGCTCTGCTTGTTGGGATCGCGCACGTGTCCCAGCGGCGGACCCATGTAAAGTGTCCCGCAGGTCTGGCATTTGAAAAGCACGTCGTCTCCGCGTAAGTGGATCTCAGCTGCTTCACCCGCGGTGCGCAATTGTTTCAGGTGACCGTTGCAGAGTTTTCCCTTGGCGTTTTTTTCGTTGCAGACGGTTTGCGCGTTTGTGATTCGCTTCGGCACTGGCGCGGCGGCTGGCGCCGTTTCGCTTGGGCCGGCGGCGGATGAAGTTGCTGTCATGGCTGCTGGATGACTTTCACGCGAATTATTTTTGATTGCAACGCGAATCTTACAGAGTTGGTGAAAGGCACGTCAATGAAGAACCAGGGTTGAGGTTTATGGCTCTCCGTTGACTTTGTTATGCTGCACTGAATGCTAAACGATTTCCTGGGAGCGATCTGGCGGCGTACGCCGAAGTTTCTGCGTCGCTGGACTGTACGATTCGGTCATCCACAATTTGCAGTGAGCGCGGGCGCCGTTATCAGCGACGAACGCGGGCGCGTGTTGTTGCTGAAACATCGCTTTCGTGCCGGCTCAGGTTGGGGCATGCCCGGGGGATTTTTGGAGAAGGGGGAGCAACCGGAAGCAGGTTTGCGACGCGAGTTGCGCGAGGAGATTGGCCTTGAGGTGACACAACTAAAACTTCTTGCTGTGCGTGCTTTCCGCAAACCGAGACAGGTCGAGATAGTTTTCACCGGACGGGCCCGAGGAGATACCGATCAGTTCAGTTTTGAGATCAAAGAGGCAGTCTGGTTCAAGCTCGAAGAACTTCCCCGGTCGTTGGCACATGATCAGCTACAGCTAATCAAGCGGGCCATGCAGGATGGAGCAACGTCACCTGATTGATGTATGCTGTGCGACGAAAAAGAACTACTTATCACTCGGTCTGGAGTTGAAAAATGGTTGATCTGATTCCGTCGTCGGAAACTGTCATGGAGATACTCAAGCGCACCGGCGCTTTTCGCGAAGGCCACTTCGTTTATCCCAATGGCAAGCACTCGCCGCACTATTTTCAAATGCCGTTGGCCTTTCGTTATTACGACACGGCCCGCGTGCTGGCGGTTGGTCTGAGCCGCAAGTTTCGCGTCGATCGCGATGTTTCCAGCCAGTTGCCGAAGGTCTCAATCATCAGTCCGAGTTCGGGTGGCATCCCCGTCGCTTTCGGCGCGCGCGATGCGCTCAGTGCCGAACAAATCTATTGGGCGGAGCAGGAAAACGGCAAGCGAATGTTTCGCCAGTACATCAATCGAGGCGAGGTGAATCCCTGCATTCTGGTGGATGACATTATCAGAAGCGGAGCGGCTATCGAGGAAACGGCCGAGCTCGTAAAGGAATTGGGAGCAAACGTGATCGGCTGCGGAACGATCGTGCGCTTCACTTCCGCGCCGGATAAAATTGGCGACGTGCCCATCCGATCGCTGGTGGAGTTTGACGCGCACATGTACGACGAAGGCGATAAATGTAGCGACTGCGTGAAGAACGC
>JAVEEA010000075.1 GCA_030840675.1 Pyrinomonadaceae bacterium
CCATTGCCACCGCGAAAATTCTCGAGCGGCTACGCCTGATCGCCGACGCCGAAAAGATCGTGATCCCTGACGATGCCCTGCGTGAGATCGCACGTGCCGGCGAGGGTTCGATGCGCGACGCGCAGTCGGCCTTCGATCAGGTGATTAGTTTTGCGGGCGAGCAGATTAAGCAGGAAGACGTCGAACTGGCGCTGGGCGTGGCTGGGGCTGACATCCTGATCAGGATCGTCAATGGCATTGCCAATAATCAGCCGGCCGAAGCGCTGGCCGTGGTTGACGACGTAGTCATGCGTGGTCACGACCTGCGCAACTTCTGCCGCGATCTGCTGGCCCACTGCCGCGACCTGTTGGTTACCAAAGTTTCCGGGAGCGAAGAACTGCTGGAGTCAGCCATCTGCGATCGCGACGAATTGGTCCGGCAAGCAGCGCTTTTCTCCGAATCGGATCTGGTGCGCTTTTTTCACTCGTTGGCCGAAACCGAAACCTTATTGAAGACGGCCACTCATCCGCGTTACCAGATGGAAGTGGGGTTGGTGAAATTGATGGAGATGCGGCGACTGGAGTCGATCAGTCAGTTGCTCGAGCGACTCGCTGCCCTCGAAAAATCCGTGCACTCCGGCAATCCTGCCGCGACGCCGGCAGCAGGCAGAACGGCCGCCGCGGAAGCGGGCTCAATTCGTCCCAGCTTGCGCGCGGCAACCTCCCCGTTGCCTACCTCGTCGTCTTCATCCTCGTCTTCATCGTCAGGAAAGAGCCAGCCGGTGGCGAGTTCTCAGAGTGCGTCGGGATCATTTTCGGCCACGGCCGCGACCACCGCTCGCGAAACCAATGCGTCCGCGGTTACGACCGACGTGAAATCGCAGACGGATCAGTCTGAGTTGGGCCAAATTAAGGCGGCCCTGGAAAAGCGACGCAAGATGTTGCTGGTAACTTTGCTCGATGGCGCCAATAGCGCGACTGTGTTGGGTGACGAGTTATGCCTCGAGTTTGCCCCCGCAAACAAGCAACTGCGTGACACGCTCGCGAAGAGTGAGAACGTAAAAATTCTACGCGAGGTTGGTAAGGAAGTTACCGGACGTGACTTGGGAGTACGGTTCGTGGTCGCTGACAGCGAAGGCCCAAACGCTCCGGTTTCGCCGGAAGAAACTGAGCGCCGTGAAAAGCAAGACCTGCGCGAAACGGCCGCGAAAGATCCCACCGTCCAGCAAATGCTGCGCACCTTTCGCGGCGAAATTGTTGACGTGAAACGCGTCGATCCGAAGAGCTAGGCCGCGGCTCTGGACAGCAATCACTTTGCCGCGTAGGACATTGACGGATGCGAGAAACATGAAGCAGCAAGCAATCACCTTCAGCATGTGTCTCCTCAAGGCCGGCACCTTTTCCAGGGTGCTGCCGGTCCCGCTTACGCCGCCCGGTGCTTGCTCGGCTTCGGCTCCCCGCCGGCTGCCTACTGTCCCGTTGGGCCGGTGAAGATTTTTGTGTCGACGCTTTGCGGGTTCCCCAACACGACGAAGCGAATGTTGTGCATGTATTTCTGCGACACACGCTGCACGTCTGCCGAAGTAACCGCCGCTAATTTGTCCATGAACAACGCCGAGTTGCGCCAGCCGCCGCCCAGCAATTCCGACTGCGCCAACGAACCCGCCTGCGCCGCATTCGTTTCCTGGCCCAGGTAGTAAGTAGTCAGGTAGTGTTGGATGGTGCCCTTCAGATCGTCCGCCGAGATTGGTTCGCGTTGCAGCCGCGCAATTTCATCGAGCATGATCCGCACGCTTTGGTTTGCGTCCGTCGAACTCACCGAAACGCCGCCCAGATTCGATCCCTGCGTCCAGAGAAATGCTTCGGGAGCGTAAGAGAGATTGCGCTTAGCGCGGATCTCGACGAACAGTCGGTTCTGCAGAATGGAAATCGCGACCTTCATCGGGTAGACATCCGGCGAAGCGATGCCCGGTGCGGTGAAGACTCCCTGCACGTAGTTGGTAGGCAAATCACGCGGGGTCACGTCCACGGTCGATGCCCCGAAGGACAACTCCGGTAACGCCGCCGGGTGGTAGTCGCCGCGTGGCAACTTTCCAAACGAAGCGGCAATGCGTTGACGTAACGCCTGCGGGTCGAGGTCTCCCACGACGACCAACAGCAGCCGCGAAGTTTCCATCATCTGCTTATGATAGCGGCGCAACTCTTCCGCCGTGATGCGCGAGACCGATTCCGCGGTGCCGTTAGGATCGTTCAGGTAAGGGTGTCCGGCATAAGCCGAGCGCGCCTGCAGGACCTGTATGTAAGAATCCGGTGTATCGGCGTCGTCACGAATCGAGAGCACGATGCGATTCCGCACGCGCTCAACATCGGCCACGTTGAAGGTCGGCCGCAACGCCACGTCAGCGAAGATGTCCCACGAGTGATCGAAGTTGGGGCGGGTTGAAGCAAGCGACAAGACGGAATAATCGAGGTTGATGCCCGATGAGATTGCACTGCCCATTTGCGCGAGTTCCGTGCGCAGGCGCTCACGCGGGTAACTGACAGTCGCCTCCGACATCGCGTCGAGCATCAGGTTTTCGATCCCGGCATTCGCGGCGGTGATGTTGCGTGCGCCGCCCTTCATGAAAAGTCCGGCCACTACTGTTTGGCTGCCCTCGCGACGTTTGACCAGGACCTTGAGTCCATTCACGTCAAACTCGGAAACCAGCGCGGCTTGATCGGATATTGCCGCCGGCCGGGCCACGGCGACTGCCAACGGCTGCGGCACTGCTCCCGCCGGGTGCGCTTCCTGCGCCGCGAAAGGCACGGCAACTGATATTACAAACAGGCAGAGCGTTGCGACGCGCAGGCGGCGACTAGCAGTGCGGGCGGGACGGCCGCGGTCCCAGGAAAAAGTCCAACTCTTATTCGCAGGTGTGGCGTTCATTAAACCCGGCTGGTTCACTTCGTTCATTTCCATTTCTTTCACTTTGGTAGCAGGCATTTCAGTTGATTAGTGACGCGCGGTGGCCGCGTTTGCCTTCTCTGCGCCGATAAGATCTTCCGGAGTAAGCTGCGAACTCTTCGCCGCATCCTCCGATAGCAACGCGAGGCCCACGTGCGGCTTGCCCTGGATATAGGTAGTCACGTAGCGGTTGATGTCCGCGCGCGAGGTACGTCGCAGATTGCCGAGATAGCCGCGAAAGTAATCAATGCCGGTCGAAGCCCACCAGAAGCTGATGGTATGCGTATAGTCGGAAGCCTTTTCGCGGCTGAAGAGATCGTCGGCTTCGAGCAAGGCCTTGGCGGTTTCCAGTTGTTCATCGGTGAAGTAGTCACGGTCATTGAAGTGCGCGACTTCGTTGTAGATCGCCCGCGTGGCGGCGCGCGCATTTTCCGGCGTCGTCTGCGCGATAATGCTGATCGGACCGACGTTGCGTTGCGTGTAGTAACCCAGGTTGACTCCGGTCACGAGTCCGGTGTCGACAAGCGCGCGTTGGAAGCGCGAGTTTGGCTGGCGCAGGATGAAGGAAAAAACGTCTGCGGCGTAAGTTGCGGGATTGTCTTTCCCAATTGACGGCCCCTGCCAACCCAGTTCAATGATCACGTTCTGTACCGGCTGCTTGATGATGGCGCCCTCACTCTTCACGAGCGGCGGGTGCTCAACCAGAGGAAACTCCACGAATGGATCTTTTTCGCGGCGCGGCCAGTCGCCAAAGAGATCCTGCACGAGACTAAAAACGGCGTCCGGCGTGACGTCGCCGGTAACCACAATTGCCGAGTTGTTCGGCACGTAGTAACGCCCCTGAATCAAGCGCATCATCGCCGTGGTGGCGCTACGCACTGTCTCCTTTTTCCCACCCGGACTCTTGCGGCTCGGATATTTATAGAAGAGCCGGTTATTCATCTCCAGCGATAGAAACCCAAACGGATTTGATTCGTGGCGATCCAATTCGCCAATAACCACCTCGCGCTCCTGTTCGAATTGCCGTTCGTCAAACAACGGATAGCGAACGGCGTCGCGCATGAAACGCATGGCGACCGCCAGGTTTGGCGAGGTCGTGGTGAAGTAGTAGTTAACCAGTTCCTCTTGCGTCTGGCCGTTATAGATAATGCCCAGTTGGTCGATATTGTTCAGATACGATTCGCCGGTCAGCGCCGCGCGGTTGGCCTTAAAGAACATGTGTTCGTAAAGGTGCGATAAGCCATTCAATTCGGGAGGCTCCGTGAAAGAACCGTTTCTCACGGCCAACTCACAGGTGACGAGCGGAATTGAATGGTCCTCCAGCACGATCATTTCCAAACCGTTTGGCAGTTGTCGATTAACAAACTTGCTTTGCGGTTGCGGCACAGCGGCGACTGCCGTGGCCTGTGCCGCCGGCTTCGCTTGCTGCGCCGGAGGTACTCGCCGCTGTCCGCCAAACGTAGCCGGATTAACCGTAAGGGAAAGAAATAAAAGAATGAGTACGAGACTGCGTTTCACTTAAAGACTCCCTGTGCGTTTTGTCCCTTTAGATAGAGGCAATAGGTTTAGCTGGCCGGTTCAGCCGGTCTCCTGGGGCGAGCCAATTCGATGTCACGGCGCACGGTTTAGATGTCAGCCGGACGCCGTGCCACCCCGCGCGTCGTGAAAACTCTTCACTCCCTTCGAGGTTAGCTTGCCGAGAGATAATTGACAAATGCGCCACTGGACCGTCACGACAGACGCGACGACGGAGCCACTCAACACCCGTGATGAACCACGCACCGCATTCTCGCAAACAACTAATCGAAGAATGTGGGCTAGTTGTCCGCGCTCCCCAGGACCCAACCCTGGAAGCTGAAAGGGTTGGCACCTCCTTTGCGAGTTCGCGCAACAGATTCAAGAATTATTTCGCTTAGCGACGCATTCGCGTGTGCCGGTGTAGCAGCGACGTACACTGACAAAGAAGAAACCGAACACTTCAGTGGCGTCACGCGGGTCTGAAGGACGGCGGCTGCCGAGTGGCAGTACGCACAGCGCTTTTTTTTGCAAAGGGAGGGGAGAGAATGATGGACATGAAACAACTTGCCAGGATTTTTGGGTGCCTTGGTCTAGGTGCTTTGGTGCTGATTTTTGGATGTTCGACGGCGAAGGACAGCGCGAAGTTTGCGGCCAAGGCAGCGCAGGGTGGCCTGACCGAAGTTCAACTCGGGCAACTCGCTCTGAAAAACGGCGCCGACCCGGCGGTGAAGGAGTTTGGGCAACGAATGGTCGTGGACCACTCGCGCGCCAATAGTGAACTGAAGACAATCGCGGCCCAAAAGAACCTGCAACTGCCCGCAGAAGTCAGTTCCGATCAGAAATCAATGATCGACAAACTCGCCAAGCTGTCCGGCGCGGACTTCGACAAGGAATACATGTCTGACATGGTCAAGGACCACGAAGAGGATGTCGCCGACTTCAAGACCCAGTCGCAGGACGGTGACACGCCGGAGATCAAGGCGTTCGCGGGAAAAACCTTGCCGACGCTCCAGTCACATCTCGACATGGCGCGTGAGGCGGCCAGGAAAGTGGGCGCCAAATAGGAGTTCGCCCATGCTGGAGATCAAAACCTTTCTCAATGAGTGGGCGCCCTACCTGCTGAGCCTGCTGCGGATTGTTACAGCCTTTCTCTTTACGATCCACGGCGCTCAGAAGCTCTTTGCGTTTCCCACGGCGCCTGAAGGTGGCAAGCCACCGCTAGCTTCACTCTATGGAGCGGCCGGCGTGCTGGAATTTGGCGGTGGGCTCCTGTTGCTGTTAGGTCTATTCACGCAACCGGTGGCATTCCTCCTTTCCGGGCAGATGGCCGTCGCTTATTTCACGGCCCACGCGCCGAAAGGTTTTTGGCCCATGAAGAATGGCGGAGAGTCAGCCGTGTTCTTTTGTTTCATCTTTCTGTTCCTGGTATTTGCCGGTGGCGGTCCCGTAAGTCTGGACGCGCTACTGGCCACACGCTGAAGGTAAGCAGGTTTCGTGGCCGGAACTTTCCGCGTCGCTAGGCCGCGAGCCTTCCGATGCTTAGCAACAACTTGAGAAGGAGAAAAAAGACGATGCCCAAGTATGGTAAGAAAGCTTCAGAGAAGGTGGAAAAGGCCATGCACGAACGCAAGGAAGGTACGCTGAAGAGCGGGGGTTCGGGCAAGAAGGTAACCAGCAAGAAGCAGGCAATTGCAATTGGACTTTCGGAAGCGCGCGCCGCTGGCGGCAAGGTGCCGAAGAAAAAGTCAGCTCAGAAATCAGCGAAGAAGTCGTCCAAGAAGAAATAGCCGACGGAGACGGTGTTGAAAAACTGGCCTGCGTCAGGGGTCGTAAGTGCCGTGAGCGTAGCAGTCCGGGAGACAATGGTGTAGGTTCGGCACCACCGGAACGCGAGGGAGCTGACGGTTGGAGTTACCCTAGCCTTTAATCCAGCGGCTAAAGAAAGCCAGGGCGCCAATGAAGATTCCGCTCGCTGGAATCAAGAACGCAAGCACAGCGTTCCACTTAGCGTGGTCTGAAATTTTGAGCACGTTCCTCACTACTGCCGCCTTCTGCGTTCTGCCTTCTGCCTTCTGCTTTCTGCTTTCTTCCCTTACCCGGCGTATGACTCGTCCTGCTCGATTCGGGATAACACCCAGTCAAACTCTCCTGATGTAATCTTGCCGCCGCAGAACTCGCAGACGCCGGCATTATTAACTTTCAAGGGGGCGCCGCAGTTGGGACAATTCAGGTCGGCTTTGGCGGGTCCCACTTTTCCCTGGCGACTTCGTACAAAGGTCCAATACTCGCTCCAGGTCCGCAACCTCGTTTTCGATCCGTTCACAATCTTACCGTCGTCGCTGATGGTGTAGTCGTAACCTTGCGCGCCAATGCGCAAAGTTATGGCGTGATAGAACGCGTCTTCCTGAAGCTTGACCGGTTGCATTGCGGTGATCCGTGGTTGGTCAAGCACGTTGCGCAGGTGCTGCCGGCGGTAAGCAGCGATCCAGTATTGATGCATTTGAAAAAGATTATCCGTTTCATGCGGTCGTGCTCGTTCCCAGTTGAGCGTCGACCAGGCCGCTTGCAGTTCGTCGAAGATGAGGCGTGCGCGGGCCTGGAAATCTCCCCAGGAAAACGTGGGGTTATTTTTCTCAAACGCGGCGCGAATATCCCTGAACCCCGGTTGCACAACGCTCGGAAGCTCGGTGCCTACCTCCGGCACGTCGGCTGTGAGCAGAGGTCCCTTGGCCTCGCGGCCCAACAGCCCAATGCCGCGGACGTACCATTGAAACTCACCGCTCTCGATCTTCGCGCCGCAAAACGCACAAGCTCCGACCGTATCTTTCTGAAGTGGCGCGCCACACTTCGGACAATGCAACGCCGTCGCTTGCGCCGGCGGCGGCGACAGTACGTCGCGCTTGCGTTCGAGCTGCCAGCGCTCGCGGACGTAGTAAGTCATTTCCGCGACCTTGCCGTCCGTGTTGACCACTTCGGTGTAATTACTTTCAAACAGCAAGCTAATATTAACGACGGGTTTGTCGAGTCCACTCACGCTTTCAACCAGCAAAGCGCCGACAATTACACCCTTCACTTCCTGCAGGCCGGCTGGGTTGCGCTGTAATAAACTCTTGCGCGCAGCTTCGCTGAGGTACGGCGAAAACTGATCGAGTGTGGCAGCGCCGTGGCCGCGCGCGTCATGTGCCTTCCCGTAGAGCGCGTAACAAAAATCCGTGAAAACAATTTCCGAGAAATTCGGATCAAACTTGCGCAACTGTGCAAACTCGCGCGCCGGGTTCTGTGACCGCACCGCGCCCAGCGGCAGGACAATCACTCCGGTCGCGGATTCAGTCGGCGTGGACGAGTAGGCTTCCGAACCTTTCTTCCCACTGCGTGCAAAGCGATAGACCACGAACCCGACTACTACGATATCGACCGGTACGCCAACCGCGGGATACTCGACCGTGAGCCAAAACAGTAGCCTGACGATGCCGATGATCGCGCCGCCACCACCGCCGCCGCTGCCGTGTCCGCCACCACCGCTATAAGACGAGCCGCCGCCCACGCGTGCCAGCACAGCTGTCGGGATCAGTAACAGACCCAAACTTGCGAGCGCACCCGCGAGCCACCACAACCACGCGCGCCTGGACCGTGAGCCACGCTGCAAGCGTAGCCGGTCAGCGCACCGGTCTAAGAAACGCTGCGGCGTCATTTCAATTCGAACCGTGGGGCATCAGGTAGTTCATTTGGGTTCTCACCCGTGCAAGGAACATGTTTAGCGAGCACTGCTCCCAGGTTTTCCAGCGCGGCTTGTAAATTTTGCGGCTCCGGTTTATGTCCGGCCAGGTGTAACTCAAAAAGCGCCTGGTTCCACTCAAGTGCATTCACGCACTTCAGTACTCCGCGATCGGCGATCAACTCCAAGCGCCGCTCGAGTATCGACAGGTAAATGAGCACGCCCATCTCCGCACTCGTGTTGGCGATGCCCGCTTCATATAACATCGCCGCGGCGCTGGTGCGTACCGCCTCCGCGCGAAATGTTGCGCGCGTGAGCAACCGGCGCAACTGATTGCTGCGCGCGGAAATCCACGCACCCAGCGCAAACAGCAGCGCCACATCAATGGCGACCCAGTAGTGTTGGAAGTCGAAAGGGGCGAAAAGTAAAAACAGCAAACCGGCAAACGCGACCAGTACGCCAAAGAGATAGTCGGCGTGACGATAGTTCCCGGAACGCGCGCGCACTATCAGTACCAGTTCAGCATCACTGGTAGCCTCAATTTTTCTAACGCAGTCGGTGAGGGCCTGGTGCGCTGCATCGTCGAACTTAATTCGCTTCATGTTTATTCGCGACCGGTCTGGAGGGCAGTATCTCCGGGAACAACATTGGGAATCCAGAACGCTTGTCCATCAACTTCGGCGCGTTTCAATCCGTGTTTCGGCAGGTCCTTCTCTTTCAAGCCAAGAAATGTGAAGTGTGGCAGATCGCTCAGAACCGTTTGAAACCAGCCGTGTTTAGCGAGGATCTCGCGCACCCGGGGATTATCAAATTCGTTTACGTCGAAGGCAAGCATGGCGATGTGTTGCGAGGTGCCGGGCGCTGCTATCGAATAGAGGATCGACTTGGAAAGGTCCTTGCTGAAGTAGATGCCAGTCTTTTCCAGCTCCAGGACTTCGGAGACTTGCGCGCGCAGTGGCAATATTTTCAAACGTTCGACCTGCTGCTCGGTTAACTTCTGTTGGCCCAGCCAATAGTTAAGCGCCGGCAGGAAACGCGTCCGCCACAACTGTAAACTGTCGTCATAACTGCGACGCCCGGCTTCCGCGCCGTCGCGCGGGGTGATGTCCAGGTTTTCCGCTTGTGCCTCTTTCCGGGCCTTCAACAACTGCTTCATCGCTTCCGGCTGCAGTTCGACTTCATCGACACCAAACAGCTCGCTGGTATAGCCGGCGCGTTCTTGAAACTCCGCCACCTCTGCGTCACTGGTAAACACACAAACAGGCGGCGGCGTTACTTTCTTATCAGCCAGAAACATCGCCCCGTAGTCTTCCAGTACCCGCCGCGCCACGGCATCGGTGGGCGGGCAAATGTTGGCGATTTTTGTTTTGCGTTTCTTGAGAGTCTTGCGCAAGGCTTCATAGAACGAAGTTGGCGACTCGCCGTCGTTAGTCTCGGTCAGCCTGGTCATCGTCTGGAAATTTTTTCCTATCGTTTCACTGGAAATCGAATAGCGCTCGTTCCGTGCATGCGCCGGGAAGCCCGCGAGCAAAGTGCCAACTACCAAACCAAATAGGCTCCGGGGGCAGTGCGCAACTCTCAACGCGTCTTCACCACGTCCTTCGCATAACCTGTTGAACTAAACTGGGTGACGACCGCGATCATAGTAGGCGCGCGCGCAGGGGTCAACAAAGCGAGCTTTGGCGTTACACTTTAACCGATCTTTCCTGTCGGAGCAGCCACACGCGGCGAAAACGTGCAGTCCCGTGGGCCTCGACTTTGGCCGTGGCGATATAATGTTTACCGGAAATTTGGTATGGAACGAAAAGCGATGAGCTCCACCGAGCTGTTCAATGAAATAGTTGGCACTTACCGGAAGCACGGCTGGCAGTTGCGACGCGTGCTCTTGCGTCCGGAAACCAACAGCGAACTGGGCCCTGACCTCAGCTCCGGAGCGCTACCGCTTACGGGCGTCGCAATCGAATCGGGACCGGTCGATGGGCTGTGGTTTTCGCGTAGCTCTCACGAGGAACGCGAGGCGTGGGAGTTGCGCTTGCTAGCGGAAAATCCCTTCGCGTTGTTTGAAACTTTTGAAAAAGATGAGACTGAGGAACAGCGGGAAGAAATGCGACGCGAGCTGGAAGCCCGACTTCGATTATACGTAAACAAGGAGTAGCAAATGCGGCAGTTTGCTTACTCAAAACCTCACTCCTGCTTCCCCATCTTTACCGGAATCACTTGACGTTCGCCGCCTCTGAGCACCACTACGTCAACGGTTTCATAAGGTTTCGCACGCATCACGCGCGCCGCCAACTCTTCCGAAGTGCGAATAGGTACGCCGGCAAACTCGATGACGACGTCGCCAACTTTGATCCCCGCCATGTCAGCCGGCAGACTCGCGTCCACGCGGTCTAGCCTTACTCCGAACATTTTTGTGCCGGGAATCTCGACTCTCTCGGAACTGCTTTCCCGGTAGCCAAACCGTCCTTTTCCTTCGGGTCTTTTATCAAATTGGGTGGCCAACTGGTCCAACTCCGCACCAGACAGCGTAGTCAGTTTGGCGGTTTTCGTTTCGCCATCACGCAGGTAAACAACATCAATCGTTTTCCCAATCGGAGTTCTTCGCAGTAAATCAAGGAGGTCATCATCCGACTCGACGCGCTGGCCATCGACGGTAGTGATGATGTCGCCACCAACGAGTCCGGCCTTGTCCGCGGGTGAACCGGCGGGCCAAACGTGGTCAAAGGTGACTCCTCCCTCCGTGGTGTCCAGTTCCTCGATTCCGATCTTCGAGATCTGAGCCGCAACGACGGCTGGCCGCCCGGGAAGTCCAGGGCGCACGCGTTTGACGATGTTGGTGAATCCGGCAGCGGCGATGAAGAAGAACAGGAGACCGATAAAAATCCACGACATTCCACTCATGCGACGGCACCGCTTCTTTATCGGCCCCCTTGGCGCCGCGGTCATTGCGCCTCCCGCATGTCCGTAAGGAAAAGCATTCGGCGCCCCCGGACCAGGAATCGTTCCGGGCGGGGCATTCTGGAAACGCACGGTCTCGGTGTATTCCGCTGACCCTTCACCCAGCCGGAAACCGCAGTTGCGGCAAAATCGCAACTCTTTGGGCATTGGAGCGTGGCAGTTTCCACAGCTTGTCACTGCGGCATCCATTTCGGGATTCATAAATTCTCACTCGCTGGGTTTATTGCAAAGCGCGTTTCAGTGCTCTCGGTCAAAGAATAGCAGATGTCTATACGCCAAACAGAACCTTCCAGTTGCAAGCGCGGCACACTCTCGCATAGACAAGCGTCACGCTTCGGTGCAATATCTTGCAATGTTGGGAAAGGCGGACGGCCGGAATCAGCGGCTGCGGAAGGATGTTAACGTGGAAGTAACCAAAGCACTCGCGGCGCTGCAACCGCTTTACGGCAAGGACAATGTTGAGATCGTGACGATTGATGGGCAGCGCGTACGAGGCACGGTGCGCAGCATGAAAACGACGCAAGCACTCACTACGCCCAGCGTCAAGATGGAAACCGCCAATGGCGAGATCGTCAAGATACCGTTTCCCGCGATTGCTGAAATCAAGGATCATAATCCCGTCAGCACCGGAACTTGAGAAACCCGCGGGATTGCATTTACCAACTACTGGGTTTTCCTTTCGGCTTCACGTATAGTACGCCGTTTGTTTTTACTGATCTGATTTGGGAGATTTAGGGCTTTGTCTTTAACGATGGAAGATTTTGGCGGCCGGCTCGCGAGCGTTTGGTCGGAACTACGTCCCACCACTCGCGGCCTGGTTGAACGCGCGCTGCAAACCCCTGGGCCAGTGGTCGCTCCGGCCCGTAATCCCAACGGCACAAATCCTCCCTACGACGCACGCGCCGATCATGAATTGAGTCGTCTGCTGGCGGCCCTTGACGAGCGTTCGCGTGAGCCCGGTGTTTCGCTGGCAGCCGAGAAAGAAACCCAACTACGCCACATTGCCGACACCTGCGCGGCGGTGCTCCAGGAAAAGACGCGTTCGGCGGAAGTGTTCGCGCAGCTCGTGCGGCGAGCTGAAAGTCAGCGCGACTATAAACGGATCGACGCGCTGGCCGACGCGCTAAGCGGTTTTGCTCCCAGCGAAGTTTGCGAGCTGGCACGTTCAGCGAACGTGGTTGTGCGGGCCCTCGCCAATGAAGCCCTGGCGCAGTTTCCCACGTCAGTTTTGATTAACCTGCTGAGTGACCCGGTGGATTCCGACATTGCACGCGACTCACTGCGTCGCCAGGCACAAGACTACGGCTCTGAAGAAGCGCGGCAGATTGTGAATGCACTGGCCCAGGTTGATGCTTCGGGTGATGAGTACTAGCAGGGTTAACGGACCGGAATCGGTACGACCTACCTCGGAACAGCATTTTCCATTTTCCCTTTCAAATTTTCAGTATTCATTTAAAAAGACGAGCGGGACGATCTTAACCTCGACCGCGACCTCTACTTCTGAAGCCGTGGCCTTGCGGCAAATGAAACTAAGAATTTGAAGGGGAAAAGGAAAGCTTTCCGCTCGTTGATTCGTGAGGCTCAACTTCCAGCGAACTCAGGCGGCCACCGTCTCACCAATCTCGTGCAGGCGCTTCACCACTTGATCGATTAACCAATTCGGCGTTGAGGCACCGGCGGTGACGCCGACGCGGCGCGCATTGCCCAGGTGGGCGGGATCTATTTCCGCTGGAGTTTCGATCAAATAACTCTGGTCACACTGTTCCTGGCAAACCGCCAACAGCTTGACGCTGTTTGAGGAGTGGCGCCCGCCAATCACGTAGAAAACATCGACTTGCCCTGCCAGCG
>JAVEEA010000004.1 GCA_030840675.1 Pyrinomonadaceae bacterium
AATGTGCCGGAGCCGTGATCTTCGAACCAGGTGATGTGTTCGGCGACCATGTCGAATTCCACAATATATTTTCCCGGTGTCTCCGGCGCACGTACGCGAAACTCCAGCTCAGCAGTCTCCCCCGGTCGAAGGTCTCTTGGCAGAGCGGCACGTCCATAATCCCAGTTCACTTCATCTTCCGAATCTCGCAACAGATGTGAACCGAGCGAGACCGCGCCCTGGTCGGTACCAGGTGCGCCGGTGGTTGGCCAGGTCGCGAGTCCGACGTTTTCTACTTGCACCCGGAAAGAAAGTTCAGCGTTCGCGGCACACGTGAGCGGTCCGGTAACGAGTTTGAGATCGGCAACAAACTGATCGAGGTTCTGGTGAACCACAGAATCCGTTTGACCCTTGCGGCATGCGACCACCGCCCGTTCGTTTTCAGCGACGATGAGTTGCACTTCCGCAAAGCCGGTACTTCTGAGCAACGCGAGTAGCGCCTCAACTCCAGGCAGAAACCAATTGAAGACCTGCTCCTTCGCACCTGCCGGATTTTCGACGAATGCGAGCGAGTGCAGCAGCATCTGTTTCTCACCGAGCGGATGGGAAAACGAAGCGGGCGTACGCTCGGGCGGCATGATCGCAGTCTCGATGATCAGCAGTTCTTTGGTTACCTGATAAAGATTTTCGAGCGCGAGCATGGGATGCTTGAGATGGTAGAGCAGGCCGAGTGCAAGCGTGATATCAAACTGGCCGATCGAGCGCGAGTTGAGTTCGTAAACATTCAGACGACGAAACTCAACCTCGAGGCCGAGTACTTTACGGACAAACAGTCCCTGCCGAACGTGCTGGCGTTGTCCGTCAACTCCCAGCACGCGCTCGGCGCCCCGTCGCTTCGCCGCGAACGCATAGAAGCCGGCATTACAACCGACGTCGAGGACAGTCTTGCCGCGCAGGTCGGCGGGCAGAAGTTTTTGGATGGTCTGCCAGGGACCGTGCGGGTGATCGATGGGCTCTCCCATCACGCTCTCGGTCTTGGTGAAGATGCCACCGCCGAGATCGATGCGATGGAACCACGGTTCCAATCGTTTCCGCTCCGCTAAGATTTCTTCACGCCTCATTTTTTTTAGTCTTACTGGGAGCGCGGGCGCCATCGCCCGCAATGTCTGGGGCCCGCGCCCGCAATGTCGGGGAACGCGGGCGCCCTCGCCCGCAAGGTCGCATGAGAAGCCTGCCGCGCTCGGCGCGATCCTTGCGGGCGCGGGCGCCCGCGCTCCCAGGTTAGGCCACGGTGAAACTTAACACGAGTGGTTGCGAGCCGCGTGCTTCGAACCAGCAGACGTGCTGGTCCACCAAATCGATTTTCAAGCGGTAGGCGCCAGGGACTACTGGGGCCGTCACCGGCAGCGCCATGGTAATCGTTTGCCCGGGAGGCACGGCGCGCGGGAGCATTGGCTGCCCGTGCGACTCTGAAACGACTTCCTCGCTTTCGTCGATGACCTTCATGGCAGGCATCACCACTCCGGCCCGAACGGTCTGGCCGCTAAGCCAGAGTGTGTCTCCAACATTTTTGATTGCGACGGAAATTTCGAGTTTCGCGCCCGGCTCAAGCTGAAGCGGCAGCGGGCTGAGCACGGTAAACTCCGCGCGCAAAAGGCCCGGTCGCCGGCTGTCAGGAATCGTACCGGCGCGCCCTTCGTCAGAAACCTTCATGCAAGTGAGGTAATGATAATCAGTCGCGAGGGTTTCCAGCGGCAAGAGATTTCCAGCGAGCATTTCTCGTTCGAATAGTCCGTTGACGCTGACGTAATCACCGACCACCGCGAACCCCTGTTCAGCGAGCAACTGGCGCAAGTAGGCGAAACTATATGGCGATTCCAGCGTGCCGTATTGCCGCATCACCTCGCGCAGTTCCGTTTCCGTCGCCGAACCCGGTGCAGGCATATGCCCTTCGAGGATGAACAGCAATCCGCCTACGTGCAACATTGAGGCGAGATTACGAAACACTGCGTGCTCGTCAACCAGGTGGTGCAGGGAGTCGTAACAAATGATTGCGTCAAACTTTTGGTCGAGTGGCGCCGCTTCGATGTCGTGGGTCACAAATCGACAACGCAACTCAGTTTCGTGATCGAGATTGTAAGGCACGCACGCGAGACGCTCGCGGGCCATGGTCACGAGGTCGTCGCTAATATCCACCCCGGTAACGTCATAGCCCAGGCGCGCGAAGTATTCACTGAGCCAACCTGAGCCACAGCCCACGTCGAGCACTCTCGCGCCCGCAGGCAGGGCAAGGGCGACGGCCATGTTGGCGAAATCGCAGAAGTGGCGATGCGTTTCCGCGTCCATGCCATAGCCCGTGTGCTTCACGGGTTTGTGGGCCAGGTTGTAGAAGGGCTTCGTACGCAGGTAGTAGCGGCGTTCCTCGTCAAGCAGGCTGGGATATTCCAGTGCGGCACGCTTGTAATCGATGCCGTCGAGTTTGGCCAAGCGTCCGGCTGCTGTGGCTGAGACCCGCTTTTCATGGCCATTTGACGAGACGAATGTCGTTGCACGCGGGTCGCGATCGGCGAGACTTGCCGGTAAGGTTTCAGGAACAAGCACCGCCACTTCGCGCGCCACATTGAGCAGCAGCTCCTCCTGGTTGCCACGCAGGCCGAGTTGCGCCACTTCGTCGCCAATGCGCTTAAGAAACTGCCGGCGCGGACGGCGCGCAACTACTTCGCGGACAAACGACAGATAGGCGGCGGCGCCACGTTCGAGATTATGTTCCGCGATCATATGCTGCCTCGCGTTCGCGCCGATCTGCGAACGCAGGCTCGGGTCTTCGATCAACCGGCGCAGGTAGGCAGTCAGAAGCAGTGCGTCAGCATGGAGGTCGGGCTCAATTTTTATCACCGCGTCGTTCGGCAACTCCGAGAACGCGCCAACGTTGTAGACAATCGCGGGCACGCCGGCGGCCATGATGCGACAAAGGCTAGCGGAAGTTTCACCCACGGTGCGTTCGCGCAGGTTGATGGCAATGTCAGTGGCGGCGATGCGTTGCTCAAACTCGTCGAGCGTTACATGGCCGGTGACGGTGACACGATCCTCCATGCCGTATTGCCGCACGAGTGCGCGCACGTCGAAAAACGCATTCGGTTCACCCACGAGCGTGTAATGAAAATTGTGATCGGCCTTGAGCGATGAGAGAGCGCGCAACGCTTTTGCGATTCCTTTGCCTGGCGTGATCAATCCAAAGTTTGCGATCTGCACCGTTGCATCATTGCGCGGGTTGTGCGCCGCCTCGCGTGGCGGGGGCGGTTGAATGGGCATCTTGATGTGGGCAACCGGGACGGCCGGCGCGATCGCGGCGAAACGCGAACGGCTCCATTCGGAATGAACGACGATGGCCTCGGCCCCGCGCGCCAGCCGGGCGTTAAGCGGGAAGTCGAGCGGACGGTCCACTAATGGCGGCGTGCTGCCACGCTGCAAGGCATCGGCTGCCTCGTGGGTGGCGCGGTAGCCGTGACATGCCGCCACTTCTTCCAGGTAGATTTCAGTCTGGCCGCGTGCGTGGGCCAGGCCCAGAAAAAAATCCTGCAGCGCAAAGTCATGAAAGACCAGAATGCCGGGATGGCGCCGGGCCACCTCCAGCATGCCGGCGTGATAACGGTGATCGTTGCCGAGGTGATAAATGACTGCGTCGAAGGCGTTGAGAGTTTCAAGCACGCGCGGATCGTGACGATAGTCGTGAAAGGGAAAAGCCGCTCTGATTGCGTCGTTCGTAGGTTCGAAGCCGTCAACGAAGAGTGTGATGTTGGCCCCCGCGGCGAGATAGGGCAAAAGCTCCTCGCTGTAGTCGGAAATTCCCGAAGGCTGCGGATTAAGCGGACTGAAGTAAGCCAGGTTCATAGGACGTAGACAGCAGACAGTGAACAGTGAAAAGTAAACGGTGGACAGTGAACAGATTGGGAATACTTAGATTTTAATGCCGTGCACCAGTTGGTAGGGGCGGTTCATTCCTGGGGGCTGCGCCCGGTCCAGCAGTTTACTGTTCACTGTTTGCCGGTCCACGTTTTCAGTTTGCTGTTGCTGTCTGCTTTCGTTCCTTGCTTTCTCACGATAGGGCGACAGAAAAATGGGCGGCAAAAAGAGCAGTCATTAGACTCAACAGTACGAGCGACGCGGTGCGCACCGCGGTATCGACCGCTTGGCGTCGTCCCCAACTTGCCAACACCAGGAAGGTGGGAAACACGACCATTGCGTAGCGCGCCTGTGATTGTAGCAGCACTGACGAGAGCGCGACGAGCACGCACAAAAGTGTGTAGCAGGCCAACGCGTATTCGCCACGCCTGAGGAGTACCAGTCCCGCCACGATCGTGATGGCTGCCGCCCAGAAGTTAAGGAAGTGCGGGTTCCAGGGTCCCACCAGTTCCAACGGATGTCGCAAGTAAGCCAACAACGGCATTAGAAAAAAGCCGGACGTACGTCCCCACGCCGCCAGCGCGCCTTTGAAGGCGAAGGCGTTGCCCGTGATGCCGCGCAAATACAGCATGAAGGACAACAAACCCGCGGGCACCAGAAAAAGCGCGAGCAGCTTTCTTCGCGGCGGCCAGAAGTGGCGATACGTTTGCCAATAGAGGACGAGGAGCGCGGGCAGTAACAAGACGCCGGTGACGCGCGTAGCCGACGCAAACGCCCCACACAGTCCCGCAATCCACCAGCGTTCCCGCTTCGCGAAATAGAAGCTCGCCACCGTCAGCAAGAGAAACAGCGATTCGGTCAACGGCAAGGAAAAGAAGTAGCTCGTGGGAAATATGGCGAGATAAAAAATGGCGCGGTCAGCTGCATCACTCGCGAGTCCAAAGGCGAGGGCGGTCTTGTGCAACAGGATCAAGGCGAAGAAAAAACAGAGATGTGAAACGACCATGCCAGTGAGCGTGAATTCTCCGGTGAGAAACCCGGCCGCACGCAGCAGCAACGGAAAGAGTGGGAAGAAGGCCCAGTTATGAGGCGTAGTGTTCTCAAAGGCACGTCGTTCGTAACCATTCATCGCGATGGTGACGTACCAATTAGCGTCCGCCGTCTGCGCTTCACCGGCTAGCAGTTCAGCTACCGGGACGTGGTGAAGCGACAGTCGGGAATCTATGATCCCGGTGTTGAAGGGATCAGGCATCACCTTGATTTGTCCGGCGAGAATAAAGATGAGGAGGATCAAAGCGCGCGTCAGGCAAAAGGTGAAGCAGGCGGCGCGCGTACTGCGATCGCGCAGCAAGCCTCGGAGCGCTGGTACCCGGCCCGCGGTTATTTGCTGAGGCCCGACAGCAGCTAGCTCTTTTACGGACTCATTCGGCACCGCACAATCCTCAATTCTTCGCGCTGAGCGTTCACTGCTGACCGGATGTCCGCGCTCTCAGCCGCGCTACAAAGTGACAAACTCAAAAACGTTTAATGTAATTTGGAGTTTTCGTTTGCTATTCGACTTTTATTTTGACCCGCGCGGAAGCGGAACCCTTGTCGTGAAACCAGGCAACCTGTTCCTGAACGAGATCGACTTCCAGGGTGTACTCGCCCGGAGTTTTGGGCGCGGTAATTGTCAGCGGCACGGTCGTTTCCTCGCCC
>JAVEEA010000018.1 GCA_030840675.1 Pyrinomonadaceae bacterium
TCCGCTGCTCCGGGAGTAGAACGCCGGCAGTTCGTCACACTGATAACCGACAACCGTGATGCCGTGAGTTTCCAACCATTCACGCGTGGCCGGCAGATCCAAAACAATCTTCGCGCCGGAGCACACGACGATGATGGGCGTGCTCGCGAGCGCCGGTAGGTCTGCCGAGATATCAGGCAGGGAACCACGATGCACGCCGCCGATGCCGCCCGTGGCAAAGACTCTAATGCCGGCACGTTGCGCAATCCAACTCGTGGTAGCAACGGTGGTGGCGCCGTTCCACTTCTGGGCCGCGGCCAGCGGGAGGTCGCGACTGCTGACTTTCTTGATGCCGTCAGTTTCGGCGACAAAACGAATCTGTTCATCGCTTAGTCCCACGCAAAACTCACCGTCAAGGATCGCAATCGTGGCGGGAAGCGCGCCCTCCGCGCGGACGATCTGTTCGAGGCGCGCAGCTGTCTCGAGGTTTAAGGGACGCGGCAAGCCGTGCGCAATCACGGTTGACTCCAGCGCGACAACCGGGTGCTGTGTGGCCAGAGCAGTGACTACTTCAGGGCTGCACGTAAAAAGTCTTGAATCAATCATGCGTAACGTTTCCGACTGCATTAGTTGAAAAAATGAGCTACGACAAGCCACCGGACCTGGCGCGCTTCAAAGTGAAAAGGGTGCCGCCCGGCGGGGCTTTCGCCCACGACAACTCGGCGCCAATCAAACTCGCGCGAGCGCGCATGTTCGCGAGTCCTCGCCCCGCGACGTTCTTGTGTTCGCCTGGGTCGAAGTCGCTACCGTTATCTTCGAGTCTCAGTACGAACTCCTTACCCGGTGTGACGACGATAGTCATCTTCACCTGCGTTGCGCCCGCATGTCGCCAGATGTTGCTCACGGCTTCCTGCACCATGCGATAAATTTGCATCTGTACGTTTGCCGGCAGTTGCGCCTGTTCTTCTAAGTTTTCGTCGCCAATAAACTCATACGCGAACCGCTTGTCGGCCGGCGCATCTTGTACGGCATGGGCCAGGGCAAACTCCAGCGCCGCCGCGAAGCCGACATTCTGCAACACCGAGGGGCTTAAGTCTTCACATATACGGCGCACCTCCTGCGAGATGGATTCGATTTCCGTGCGCAGGATTGCGGGATCAAGTTGCTTGCCGCCATTCGTCTCACCGTTTGCCGTCAGCTGATCGCCCAGTAACATCAAGTGTCGCAGATCGGCGAGGGTTTGATCGTGCAGATCGCGCGCGATGCGGCGTCGTTCCCGCTCTGCTTCGTTGGCAAGATTCAAACGCGCATCGGCGAGTTCGCTGTTAGCGGCGACGAGCGCGGCGCTGGTATGTGCAATCCGGCGTCTTTCCAGGATCGCCCAGAACAAGGCGAGTAGGGCCAACGCGAGCAGGATGGCGAGCGCAGTTGAGGTCAACGGAAAGGGCGACTTGGCAATACTCAACTCAAACGACAAAGGCTCCGACGCTACCAGGTCCTTACTGAACGCTCGCGCCGTCACGCGATATTTTCCCGGGCTCAGTCCTTCGATTGCGAACTGCGCTTCATGCGACAGCTTCTGTTTGATGTTCACGTTCTTGCTGTCCGCAAGCGTGAAGGCGTATTGAAACTGTTCGGGAAAAGTTCGACTGCTCACCGCCGCGACCTCGAACAATAAACCGTTCTGCGGATACTCGAGCACGAGTCCGGTGGCCAACTCCCCGGGTGAGTGTACCCGTTTACTGATAACGCGCGAGGCGTACAAGACTGGCGCGGCGCGGCTGGGACGATAACGAGCCACACCGCGGCTGGTGCCGATCGACAACACGTCGTTGCCTTGAGAATCGCGTTGCGGCAGTACGGAGAAGGCGCTCTGTGAAGGCAGTCCCTGCTCGGCGTCCAGACGTGAGACTAGCGGGCCGAGGGTTTCGTCGAGGCGAACTCTCAACATGCCGCTATCGGTGGTGGCGCACCATGCTTCGCGGTTGTTGCCGTTGCGATTTACAAACACCGAACGCGCGTCAACGTCCGCGACCGCGATTGCGCAAGACGTTTTGGGCGAACAAACGTAGACACCACGACCGGTCGCAAACCACAAGGTGCCGTCACTACCGCGGTCCATGCCGCGCACACCGCTCCCTTTTAGGGATGAAAACGCGGGGTCGAGTTCAGTCTTGCGGCCATCGAAAACGTAGACTTCGTCACGAATGGTGCCGATCAAAAGACGCACGTCGCCGTCCGCGTAAAGGCTCAACACTTCGCGTTCGTGCGCGGCGCCGGTGTTAGCGGGCCAAATCAGACGGGCACGTCCGCCCTCGATTCGCTCGAGGCCGCGCCCGTAAGTGGCGATATAGGTGTTGCCCTGAAACGAGGCGATCGCGCGCACGTTGCCGGGCGCATCAATCTCACCCGAACCAGTATCCAAACGGTAAAAGTTTTCGTTCCTGATGCCTGCTCCCGGCGAACTTCGCTGGCCCACATAAAAACCTCCGGCCGTACCCACCTGCAAGTGGCCGCCGGCATCTTCGGCGAGTGCGTAAATGGGACTGCGGGAGAGATTGTTCACCACCTGCCAGTTGCCCGCGACCGGGTCATAAACAAAAAGTCCCTGGTTGGTGCCGCAGAGTTCGGAGCCGTCGGCAGTTTGAAACAGCACCCGCACGAAGTTGCTCTGCGGGTTGGCGCCGATCTGTTCCGCACGCGGCGCGTTGGGATCGTAACGGCAGACGCCGCGATCGGTGCCAAACCACATCACCTCTTCGCGGTCCTGAAACATCGCGTAGACATGATCTGAACGCAAGCCGCCGGCAGTGCCGTCAAATGTGAAGCGTTGCGTCTTCTTACCTTCGGAGAAAATGAAAACGCCGTGCCCGTCCGTCGCAATCCAGGTCGCCGATCCGATTGTACGTACGTCTGTGACCGTGCCGGTGGGTGTTTCATTGCGGCTTAGTTTGGAAAACTGCGGACCCGTAAATATTCCGGGTTCGTCTTTCTTTACTCGCGCGCCCAACCAGAGCTTACTCTGCGCAGCGGCGCTCAGCGCGCGCACAAAATAGATCGCCGGATGCGTTTCGACTTCGCGCGCGAGCCCGTCTTCGATTGCCAACACGCCGCGACTCAGCGAACCCACGTAGAGTTTGTCATCGATCAGCGCGAGACTGGTGAGCGCGAGTGGTCCTCCGTTTTCCCGATCCGCGCTCTGCAACGGCTGAGTCAGCAGCGACTTCGATTGAAAAGAAAGGTCGGCTTGCAGGCGTGATTCATAAACGTTGCCCTTTTCGGTCGTCATTAGTACGCGATCTTTTTCCGGCACAATGAAAGCGGAGACAGCCTGGCCCACGGTTTCCCTGACGACATCAAAGCGACCCCACATCATCCGCGCCGCGCCGGTTTCGGTGCCGATCCAGAGACCGCCTGACTGATCGCTTTGCAATGCGAGGATGCGTCCGGGAGTTAAACCGGTGACCGCTATCGTCTGCGTGCGTCGCCCGTCGAATTTCGCCAGGCCGGCCTCAGTGCCAAACCACATCGAGCCGTCCGATCCCTGGGCGATCGCGCGCACGCGGTCCGAAGGCAGACCATGAAATAGTGTGACCGCGCCCCACTGATGCAAGTCGGTGATGGGCGTCGGGGACGGTGATGGGGCCGGCGACGGCGATGGAGAAGGAGAGGCGGAGGCGGCAGGTTCCGGCTGACTAGTTTCGGTTTGAGCAAAGGACAAGACAGCGAAAAAGAGAAATACGAGAACGAGAACGCCGGCGGTCGTCCAGCGCAACGGGGAGGTTGAGCGCTTGACGGGATCGAGTCTTAAACGCAAAGCACGCAGAGCATTCCGCCAAGCACGCGAAGGGTTAACTGGCGGGCGCCGCGAGTTCCGCAGCGTCTTTTGCGGTTTACTTCTTTCGTTGGGCACTCTTCTGTTCGTCCAGGTAGCGTTTGCGATCGCGTTCGATCCAGGCTTCCTGCTCCTGTGCCGCTTTTTCGAGTTCGTCGTTGTTTAGCAGACCGCGTCGCAACGCTTCGAAGAAAGCGCGCGTGCGTACGTTGTAGGCGAGTTTTTCGTAGGCTTCGTGTTCGGTACCTTCCGCGGTGGACACGAAGAGTTTTTCGTAGAGCGTTGCCAAGCGACTCTCGACGCCGCGCAAACTCAACGCACACTTGCGTGCGATGGCCCAGTTAGACAAACCGAGCGCGAGATAATAAAGCGCCTCAGATTCAAACTCGGTAAGCAACGGCCGCTTGAAGGAATCCTTAAACGCCGGATCGATCATGTCGGCGCCGTCTTCCAGCACCGCCGCGACGAAGCGCAGGAAACGCGACTCGGGATTGTTCTTGTGAATGAACCCGTAAGCCGGCGGCGGATCAACTGACTTCACAATCTTGCGAATCTCGTTGATGTAAATCTCATGAGGAAACTGCGTCCAGAAAATGATGCGCGCGGCCGGCAGTTCTCGCCAGATGGCGCGCGCGGCTTTTACGCCGGAGAGCTTCGGCATTTGAATGTCGAGAATCGAGACCGCGGGCTGGTGTTCCAGCGCCAGCTTGACTGTCTCTTCGCCGTCGGCAGCTTCGAATATCGGTGCGTGCGCGGGAAACTCCTTGATCAGAATCTCGCGCAGGTAGTGGCGTTGGGCCACGTTGTCTTCGGCAATCAGAATGGACATAGTTAGATAGTTACTTCCTACTGGCGTTATTGTAAATGAATTTGTAAACAGGCTGCTTGACCAGGATGGCTTCTATGCGCCGCTGAATCTCGGCCGCGTCGCCCAGCTTATAAGTACGGCGGTAGGTTTCCCAAGCCTCGCTGCGCCTGCCGGCATAGATAAGAGTCAACAGTTGTTCCAACGCGCGCGCGCGCTGATCGAATTCATCGGCACTCCCTGCTGCCGTGCGCTCGCCAAACGGGATCATATAACTCTCGAAGAGTGGGTTGGCGGGGACATACTTCCTCACTTTATCGTTATACTTGAAAACTATTCGCGGCAACGGTATTCGCGCGATTGGTAGTTTGTCCTGAAATACGTAAAAGTCTGTAAGTGGGACGATGATTTCAAAAGTACCGTCGTGATCGAGATCGATCACGCTCATGTCGTCGCCCTCTCGCCCAACCTCCCAACGCGGTCCGTCAAAAATTGTCCGGGGCTGTAATGAGAAGTTGATGACCCATTGCGTGCCGCCGCGGAAAACTTCCTGGGAGACCAGGAGTTGTTTTGTAGGGCCGGGCAGAAAGGCGAACAACCCGAAGCGAATGTTGTTGCCGTAGGTAGAGTAAATATTGTCATCGAATTCTGCCAACACCCGGCCTTTGCGCTGGAGTACCGCGTAGGAGGAATGAATCCGGAGTGGCCCGCGTTGCAAACCCTGAGGGTAGTCGAGTCTTACTCGCTTGCGGCGCTTCGCTATGAAGTAATGCTCGTAGCTCAAAGTGTCGCTGTCGCCCGCAAATATGTCGCTCATCGATGTCTCTTGCGCCAAGCTTTGTTTACTAGAGTGAGCAGGAAAAGACTCAGCGCGAGTACCGGTAGCGGCATCCCGTTTTACGTTACTGCCGGCCCCGGCCCCGGCCGCGAGCAGCGCGATAAGCAAGACAATGAACATGACGCGCAAATGCATGTGGGAGATGTACGCGACTGGGATTGGTTTAGCAATGTGGCTTGCCACATGCGCGCCCAAGGCTGTCCGTCTGCGACGCTACTCATTATTCCAATGGCGCCCTCTTTTCTGAGACGTTATCATCTAGCGCACTGCAAAACTATTCGTCACAAAGCGTAATCGATGGCGACAGTATTCACGCACAGCATCGCAGCATTGGCGCTCGGCAGAGTGGCGCCGCTCAAACCCAGGACGCTTTTGTTTTGGGGCGCGACTGCCATTTGCGCGGCGCTGCCGGACATCGATGCCATTGGCTTCAGCTTTGGAGTCCACTATGGCGACCTGCTCGGTCATCGCGGCCTGACGCATTCGCTCGCGTTTGCGTTAGTGGTCGGTTCACTCGTAGGACTAATTGTGACTCGCGATCAGGAAGACTTTCCCTCCGGCTCGTGGCGTTACGTACTCTTTTTCTTCCTGGTGATTGCGTCGCATGGCGTGCTTGACGCGATCACCAACGGCGGACTGGGCGTGGCATTCTTCTCGCCATTTTCCAACCAGCGCTATTTCTTTCCCTGGCGTCCGGTTGAGGTGTCGCCGATCGGGCTGGAGCCGTTTCTTAGCGTGCGAGGTTTGGAAGTGATCGTAAGCGAGATTAAGTGGATTTGGATTCCGGCGGGATTATTAGTGGGACTGGCGGAGATCTATCGCCGGACGAGGGGAACCACGAGCGCCAGTGCGAGCCAGTAGGTGGAGGCGAAACGTGCGGGTGGGACGCGCGGTCTCAGCGAATCACTTGACGCTCCGGCGGCTTCTTTGCACTATGGCGCTCGAATTAATCCCGCGGACAAACTCCTTGAAAGGCAAAAAATGGATAGACGTACATTCGCCGCCGCCCTGGTGGTCGGCTCAATGCTGGTTGCCGTTTTGTACTCACGTCCAGCGAGGGCTGGTGCAAGCGGAGGCGGGTCTGCGACGAGCAACGCGCATGGGGCGCATGGGGAGCCTGGGGCGCGCGCCAGACAGTCGCCCGCCGGCGAGCCGCGTGACGAAAAACTCTGGCAGCGCGCGCTTGCGATTCATCGCAAGGCAATCGTCATCGACACGCACAACGACGTGACGACGCCGATGACGAATGACGATTACGATCTCGCTGGCCCACCGCCGGTGCCTTACCGCACCAGCCTCGAGCGCATGAAACAGGGAGGCTTGAGCGCGGAATTCTTTTCACTCTACGTCCGCCCCTGGTATGTAACCCACGGCGGCGCAGCCCGAAGAACGCTCGATATGATCGACTCGGTCTATCGCGCAGTCGAGCGCCATCCCAACGATTTAATACTCGCGACTTCCGCAGCCGACATTCGCCGTGCCAAAAAACAAAAGAAGATTGCTGCGCTGTTGGGCATCGAGGGCGGACATGCGATTGAGAACTCGCTCGCAACCTTACGCGAGTTTTATCGCCTGGGAGTGCGTTACATGACGCTCACCTGGAACAACACCAACGACTGGGCCGATGCCGCACGCGGCGAGCGGAAACATCATGGTCTCTCGCCGTTCGGCGAAGAGGTGGTGCGGGAGATGAACCGGTTGGGCATGCTGGTGGACGTCAGCCACGTTTCCGATGAAACGATGAGTGACGCAATCGATGTCTCCAAGGCGCCGGTGATCGCTTCGCATTCCTCGGCGCGGGCGCTGAGTAACGTGCCGCGCAATATTCCCGACGACCTGTTGCGTCGCATCGCGAAGAACGGCGGCGTGGTCCAGGTTAACTTCTACAGCGTTTTCGTCGACACTGCGACTGTGACGCCGCAGAACGACGCACGCAACCGGCGCCTGAAAGGGCAACAGGATGCGCTCGACGAAAAGTATCGTGACGATCCTGAGCGCCTTGCCGAAGAAGGTGACAAACTTGACGCAGCCAATCCCTTGCCGCCGCTGCCCCTTTCCAAGCTGATAGATCACATCGATTACATCGTGAAGGTTGCCGGCATCGACCACGTCGGCCTGGGCCCGGACTTCGATGGTGCGATGGACTTCCCGGAGGGAGCGCAGGACGTCTCCATGTATCCGAACATTACCTACGAACTCCTGAAGCGTGGTTACAGCGAGCAGGACATTCGCAAGATTTTGGGTGAAAACTTTTTGCGCGTGTTTGCGGAGGCCGAGCGTGTAAGTCGCAGTTTGAGTAAGTCGATCAGCGGAGACGGCAGCGTGAAGCGAATTAGGTAACGTTGGAAGCGCAGGCATCTTGCCTGCATCTTTTTCGCGGCTAAGGCGCCGCTCATTGCAGATCACTGGGAGCGTAGGCATCTTGCCTACATGTTGTTCGCGGCTAAGAAGCCGCTCATTGCAGGCAGGGATGCCTGCGCTCCCAGGATGCCTGCGCTCCTACTTGTCGCGTGGTATGATCTCGTCACATTGAAGCCAGCCGGACTCTACATTCATATTCCCTTCTGCCGTTCGCGTTGCTCCTATTGCGATTTTGCCACCGGCATGTACCACGCTGAACTGGCGGAGCGTTATGTGCGCGGTGTTAGCCAGGAGATCGCTTCCTGGCGCAAGGTTAAGCAACCCGAATTCGTTGACACGATCTATTTCGGCGGCGGTACGCCGTCACTGCTGTCACCACCGCAGTTGGGATTACTTTTAGACGCTGTGCATTCCAGATTTGCGATTGCCGCCGGCGCGGAAATAACTCTGGAGATTAATCCCGGCTCGGCAACCCCGGAGACGCTCGCTGCGTTTCGCGCCCTCGGGATTAATCGCGCGAGTTTTGGGGCGCAGACTTTTGACAATAATGAACTCGCGCGTCTGGGCCGTTCGCACACCGCAGACGACACCCGGCGTACTTTTCGTTACTTGCGCGACGCGGGTTTCGACAATGTCAGTTTCGACTTGATCGCCGGCCTGCCGGGACAGACCATGAGCGGTTGGCAAGATAATCTCGCCGAAGCTTTCTCGCTGCGGCCGGAACATTTGTCTTTCTATTTGCTGGAAGTTCACCAGAGTACGCCGCTGGCCAATCACATTAAAACCGGACTGCAGCCACAGCCTGACGAAGATTTGGCAGCCGAGATGTATGAGGTGATGCTCGACCGGGCAGTCGAAGCCGGTTATGAGCACTATGAGATCTCGAATCTTTGTTTGCCTGGCTACGAGTCGCGGCACAACACGAAGTATTGGATCGCGGCGCCGTATTATGGTTTTGGTTGTTCGGCACATTCCTACGACGGCGGGTCCCGACGTTGGGCCAACGAGCGTGACGTTGCACATTACCTGAATCTGATCGAGGCGGGTGCAGCGCCGGTAGTTGAAGAGCAGCGACTCGCCGCCGCCGACTTGCAGGCGGAAGCCGCGTTCCTGGGAATGCGCATGATGCGTGGTCTTAACACCGAGCAGTATGAAGCACAATTTGGCGTGGACATTCGCAAGCAACATGCAGCTGAGCTGGCTCGTTTTGAGGAAGCAGGTCTGATCGAGTTTCAAGGTGAATTATTAAGACTTACGAAAGCCGGCGCCTTGCTCTCGAATGAGGTGTTCGCCGCGTTTGTTTAGTGACGGAAACTCACTTGGCTGCCGCAAATTGTTGGAACGCGCCAGTAGTTCAGAGTTCACGCTTCAGCTTGTCTTTAACGATACCGAACATCCTGAAGGTTGAACTCTGAACTGCTTGAGTCTTTGCCCGCCACGCGAGATGAGGAAAAACTTAGTCATCGCTATCGATGGGCCATCCGGCGCCGGCAAATCCACGCTGGGCCGCATGTTGGCGCGGGCGCTAAACCTGCTGTACCTCGACACCGGCTCGATGTATCGCGCGGTGGCGCTCGCGGTGCAGGAGTCGAGCATCAGCGCGAGTGATGACCTCGGCGTGGCATCTCTGGCGGAGCGCGTCGCGATTGACCTGGTGGGCGACCCGGATTCGTTGCACGTAATGCTGGAAGGCCGTGATGTGACGGACCAGCTGCGCAGCGACGAAGTCACCCACCTTTCGTCGCTCGTTTCGTCTATTCCCGCGGTACGGCGGGCGATGGTCGCGCGACAACGTGAACTGGGAAAACGCGGCGCGGTCCTCAACGGTCGCGACATCGGCACGGTTGTCTTTCCTGATGCTGACGTGAAGTTTTTTCTCACCGCCGTGCCGCAAGCACGCGCGGAACGTCGCTACCACGAAGACCGGGCGCAGGATCCGGACGCGAATTTCGAGGAAACTTTTGCCGACATGATCGCGCGCGACGATCGCGACTCAAGCCGCGCCGATTCGCCTCTGGCAGTTGCCGCTGATGCCATCGTGGTTGACTCGACCGGGTTAACTATCGCTGAGGTGTTTCAAAAAATGATGGCCGCCATTTCGCCGGAGACGGCAAATGAATAGTCGGTGAGTTAGGGCGCCCACGGAAGGAGGGCCTGCAGCTGTTCTCCGGAAAATATGTTCACAGGCATCATTGAAGAACTGGGAAGGGTGACGAGCAGCGAGCAGCGCGGCGAGAATGCGCGCTTCATCATTGCCGCTCAGCTGGTTACCGAAGACCTTCACGAAGGCGAGTCGGTTGCCGTCAATGGAGTTTGCTTAACGGCGCTCGACGTCAGTGACCATTCATTCGCGGCTGACGTTTCGCGGGAGACCCTGGACAGGTCGACGCTTGGCAAACTTCAACCTGGCGCGCCGGTGAATCTCGAACGCTCCGTCACGCCCGTCACGCGACTCGGAGGTCACCTGGTCCAGGGCCACGTCGACGCGCGCGGCGAGTTTCTCGGCGCCGAAGATTTCGGCGGCTCATGGACGGTGCGCATCGCGTACCCGCCGGAGATCGCGCGCTATCTGGTTTTCAAAGGCTCGGTCGCCGTCGAGGGAATTAGTCTCACGATTGCAGAACTGACTGATGAGTACTTCGCGATTGCCGTCATTCCCAAGACCTGGCAACTCACCAACTTTTCTCAGCTGCAGCCCGGCGACGCGGTCAACCTCGAGGCTGATGTGATCGCGAAGTATGTCGAGCGCATCTTGAGTTTTTCTCAACCCTCCCCCGCAAGCTGATTCCTTTGGGAGCGCGGCGCCATTGCCCGCTTTGGTCCCAAAGAGTTTTGCCAACCCAGTAAGTGTCTTGACGAGTTTGTTTATCCGGGCGCTGCAAATTGCTCACTCGCGGCTATCTGTCTCCATGCAAAAGGGGCGTTGTTTGGGTTAACATGCCTCTGATGAGGCGATTCAAGCTTCGCGATTCCAGTTTTGAAATTCCAGATTCCGGTTTCGGATCTAATTGCAGAAAATGCCATTTGCCGCTATTGAAGACGCTGTCGCGGAAATTCGCGAAGGGCGCATGATCATTATCGTCGACGACGAAGATCGGGAAAACGAGGGCGACCTGGTCTGCGCCGCGGAGAAGACGACGCCGGAGATTATTAACTTCATGGCGCGTCACGCGCGCGGGCTGATTTGTCTGCCCCTGACTGAGGAACGCTGCGATGAGTTGCACCTCACCACCCAGGTCGCCGACAACACCTCTTACCTCGGTACCGCATTCACCGTTTCGATCGACGCGCGCAAGGGAATTACTACCGGAATTTCCGCGGCGGATCGCGCCACCACTGTTCAAGTTGCAGTTGATCCACAAACGCGCCCGCAGGACCTGGCGCGGCCCGGTCATGTTTTTCCGTTGCGGGCGAAGAAAGGCGGCGTGCTCGTACGTCCCGGCCAGACTGAAGCCAGCGTGGACATCGCGCGCATCGCCGGTCTTTATCCGGCGGGAGTCATCTGCGAAATCATGAACGAGGACGGCACGATGGCCCGCCTGCCGGAACTCGAGCGTTTTGCCGCCACTCACAACCTGAAGATGATCACGGTTGCAGACCTCGTTCGGTATCGCATCAACAAAGAGACCTTGATCAAGCGAGCAGTAGAGACCGACCTGCCGACAGTCTATGGACGCTTTCGCGCGGTGGCGTACGAAAACATCATCAACGGCGACGTGCACCTCGCGATGGTCATGGGCAACGTCGCCACGGATGATCCGGTGCTGGTGCGGGTACACACCGAAAACGTGACCTGCGATATGTTCGGGTCCTTGATCGACGACACGGGCTTTCAGCTACACACGGCCCTCGAAAAAATCGCCGCCGCCGGCCAGGGCGTCGTACTCTACCTGCGCCAGCGCGAACACAGTCTGGATCTTGTGAACCAGTTGCGAACTTACGCGGTGATGCAGGAGAAGTCGGTCGGCAAACGCGAAGCCAGCCTCGAAACCGGCTACGGAGTAGACCGCGACTACGGCGTGGGCGCGCAGATACTTCATGACCTGGGCCTCCGTCGTATACAATTGCTCACGAACCATCCCCCCAAAGTCGCGGCTCTTGAAGGGTTCGCGCTCGAGGTCGTGGGCAACGTGCCGTTGGGCCAGCCCGCGCATCTCAAAGATTCATCGGCACCAGGAAAACAGACGCTGCCGGAGGACAAAGAGCAACCTGAGTCTCGTGCATGAGATCTCCGGCGCCCAGGTCCATTGGTAATTTCAGGGACTCCCTCTCCCATTTTTGAACTAAACTACCTGCCCGCGTGGTCTCCCTGCGCTGGGAGCGGGTCGAGGTCGCGACTATCACCCGACGCGACTGTTTGTTATGAGTTTAGACGACCGGGACAAAGGTTCGAATTCGAAAAACTCGTCTCCGCGAGATTCTTCCGCCGCGCCTGAGGAACCGCAGACGATTCGCGACGCTCTGCAATCCAAAACTGACCGGCCACTGCCGCCCACCGCCGAAGCGATTGCCGAGAGTGATGCGCAACGCAAGCACCCGGTAACGCCGCAGGGACGCCGCCGGCGTTTTCTCAATCAACGAAATCTTTTGATCGCGACGATTGCCGCGGCCGTGGGTATCGTCGCACTGATCCTGTTGATCGTAATTGTTTACCGGCTGGGTTATGTCGACAATTATGTGGCGGGACAAATTAAGGACACGTTTGCGAAGTATGGCATTCGCGCCGAAATCAAAGAATTCCACGCCGGCTTCCCACCGCAAACAGTCGAGATGTCCGGAGTAGAACTTTTCGACGCACAAAGCGGAGAGAAGCTCGGCAAGATAGATCGTTTGACGGCCGCGATTCGAGTTGAGGATCTTTATGCGCTCAATCTGCAGCGTAACATCAACCTCCGCGACCTGAAGATTGAAGGCCTCGAGGCGTGGGTAAGTTTTGACGCACAAGGCCGCTCGAATTTTCGCAACCTCAAGATTCCGGCGCCCGAGCCAAACAAGCGAATCCTGTTTGCTTATTCCACCGCCCACGTGGAAATTAAAAACGGCGTCATTCATTACGGCGACGCACGCCACGAAATTTCCGGCGAAGCGCGCAACCTCAACGCGACTGTGCAGCCGGACGACCCCTCGGCGCCGGCCGCCAGTTGGATGAACACCGTCTCGCTCGCGCTTTCAAACTCAACCTTCACTTACGACGGCCGGCCCATTAACAACATTGATCTGCAGGCGCGTGGTCGCGTCAATCAAACGCGCGCCGAGATACAGGAGCTGGTGCTGCGGTCACCCGTGGCCGAAGCGCATCTGCAGGGAACAATGGACGACTGGCGCGCGCTTCGTTACCAAATGAACATCACCTCGTCAGTTGATCTGACGCAGCTCTCCGAGGCGCTTCAGTCCGGCGCCAGCTTGCGCGGCACCGGCAGTTTTGCGGGCACCGTTTCCGGCGAAGGTGATAAGTATCAGGTGGAAGCGAGCGTAAAGTCTGACTCCCTCGCGGTCGATAATTTGCGGCTCCAGGGATTGACGGTCAACGCGAAGGGCACTGGCCAGGGAACGACTTACGATCTTAACGGCAAGGCCGTCGCCGCGTTGTTGAGCGCAGGCGACTTCCAACTCAACAACGTGCAGCTAGTCGGCGGCGTGATGGGCACGGGTTCAGACTTTCGCTGGATCGGTGAACTGCGCGCGACCGCTGAACGCAGTTACGGCACTACGCTCACCGGCTTGATCCTTCAGGACGCGCGCGCGGAGCTGAACGACGGCGTGCTCACCGCGTCCGCGCGCCAGGCCAGCGCCGGCAGTTTCTCCGCCGCGAGCGGGCGTGCAAATAACATCACTGCGTCCGACCTGCGCGTGCGCAACGCGAACAGCGTCACGACGGCCAGCGTGTCGCGCTTCAAAGCCGGAACCGTGGTAGCGTCCGGCGCTCGCATCAAGGGCGCGACTGCCAATAACGTCGACATAGTCAGTCGTGAAGGCGTGACCAGCGTGGTTGTTAAAGATGTGCAGGTGGGCCCGACCAGTGCCGCGGGCGCGGAGATCGGCAGCCTCAATATCGCCGGGGTGCGACTCTCGATTCGCGCGGGGCGCGTGCAAGGTTCGACCGCCGACATCAACGCCGGCACCGTCAAACTCGCCGACGGTCAGGTTGAAAACGTTAAGCTCGCCAAACCGGTTTTCGTCGTCGAACCTTCCGGTCGTTACCGTGCCAGCGCTGACTTGAGCATCGGCGGCGGCGTGCTGGGCCAAATGAATCTGGGCCAGGT
>JAVEEA010000019.1 GCA_030840675.1 Pyrinomonadaceae bacterium
CCCACCTTTCGCCAACGCGTCTCGGGCAACGTCTCAGACTGTGCTGAGGAGACGCTGGTCATTGTTTCTTTAGTTACCCAATCACGACGAAGTGGATAAGCGCGATCCACCGACCCGAGTGCGATGCGAAAAACGCTCAACGTGAGATCCGGCGCTCCGGCCACCCGTGCCACCGCCAATTCCCCGCTCGCGATCACAGCCTTACGCGGCAAAGCAAAGCTGGAGACATACGTATGCGCCTGGTACTTCGCCTGCGCATCTGCCACTTCGTAACTGGTACCGACCACCGCGCGTTTATGCTTAATGCGCGCACGGATGTCCGGACGATCATAGGCCCACTCGGAAGTGTGCTCCCCGGTGCGCAGGTCGTAGTCAAACGATTGTCCGTCCGTGGCATGCAAACGAAGCTGCGCGACAGATGTGCCATCGGCTACGTTTTCGGACCAGGCAAGATTTGTCAGCAGGCTGATGCGATCGGCTTCAATTGGCGGAGGTCTAAACGTCAGCCGCTGTCCGGCTGCGATGGGCGCCTGGCTCAACTCGTCTTCGCCAAAGTGCTGCCCGCCGAAGGTCTGCGTTGCAGCCGGAAAATCCGCGGCCGAGGCGCCGTCGCCCTTGCTCGTGAGTGCAGCCGCGGCTGAATTTTTTGTCAGCAGGTAACGCACGTTCATCAGATCGAGTTCGCGACCGGCGCCGCGCAGGGTTCGCTCGGGGTCAGTCAGTTCGCCCCAAATTTTCATATCGCCGGCGAGCCGGCTGTAACGCGCCAGGCCGAAGCCGTCATAACCCGCGGCATTTTCGACGCCATGCATCATATAAATATCAGGCTGCAGCGCCAGCACCCATTCAGTACCCGGTGGCGCGACGGAAGTTTCCGGTTTCGCCGTCGCTTCGGGTGTGAAAGATTGATCGAGCGTCAGAATGCGTGCCGGCGCAACGCCCGGAATTGCGTGGTTGCCTGCTGCAACTTGCGCGCGCAGGAAATCTACTGTGTCGGGCGTACGCCACAACTCAAAATCAGACGTAGGACTTGAAACTCGCCAACCGCTGCTTTGTCCCCAGAGGCAAAGGTCCGCCATGACTACTACCAGCAACAAGAGTAATGTCCGGCGACTCCCGCGTCGCGCAAACAACCAGAGCGCTGACGCGCTGACCGCGGCAACGACTAGGGGCAGGAACAACTCCGGCGCCCGCAAAATAGTTACCGGCGCGTTGCGTCCGAGGTGGAAGTTCGTCGGGCGGCCAATTGTCACCGCCAGACAAGTGAACAGAAAAACGCCCGCTCCGGAGATCGCCACCCATCTAAGCGTGCGCGCTCGGTTCGGAGTTTCAGTGATGGCTGTCAGTCCACGACCAGCTAATACGGCTAAGGCAAACTCAACTTCCATCAGGTGGCGCGCGGGCACGCGAAAAAGATTCAGTACCGGCACGAAGTAGATCAGTTTGTAACTTCCGAAAGGTGCGTAACGTCCGAGCGCGAGCGCGATCCCGGCAACCGCCAACGCCCACCAAAATTTTGTGCGCGTATCGCGTTTCACCGCCAGCGCAATCAATCCCAGCGTCACGGCTATTAAACCGACATAGCCAACGTACTCAGCATAGAACGCCGGTCCCACGTACGGCGCACGAAAGAGCCGGCCATCGCCGCCACCGACGAGGTAGGGCGCGAAGAAGGTCCAGAGAAAACGCGGCGGCAAACTAAACGAAGTGAAGAAGTCGTAAGACGCGGCGGCACGCAGGCTGTGGCGCAACAGTTCGAGCGTCGGAAAGATTTGTACCGCCGCAAGCAGCAATCCGGCCGCAACGAAAAAGAGTGACCAAAGATAGCCCGTCTGCCGCGGTTGCGATTCTTTCCGGTTCGCTCGCCACATCACCAACGCGTAAGCCGCGACCAGCAACAACGAGTACGCGAGCGTTTGCTGATGTCCGGCAAATACCTGTAGCGCTACCAGCACAGCCAGCAACAACCCGTCGCTGCGCTTCCCGTTCATGCCATAGCGATCGACCGCCCACAGCAACCAGGGCAGCAGCGCCGCCGTGTGTAGTATGTTAGTGTGGCCGATTTGTCCGACGAGAAAACCGCTGCCCTGCCACACGATGCTGGTCAGTGCCGCGCCGCCGATGTTTGCGCCACTGCGTCGGGCATAGAGGTAGGCGCCGAGCGCAGCCACGACGTAAGTCGCGAGCATCATCAGGTTGGTCGCGATGGCGGGACTGAACGCGAGATAAAACCAGTTCAGCGGAAACAGCACTCCGGCCTGCGCCGCGCCAAACAATGGCATGCCGGAAAAGATGTAGGGATTCCAAAGCGGCGGATAGCCGGCGCGCATCAGGTGCGCCGCGACGACGCGCAAGGGTACGTTAAAAATCACGCCGTCGTCCGGTGAGATGATCAAGCGTCCGCGCGTCGCGGGAAAAAAGTAAACGAGGGGCAGCAGCGAGACGGCTAGCGCCGTCACACAACTCGGCGTTATTTTAGGACCACGACTAAATGGAAAACGCATTGAAGAAACAGGCAGCCGGAGTGGACCTGAACGAACTGCGCGCGCGCGCTCGCGCTGCTGTCAGACGCTGGCTTGCCGTCCACCAGGCGGAGGCAGTGAGCGCACTGTTGTTGCTCTTGATGGCTGCCAACCTGCTGGCGGCTATCTCGCGCAAGAGCATCACCAACGACGAAGTAGTTCACATTCCGGCCGGATACTATCATCTAGTCGCCGGTCAGTTCCAACTCAACAACGAGCATCCGCCCCTGGTGAAGATGTGGGCTGCGTTGCCGCTGCTCTTTATCCAGCCAAATGAAGCGACGCCGCAACCGGGGCAAGCGACCGGAAACTTCAGCGAAGAAACCTGGAAATATCTGGATCAGTTTTGGCCTAACAACCGGGAACACTTTGAGGCAATTTCTTTTTGGACGCGGACGATGATGGTACTGATTACCCTCGCGCTTGGCGTACTAATCTTTTTTTACGCACGCGATCTCTTTGGACCACGAGCCGCGACGCTGGCCGTGGCGCTTTACTCACTCGAGCCAACCGTGCTGGGACACGGGCGCCTGGTCCATACGGACCTGCCCGCCGCGTTCGTCTATCTACTGTTCTTTTTTGCGCTCCGTTATTACCTGGCCAAACGTACTTCGCGGCGTGCGTTGCTGCTGGGACTCGCAGCGGGCCTCGCGTTAGTCGTGAAATTTTCCATGATCGTATTGTTGCCGGTGCTGTTGTGCCTGGCTCTTGGGATGCTAATTACGGCGCCCCGCCTGCAGGTCAGTCGCAAGCGATTGGCGATCCATTTCGCGTTCCTCTTTTGCGCCCTACTGTTTGTTGTCAACGCTGCTTACTACTTTCGCAGTCAGCCACTGGAGCCCGCCGACGTGCGCTGGGTGCAAACTATGACTCCCGCCAGCTTCGACCGCTGGATGATATTCTTCCGCGCCGGCTCCCACGTCGTGCCCAGCTATTTTCTCTTCGGCCAGTACAATGTCATGCTGCACAATCGCGATGGACATCCGACTTCGCTGCTGGGCCATTACAACCAAACTGGTTGGTGGTATTACTTCCCCGCCGCCTTCGCGCTCAAAACTTCGCTACCATTCCTCTTGCTCGCCCTCGCCGCACTCGGCTGGGCATTGGCGGCACTGTGGCGCCGGGACTGGCGGTTCCTTTGGTTGCTGGGGCCTTTGGCGATCTATGTGGCGTTATCAATGTCGAGCCGCATCAATATCGGCATCAGACATTTCCTGCCAGCTTATTCCTTCCTCTTTATTGCCGGAGGCGTGCTGTTGGATCGACTGCTGCGCGTCAGGTACGCGCGGCATTTGCTGATCACTCTCGTCGTTTTGATGTTTGGCTGGATGGGTGTCGAAATGCTGCGCACCTATCCCGACTACCTGCCCTACATGAATCAGCTCGCGTCGGCGCATTCCCGTTGGTGGTACTTGTCTGACTCGAATGTGGAGTGGGGTGATGATGCGCGTGCGCTCGCCGATTACTTGCACGCGCGCGGGGAAACGGATGTACGCGGTGCGTTATCCGGCGGCTGGGCCACTCTGGAGCTTTATGGCATTCACTATCACGAAATCTTTCCCAAGCCGGGACGCCTCGTTCCTGAAACGCGCTACGTCGCGATCGGCGCTAGTTACCTCAATGGCTCGACTATCCCGGTGCTGGCTGACGAACAGGGAAAACTGCTTTCCGACGAACAGCGCGTCAACTACCTCGCCTCTTATCGCACCGTGACACCGGAAGCTACCTTCGGCCACTCGATCTTTCTCTATCGCGTAAGGGATTGAGGTAACCCAAACGTCAGTTTTGCGCAGTTTCCGGTCAGCACAAATCCAAGCCCGGACCGCAAACTAACAGTTTGCTTTACGTTCTGCTCGCAATTGCCAGAGCAGGAGCACAGTGCACAACAGCAGCGGCAGTAGCAGCCACGGTGCCAACGGATAAGCAAGATTCGTAAATTGCAGCGACTCCAACCGCTGCCAAAAAGCGTTGCTGCCGTGGGGACAATTCATCGCGCCGCGCAGTGCCCCAACCAGGTTGACACTGAATGAAACTGCACCGGCTAGCCCCAGGCTGAGTCCGGCGATCCGTCGTTGCGTGGCCGTGGCGAGGTAGCTGAACCCGACTATTCCGAGACAGGCAAACGGCATCGCCGGCAGCAGGTAACGTGGTCCAAATTGGCAGTCGCCGTCTGACTTTATATTGAAGACATATGCGACCAGCACCAGGAGCGCCGCGAGCAAAGTTAGCAACGCCGGGTCACGTTTGACTCGCCTAGGGTAATACGAGAAACCAACCAGTCCCAGAACAACCACAGGGGCGTAACTCATTACCGACCGGGCGTAAGAAGCGAGTTTGTCTCCCAGGTTATTAGGGTCGAAATAAAAGAATGTGTCGGGAAACGCGGCCGCGCCCGCGAAGTTGGGTAACAGGAAGGGATTACCAAAATTCACCGCGTCGTAAATGAACAGCGGCAGCAGACCGGCGAGCAGGCCGAACAGAAAGCTCGGGAGCAAACGCCAGCGTCGCAGGTAGAGGAAATAAAGGACAAACGTGGCTACCATGAAAACCGGCAACACTGAGGTGGTTACGGTCAGCCCCAGAAACAGCCCAGCCAGGAGCGCTTTCGCAGCCGGACGTCTCGCCTTTTCTTTGGATAACCGCAACAGCAAATAAAAAGCAATCACGAGATAACCGCTAGCGAGTGCATCGTGTTGCGCAATGCCGGAATATGCGAATACGGTCGTTCCAAGTGAATAGCTCGAAGCGGTAGCCAGCGGCCAAAAAAGCCGGGGCGTCTCAACGCGGTGGGTGAGATTCTCGCATGGCGCCGTCAGTTCGCGCGCTATCTGAAATATCCCCACGCCGGATGCCGCCACCACGACCGAGGTGGTAAAAAACGTCACGAGCGCCGAGCTGAGTAGATAGTTGTCAACGTAACTGAGACCAAGTTTATGCAACAGCCAGTAAACCATGGCCCCCAACATAAATTGTCCGGGCTGTTTCGCGGCGTAGTTGTGTCCGCGGTAAGTGAAAACATCGCCCTTGCTTTGCCGGTGGCCTGGAAGCGAGTGCTCGAGGTAAAAGTGGCCGCGTTCAACCATCGCCTCGACCCCGATTTGTTGCAGGTCAAAATCCAGCAGGTTTGCGGAATTGATGGCCGCCCCATAAGCAAGCCAGAGCACCAGAAACAGGAGTACACAAAGTCGATGGGATGAAATTGTGGTTAGCTTCTTCAAGCAGGCTCACCAGTTTAAGGCTTTTCGGCGCGGAACCATTTGCGAGCTTCTTCATAAACTTCCAAGGTCGCTCGCGCAGCACTTTCCCAGGAAAACTGTGCGGCGCGCTGCTGTCCGGCAGTGCTGAGTGTGCGCCGCAACTCCGCGCCGCTTGCGCCCGACAGCAGTTCAAGGATCACGCGTGTTAGTTCAGCGACATTTTCCGGAGCAAAATTTCGTGCGGCCGCGCCCGTCGTTTCTATCAGGACTGGTATGCGACTCACAACGACAGGCGCACCACACGCCATCGCTTCCAAAGGCGGCAGGCCGAAGCCTTCATAGACCGAGGGATAGATGAACGCGCGGCAAGCAGAGTAGAGCGACCGCAAGTCGTCGTCGTGAAGATAATCAGTCAGCAGGATGCGGTGTCTTACCGGGGAGTGCTCAATTGCGGCGAAGAGTGGTCCACTCAACCAACCACGGCCGCCAGCGATTACCAGTTGCAACTGACTATCAGGCTGCTCGCGCGCGACTGCTGCAAACGCCTGCACCAGCACCGCAAGATTCTTGCGTGGCTCAAGCGTTCCGACCGCGAGCAGGAAATCGTCGCCAACTCCCAGTCGCCGCCGCGCCACAGTCGTCTCGGCAAAAGGTGTCGGACGAAAACTGTCGCGTGCGGCCTCTGGTATGGCGAATACTTTCTCGGGACTTACCTGAAAGTGGTCACAAACTTCCCGCCGAATACTTTCCGAGGGCGTGATGATGGCATCGGCCGTGCGCGCCAGTCGTGGCAAACGCCGGCGGGCGCGTCTAACGCTGCGCCGTTGATGAGTTTCGGAATGGAGAAACTGCGACAAGTCGTGAATGGTCAAGACGGTCGCACAGGGGCGCCACCAGGGTATGTCAAAGTTCGTCCCGTGAAAGAGTTCGATCGGCGAGCCCCCGATGTAACGCGGCAATCCCACCGACCACCACCGCCGACTTAACAAACCAGACGGCACGCGCTCGAGCTTGAGGTTTGCCGGCAGCGGTTTAGTCTCACCCAACTGAATTGGCGGATAATTGGCCGGATAGGGCATTACGAAGGAACTGCCCGGCGCCAGTAATGCCAGGGCGCGCGCCAGCTCCAAAGTGTAATGCCCCACTCCGGTCCTGGCGCCCGTCAGCGGAAGCGCATCGAGTCCTATGTACATTCTTCGGCTTTCGCTCAACCCTGTGAGCAACCCCACGAACGACTTTCGACTTCTCAGCCGCGACTGTCTAAAGTTCAGAGGCCAAAGTTCAGAGTTCAGCCTTTGGGCTGCTGAACCAGCGAGCATGCTAGACCATAAACTCTGAACTGCCGGCTATGCCTTGCAAAATGGGCCAACGTTGACGCCGCTTGGCGGCAAGAGTTAAACTTTAACCCTTGACGGTACGTCTAACCACTCGGCGTTGGATGAACCCCTCATTTCGAGGCAAATTTCCCTCAGAGAAATCGTTACGCCAGGAGCAATAAGATGAAATTCGTCGTTTCGTTACTAATCACAGCTTTCGCTGCCTTGACTGTTTGGGGGCAAGCACCAACGTTGCACATTGTTACCGATGTGCCCAATCTGCCTTCAGATCTTTATTACGGAACGACCAAAGTTAAGCCCCTGCGCTTGCGACCCGGCACCAACACGCCTATTACCATTAACGATTCCGATTTCTTCGTCAACCAGCAATACGTCGACTTTCTTAATCGCTTCCCGGACCAGAATGGCTTCAACTTTTGGATCAACCAGATCACCGGTTGCAACGGCGACGCAGTTTGTATTGCCGGCCAGCGAGACAATACCTCAGGCGCATTTTTTCTTTCCATAGAATTCCAGGAGACCGGCTATCTGGTCGAGCGCATGTACAAAGTGGCCTATGGCGACGCCGCGGGCTCGTCTACCTTCGGCGGCGCGCATTCGCTTGCCGTCCCGGTCGTGAAGCGCAGTGAATTTCTTCCTGACACGCTGCAGATGTCAACCAATGTAGTGGTCGGCGTCACGGGTTGGGAAGGTGTACTGGAGAATAACAAGGTCGCGTTTGCTAACGACTTTGTTTCGCGAACACGTTTCACCAACATCTTCGGGGCGTTGAACAACACTCAGTTTGTCGACGCGCTCAACGCCAACTCCGGTAACGCGCTATCCGGCGCTGAACGCAGTCAGCTGATTACGGATTTGACCGCGGGCACCAAGACGCGTGCACAGGCGGTCAGAGCGGTTGCGGAAGACCAGGATCTGGTGAGTGCCGAGAAAAATAAAGCGTTCGTGCTGATGCAGTTTTTGGGTTACCTGCGACGCGACCCAAACACCGGTCCGGATACGGACTACACCGGTTACGACTTCTGGTTACAAAAACTGAACAACCATGGCGGCGACTTTCACGCGGCCCAAATGGTTCGATCCTTCATCGTTTCGGGTGAGTACCTGAACCGCTTCTAGTTTTTAACTAAGACGCAAAGGTCCCGCAAAGACGCACAGGTTTTCCTCTGCGATCTTTGCGGGACTTTTTTGCGTCCTTTGCCTGGCCAACGTCGAGTCATCCACGCAAGCTTTCAAGGAGTCCCGAATCGCTGCCGGTATTCCCCTGACAGCAGAAACGCCTTCACCATCTCCGCGTTCACGAAGTTGCCATTGAACTGATTCAGTTTATTCAACCAGAAGTTGTAGCCCTGGAAGTCGAGCGTCGGCTCCGGGGCATCGAAAGGATTGCGACGCAGGTAACCGAAGTATTCCATCAACACAAACGCCTTGTTGAACTCCTGCTGTTTCAGCGTTGCGTTTTCCGCCACCAGCCGGAGGACACGCGCGCGCGCGGCCGTGTCGGTGGTGTTAGTGGCCGAACCAAACTCACCAATCGCCTGGTTACGTTCGGCCGTTGAGGGCGTCACGCCGGCGTTCGCGTAGAGCGAATCGACAAACTGCGCTGGGGTGTTGGTAGTCGCATGGTCCTGCGTGAACCGCAAGCGCAGCACAAACTCTGCCGCGAACGCCTGCTTGTTATTTTCCAGTTGCGTCTGCCAGTCGCCAACGTTGACTACAATGCCCTGTCCCATCTCCTGGGTATCGGCCAGGAATTCGGCGTACCTGACGGGCACCGGAATGCCCGGTGGATTGTAGGCTGCCTTATAGAAACGGTAAACGAGATAGCCCGTCTCCTGAAATTCAATCGACAGAAAGAAGGCCGCGGAAACATTGATGCGTCGAATCTCGATGCACTGGGCGTCATTCCCGCACGAGCTGATCTGGTTGGTCCAAAAGGCCAGGCCCGTGGCATCAGGTTCGCGATTGAGAAAATCGAGATAATGCTGGCGCACAAAGAAGTTGGTCTGGTCGATGGGGTTGGGACCGTTGGCCGCGTCATTGTCAGTAATCGTGACTGCGGTCGTCACCGGCGCACCGAGCGCAACGCCACTCCCGGCGGCGTTGCTGAGCGTCACTATAAACGTCTCGTCATTTTCATCCCAGGCATCGTCTACCAATAAGACTGAAAATGTCTTCGAGATTTCGCCGGGCGCAAAATTTAACGTGCCGGTCGTGGTTTCGTAATCGCAGCGCGCCGAGGCAGCAGTCCCAACCACGTTGCAACTGTTCGCACCCGCGGCATCGCTGGTGGCATAGCTGACGGCTGCCCTGCCGGTCGTGTTGCCGGTGCGCGTCACGCTCACAGTCGCGCTGCCGCTGCCTTCGCCAGCCGAAACGGCGGCGGCACTGAATTGCACCTGCGACGGCGGCGTCTGCACTGGTTCCCAGTTAGGGAACCAATCAAGAAAGGCATTATTGGTAAGACGTGCGCGGTTGCCGCCGTTTGCATTCATCACAAACAATTCCACACTAGTTTCATCATTAACGTTACCGGAAGCAAAAACGATATTCGAGCCATCAAACGACCACGCCGGGAAACCGTCGGTCACCGTGTTACTCGTCAAGCGTGTGCGACTGCTGCCGTCAGGGTTCATCACAAAAATTTCAATGCCGTTCGGGTTCAAAGCGTCGCCACTCGCAAACAAAATCTTGGCGCCATTGGGAGAATAAGACGGCTGACCGTCTGCGACCGTGTTGTTGGTAAGTCGCGTACGATTGCTGCCGTCAGCGTTGATCGCATAGATCTCAAAACTATTCGGATCAAAGACCGTCGTGCCGCCACTCATGAACACAATTCTGCTGCCGTCCGGCGACCACGCGGGCACGCCATCAATCACGGAGTCGTTTGTCAGTCTCATCTCGTTACTGCCGTTGGCATTCATCACGTAGACTTCAAAGGTCGCGGGATTGTCCAGGTTACCGCGGATGAATGCGATCTTCGTGCCGTCATGCGACCAGGCCGGAAAGCCGTCGGCAAGGATGTTGTTTGTGATCCGCGTCTGGGCACTGCCATCGGCGTTCATGGTGTAGATTTCAAAATTGCCGTCGCGGGCGCTGATGAAGGCGATTTTTGAACCGTCCGGCGACCACTTCGGTTCATCGTCGTAAGCGAGACTGGTCGTGAGTTGCACCTGATTGCTGCCATCGAGATCCATCAGGTAAATGTCCGGGTTAACACTACCGCGTTTACTGCCAAACGCAATCCGCGGCCCCCCGCTATTGGCGTTGCGGAGTGAGCCGTTAGCCGCGGCACGCACCCCCTGAGCCTGTGTAGAGGCGACGGTCATCCCCAGCGTGCAAAAGGCACAAATTGTTAACAGCAAGATCTGCCGTATAGCGTGACGATGGATCATTCGAATGGAACCTTTCCGGGGAAGCGAGGAGGAAAAAACCGGGGGCTGTGAGAAACAAAGTACCACGGGCGAGGAGCGATCACTAACCCAGTACCTTCCAAGCAAGGGATGCTAAACCGGGAGCGCGGGCGCCCTCGCCCGCAATGTGCGCGAGGCGAACAGACGTCTAACGCCGCTTTGCGGGCGAGGGCGCCCGCGCTCCCAGCTTTACGTTCTGTCACAGCCGGCTTACTGACCAAAGCGTTGGCGATACTCTGCCGAAACCAGAAACGCCTTGACCATATCCGCGGTGATGTAGTTTCCGTTGAACTGATTTAGTTTGCCTAACCAGAAATTGAAGCCGCCATAATCGAGCGACTGCTCTGGCGGATCGTAAGGATTGCGCCGGAGGTAACCAAAGTATTGCATCAAAACGAACGCCTTATTCAACTCCTGCTGCTTGAGCGCGGCGTTATCAGCCACTCGTCGCAACACGCGTGCCCGCGCCGGCTGGTCGCTGGTTGTCGTCGCGGTCCCAAACTCGCCGATGACTGACGTACGTTCCGCCGCCGACGGAGTAACGCCGGCGTTTGCGTAGAGCGCATCAACAAACTGAAATGGCTCCATGGTTACGGGATAGGCGCCGGTGAAGCGCGAACGCGCGACAAACGCGGCGGCAAAGGCCTGCTTGTTACTTTCGAGCTGCGCTTCCCAGTTGCCAATCCCCACCATCACGCCGAGCGCGAGTTTCTGGGTATCCGGCAGGAACTCTTCATACCTGACCGGGACCGGAGCGTTTGGCAAATTACCGTAACCGGCCTTGTACATCCGGTAGGCGAGGTAGCCAGTCTCCTGGAATTCGATGGACAGGAAGAACGCAGCTGAAACATTTATGCGCCGGTCCTCGATGCAGGCCGCGTTGGTTCCGCAGCTGGAGATCTGGCCACTCCAGAACGCAAGTCCGCCGGCGTCCGGCTCGCGATTTAGAAAATCGAGATAGTGCTGGCGCACAAAGAATAGTGCATTCGCGTTATCGAGTGGATTGGAAGTTGGCGCCGCCACATCGTCGTCGGCGATCGTTACCGCTGCTACGGTCTGCGCGCCCGGGGTGGTGTTGACCGGATTAGTCAGCATCACGCTGAAACTTTCCGGACCTTCCTGAAAACCATCGTCAACTATCAACACTGAAAACGTCTTGCTTGTTTCGCCGGCGGCAAAGTTGAGCGTGCCGGCGGTGAAGGTGTAGTCGCCTTTTTGAGTTGCGGCGCCGTCGGTAGTGACGTAGTCAACGGACGATTGCGTGGTCGTGTCGCCGCTACGGGAAACGGTAACCAGCGCGGACCCGCCCGGCTCGTTCACATTAAACTGCGTCGCCGAAAACTGCACGCTGCTGGTGATGCCAATCGAGCGCGGCAGGAAAGTAATCTCCGGTGCGTTGGTCAGACTTGTCTGGGCCTGCTCGGACGTATGCGAGCTGATGACGTAAGCCTCGGGCTCGCCGGCCGAAATCCCGACGACTGGCTTGAGATGTGTATTGCCCGCGCCGTAACGCGTCAGGATCGTGCCGTTGTTACGGAGTTCAATTTCAAAGTTAACGGGAAACTGTAGCGCCGGATCGTCGTTGAAGGTGACGCCCTGCCAGCGGAAGATCACACGCGTGGCATCGGGAGTGACCAGATAGATGTCATCACTAGAGGCCTGATCAGTTCTCAGGTCGCCCCACATGCCGGCAATCATCTTGAACTGGCTGAGGCCAATCGCCGAACTGCCCGAGTCGTTGTCCAGGTGTGGTCCAAAATAGATGCTGCCGTTCGACGACAGTGCCACGGAATTAAAATTTTCCCCGAAGAACGGAAACGAAAAAGGCAACGACTGCGTCTTGAAACAGTCGTCGCATTTGACCGCGAGCGCCGCACCTCCGGTAGAGAGAGCAACCGGGCTACCAGTTGAAGTCAAATAAGGATCGCCTGCGAGCGGACTAACCGAAACCGCAACGGTTGCGGGCACGCCCTGGTTGCCGACGTTATCAAATTCGCGCAAGGTCAGCGTCCCATTCGTATGACGGTAAGGCAGCTTGATGTCGACCGCCTGGGTAGCGCCCGAAGTTGACGGCAACAACGTCTTCAAAGAAAGTACTGCGCCCGAAGTGGCGTCGGTAAAAGTGAGTTGGTAAAGCGAAGCCTGGCCCAACGCGCCATCATCACCCGAGGCGTTCCAGCCGACATTCATGGCGCGACCATTCTGCGAATTCAAATGGAAATTCGTTACCGTTCCCGGCGGCGTTACGTCGTTCTCCGCGAGCGCCTGAAAACTGTTGCTAACATTCAGACGACGTCCGGTGACCGTCTTGTTTGCCAACGCGGGCACGAGGTCGCCGTTGTAGATGAGCAGGCTCTTGACTTGATTGATCGTCAAATTCGGATTCGCGGCAAACAGCAAAGCGGCAGCGCCGGCAACGTGCGGGCTGGCCATCGACGTGCCGCTGAGAAATCCATAACTGTTACCCGTAAGCGTGCTCAGGATTCCGACACCGGGGGCGCCTAGGTGAACACTCGACAAGCCGTAATGAGAGTCGCCGGCGAGCTGGTCTGTCTGGTCGGTCGAGGACACCGCGATTATGTTCGGCGCGGGGTAGCTTCCGGGATAGTGGCCCACGAGATCGTTGTTGGGCTCGAGGTTGAAACCTTGAACGTTGCCCGCGGCGGCGACGAACAGAATTCCCGACTGGCTCAAGGCGTTGATGGCATCAAGAAAAGACTGCGTGAACCCGGCGCCGCCGTAGCTATTGTTCAAGACCCGCAGATTCGCGCCCCGTGTCCCGCCGGAACTCACCCAGAGGTCGCGCATCTGTTTGGCATAATTGCAGGCGCGTATCGCGTCGACGGTGTCGGCTTCCAAACCGTTAATGAACCTCAGCGACATCAGGCCAACATTCCAGTTGACGCCGACTACGCCGATAGCATTGTTGCCCACCGCGCCGATGGTGCCGGCGACGTGCGTACCGTGGTTTGCCCCGCCGATCGCGCCGGTGTTGTTGAAAAAATCGTAGCCGTGAACGTCGTCGATAAAACCGTTGCCGTCGTTATCTATGCCGTCGTTTGGAGTCTCCGCGGGATTGGTCCACATGTTTGCGGCCAGGTCCGGATGACTCGCTTCGATACCTTCGTCGATAACGCCAACGACGATCCGGGGAGAACCAAAACCCGCTTGCGGTGTGTCTGAACTGCCCTTGATAGTGTCCCACGCGTGCGGCGCGCCGATTTTCAAAAGGCCGTAGAGTTCGTTGCTGAGGAAGCGCGGATCGTTTGGCGTTGCGTCCGGATACAAAAGGTAATTTGGTTCTGCGTACAACACGTCCGGTTGTGCGCGTAAGGCCGCAATTGCCGCGAGCGTGTCCGCCGGCGCCACGCGCGCGAGTCGCAAGCCTGGCAACATGTCGACGCCTTCAAAGCGTTCAACCTGGATGGCAAGCTGATGGCCTGCTGCGTTCAGCAGTGCGACGCGCGTCTGTTGCTTCGCCGTACTTTCGCTGCGATAACGAACAATCACTTCGCCGGGAACGAATGCGGGACTCGACTGTTTCTGATTGCCTTCGGGACCTGTCTCGTTCGGTTGCGCTCGCGAGCCTGAAGGCAACGCCGCGGAGATAACGAGAGCGAGAATTACCAACAACGAAAATGCGAACGCCACTCGCGTGCGCGTCAAACCTGTCCTTAAAACTGGACGCTGCATAAGGGCAAAATCTCCTGCAACGAAAATAATCGCTGAATTGTGTATCGGAGTCGGAATCCGGGGAGCAGATTCCCGGGCGTGAACTTCAAAGGGACGAAACTCCGAAAGGAGTCCCGGTAACAGTGATAACGCCGCGCCAAATATAACCCAGTTCGCTCTTGGTTTACAGCCGCCGCAGACTGAACTCGAAGCGCCAGATGGCGAGCCTGACCGAGACGAGCACCCGGCCCACTTCCTAGCATCAAAATGGCTGCGTCATAAACCGGAAAGGCTTAAGGGTTGCCGCTGATTCGTACGTTGTCGACGAACGCGGTGTGGTCGCCGCCAAGGGGGTTCAAGCCCAGGAACTTAACAGTGTGCGCCCCAGCTGTCGTGTTGAAGGCAGATGTTGAAAAATCCGTGTAGCCTGAAGTCCCCGGATGAAAGCTCCCCAACAGATTCGCATCCAGATAAACCTGAATGTCCTGACCACCCGCGTTGCAGCAGTTCATCCGCTGAATGGCTGCAAATGTAATGACGTAGTTTGTTCCTGCCTGGAAGCCCGCCACTGACTGCAAGAAGGTTGACGCGGTCCCGCCCTGAATGAATGCCGCCTGGCTGCCTTGCGGTGCCGGCAGGCCGCCGGTAAACCCGCTATTATTTCCGCTCACACCTGTGCCGCCATTAAACGTCCAGATCCCGCCAGTGGGCGAATATTGAAAACTGCTGGTTCCGACCGCGGGACTCTCAAAACCGAAGTTAGTAATGGCTAGTGAACTGCTGCCCGCTGTGCTCGCCAGCAGCTTGAAGTTGTCAAACTTTGCCACGCCCGGACTGCCGTTTCCTGTGCCCCACGCTCCCGCTCCCAGATGAAACCTCAGATTGGTTAAAGCGAATCCGACGCTGACAGTTTTCCGCGTGGTCCAGACCACGGCCTCGGCACTTGTCTCGAAGTTGAGCGTGTTGCTACTCAGGTCGTGGCGTATGCGCCAGTGCCGGTGGGCCGTCCCGTCGTAGGCCAGGACGGTTTGATCATTAACACCATTGACGCGACTTCGAAACATGAGATTCGTACCAACATCGATTAGCAAACTGTTGTTCGCATCCAGGTCGATGACCAGGAAGTTTTCCGCATAGCCCGCCTGACTGACTACCTGGGGCACTTCCACCTGGACCATCCTGCCTGTCAAATCATAGGCTAATACCGAATCCACGCCGTTGTAACCAGCGGTGTTTGGCGCAAGAGCTATTTGTAACTGCTGCGATTGCTCAGTCACCGGAGGCGTGCCTTGCGGATAGCTGACGATCCACTTATTTGCATCGAGCGAATTATCGTTGAAGTCATCACTAAAGGCTGGGGGATTGGCACTAACAGAAATGCTTACCGGGCTGGACGTCGTCGCAGCGCCGGCATTGTCTGTAGCCTTGACCGTCAACAGGTGACCGCCAAGTGGGGCGTTGAGCCAAACGCAGGTGTAGGGAGGGGTTGTTGCTTCACCCACCTTGTTGCCGTCAACAAAGAACTCAACGTTTGCAATCGTTCCGGCGCCGTCCTCATCAAAGACGTTCGCATCAATGCGTACGTCCCTCCCCACCGTGTCCCCGTCGTGTGGAGCAGTCACCAGGACCACGGGTGGTGTGTTTTGAAAAATCAAATCAAAGCTGGCAGCCACGTTGGAATAGCTTGAATTGCCGATCGAATTGAAAGCCTGCACCCGGTAATTGCGGTGCAAACTGCCGACTTTGACAAGCGTAACGTTCGCATCGACCGTATCCAGTTGCGTCCACAATCCCAAGCTGTCCAGATCCCTGAATTCGATCCGAAATCCGGTTTCATTCGTCGCGTTGTCCTGCCAGGACAAGTAGGAATTGTTATACGACAAGGACTTTGGGGCGGCGGGCACGGGCGGAGTGGTCGCGAACACGTAAGCCCAGATGCCGTCGGCGTGGTGACCGGCACTGTTTGTTTCAGCTTCGTTGGTTGTCAGAAAGTAGTGAAACAGATCGTCATGATAGAGGAACAGCGGTATGGTCCCCGGGGTTGATCCATCCGCGTGGACAAAAAATGCGATGCCCTTATCAGCCGCGCTGCTGTCCAACACCCAGCCACTCCCATCATAAGCGAGGGACTGAGAGTAGAATTTTTCCGCATTATCCCCCTGTGGTCGGCGAAAGCGATAGAAGGGCACTGTTCCTGCTGCCTGGGCCGGATAAGCATAGAACTTCAGCAACTGCGAACCACGATCATTGGTAGAGTAGGTTGCGCCTTTGTCGCCGTTGGCGATTTGGTAGATAGGCGCGGTAGCCGAAAGGGGTATCGAAATGAGTGTGGGTTGCGAAGTCTTCCCCGAGTAGTCCCAGTTTATGCCGGCGTGATCCGTCGAGCTATAGAATCCGTAGGACAGGCCACTAACGACCTTGTCTTCCAATCCTACATAGCTGGCCGGCACTTCCAGCCGAACCCACCTGTCTCCCGGCGGCATACTGCCCATGAAGCGCCGGCTTTCAGTGCCGGTGCGCCCTGCATCATAAAAATTCTGACCCCAAAAGGCTCGATGTTCCCAACCGTCGCCGTCATACCATTGGAGCACGAGTTCGTCAGGCATATTGAGCGCATCCAGGTAAGCATAAGTAAACAACGCATCGCCGGGCTGCACATTCATTGTCACTGGAGCGTTGCGGAACGAATGAGATCTAAACTGGGCCGTTCCGTGGTTAACGGTTAACAAGGATCGATGACCCTGACTACCGGAGAAGTGTGGCTCCAGCCACAGCCATTGATCGTTGAATGTTTCCAAGGTGGCTCCCGCGGGCACGGCATCGTCCACCCAAACAAAATCGGAAGAGGGCGGCGGTGAGGCGTCTTGCGTCCGCTTCCCGGAAGCATCCCAGGTTGCGCGAGCGCCATCCAGAGTGAAGGCCATGCCGTTGATCGACCGGCCCTCCAATCCCACCAGACTAGCGGGCACTTCCAGCCTTACCCATCGTGCGGCAGCCGGTAATCGTCCCATGTAACGGCGACTGTCGCTGCCATCCACACCGCGATCGATAATGTTTGCGCCCCAATACGCGCGGTGCTCCCAGTTGCCATCGTTCCACTGCAACATGATTTCCCGCGGTAGATTATTCGGGTCCAGAAAAACGTAAGTGAA
>JAVEEA010000038.1 GCA_030840675.1 Pyrinomonadaceae bacterium
GCTTAATATTTTTCCGCAACGCAATAATTTATCAATGCACAGTTTTCTCGTCAGAGCTTATGTTGCTCCAGTCAACCACCATGCTGCTTCAGGCAACGACTGAACTGGCGACCACTACGACCGCGCAGACCGTTGGCGCGCCGGTTACGGCGTACTGGCCGGTGATGATCTTTTTCGTGGTTGCGATTGGCTTCCCTGTTTTGCCAATCATCCTGGGAAGGTTCCTGCGGCCGTCGGTTTACGGCAAGGGCAAGATGAGGCCCTATGAGTGCGGCATCGATCCGACCACCGACGCCCATTCGCGCTTCACGGTTCGTTACTACATCGTGGCGATGTTGTTCCTAATCTTCGACGTGGAGACAATCTTTCTGCTGCCCTGGGCCATCATTTTCATGGGTGACGATTTCTCGTTCACAAAGTTTGCGCTGGTAGAAATGTTGGTCTTCATCGGCATCCTGGTAGTTGGCTACTACTACGCCTGGCGCAAAGGCGCGCTGGAGTGGGCGTAAGCAGGTTTCGGGTTCGGAGTTCCGAGTTTCGAGTTGCAGAGTAATTAACTCGAAACTCGAAACCCGAAACAGTTAAAATTTATGGCTGAACACGAAGAAGGTTTTGTCTTAACCAGATTTGATTCGCTGATGAACTCGGTGCGCCGCACCATCGGCGCCAGGGCCATGGACATCGGCGCGCCGGTGGTTAACTGGGCGCGCGCCTCCGCGTTATGGCCGATGACTTTCGGTTTGGCTTGTTGCGCGATCGAGATGATCGCGACGGGCGCCGGCCGTTTCGACATCGACCGCTTCGGCGCTGGAGTGTTTCGTCCCAGTCCGCGACAGAGTGACTTGATCATCATAGCCGGCACGGTCACGCTCAAGATGGGTCCGGTCGTACGCCGGGTTTACGAGCAGATGCCGGAGCCGAAATGGGCGATCGCGATGGGTGCCTGCGCCTCGACTGGTGGTCCATTCGATTCTTATTCCACCATGCAGGGCGTGGATCGCTGCATCCCGGTCGACGTTTATATTCCCGGTTGCCCCCCGCGACCCGAGGCGCTGCTTTATGGCCTGATGCGTTTGCAGGACATCATCAAGCGCGAGGCGCCTTCGGCTTACATTTTTGAATCAGACGGTACGGTCCATCGCCAACAGTCGCTCGACGATGGCGACGACTTTGCCGAGCGCGCGGTAGGCGCGCAACCCCTGAGCGCCGGCACCCTTTAGTTATCCCCCGCTGTAGTTGCCACCTGAATATTTATTCGGTAAGTTTTAGACCAGCCCTCGTTTTCAATAATTACGTTTACCTTTCACTCGAGGCGCGCTTGTGAGCCGCCCGCGGAGGAGCACCCATGAACTCAAGTAATTCAAAGCGATTAGTTTCAATCCTGGCCCTGCTGGCAATGTTATCGCTGCTGCCGGTAATGGCTGATGCGCAGACGCGACGACGCCCGAGGTTGCGTCGCGCTCCCCGCCGCACGGCAACCGTGGTGGCGCCGCCCATCGTCACCGTCGGGACAAACCTCAAAGTGCGGCTTGAAGATTCGCTGTCGAGTAAGGACTCGCGCGTCGGCGATCGCTTTACTGCGACCGTTATCGATCCGGTTCGTTTAAGCGAGGCCAGCGTCACCGGTCACGTCAGTTCGATCCAGAAGTCCGGCAAAGTTAAGGGACGCACGAGCATGAACCTGGCTTTCGATTCAATTCGCACAAGCGACGGACGGAGCGCCACGATGCACGGTTACGTAACGCGCGTCTACGGCAGCGACGGCGGCCGCGCTGATAATGAAGGTGGGGTTGAATCCGGCAGTCGCACGAACCAGACGCTCAAGCGCGCGGGCATCGGTGCGGGTGCGGGCGCAATCCTGGGCGCGATTGTCGGCGGCGGCAAAGGTGCGGCGATTGGTTTGATACTCGGCGGCGCGGGCGGCGCAGGTTCACTGGCGGTGCAGGGCAGCAAGGAGTTGAGACTTGATTCAGGCACCGAACTGCTGGTGCGCGTCACGAGGTAGAGCATTTTGGAGTGCGACGTCCGGCTCTGGCCCAATCAAGGCGCGAGCGGCGCTGCGATAATTCATTGGGCAAACGCCTGAGCGCAAGCACGACCTCAGGGGTTTTCTTTGCGCCTTCGGTTAGTCAAGCAGTTGGGTTCTGTGTGCTGGTCCAATAGGCAGGAGCAGCCAAGTGAAAGGCAAACTCTTGAGAATTCTGCGCTGGGTCTTGATCATCCTGGTCTGCGCTTTGATCGTCGCGCAGTTTCATCGTCCGGCAAAAACCAATCCTGCCAGCGATCCGACACAGGCAGTCGAGTCGCGGCTGCAGCTACCGCCGCCGGTGGCGGCAACCCTCGATCGCTCCTGCTACGATTGTCACTCAAACAAAACGCGTTGGCCCTGGTATTCACACGTTGCTCCAGTTTCGTGGCTGCTCGTCAGTGATGTGAATGAGGGACGCGCGAACATGAACCTCTCGGAATGGGGTAAGTATCCTAAGTCCGAAGCGGACGCGCTGTTGAAAAGAATATGTCTGGAAGTGAAGAGTGGCGGGATGCCGCTCGCGGTCTATAAGCCGCTGCATCCGAGTGCAAAGCTTTCGGCTGACGACGTGAATGCGTTGTGTGCCTGGACGGAGACCGAGCGCGCGCGAATGGCAACGCCGTAAGAATTGGCCGCGGATTCACGCGGACGAACGCAGATCAGAAATGCAGGTTTGATGTTTCGCCTCTGATCCGCCTTCTTCCGCGCAAACCGCGGCTATTTTATTTCAGAGTCCGATCAGGTGGCGGGTGTCATTGAGCGCAAGTACGCGCACGAAGCCGTCGTCGCGCAGATCGAAACGCGCGATGCCGCAGTTGGCAGTGGCAATCCAGACAGGCTTCAATTCGGGAGCGTCGAGCGCACCCATCAGGTGCAGGATTAGAATGCAGATGGTGCCGGTGTGAGCGAAGAGCGCGATGCGTCCACCCTTGTGTTGCGCGATAGCTTCGTCGAGTTTCCGTGACGCGCGATCGAGCGTCTGCCGGTAACTCTCTCCACCCAACAACACGTGTTCGAAATCACGCCGGAGTAGCGCCTGATATTGTTCCGGGTGTTGCTCCGCGGCTTCCTCGAAAGTCAGGCCCTCCATTACACCGACGCTGCGTTCGCGTAAGGCGTCAGTGGTTTCAAGTGACGCACCGGTAAGTTTGGCGAGCGGCGTCGCGGTGGCAATCGCGCGCGGCAAATCGCTGGAATAGATCGCATCAAACTTTTCGGACCCGAGCGACTTGGCAGTCGCCTCCGCTTGCTTACGTCCGCGGGGCGAGAGCGGCGTATCGGTATGTCCACCGAAGCGTCCCTCGGCGTTTCCCTGGGATTGTCCGTGACGGATGATGACGACGTGGGTAGTGGAAGACATAGCTTTGAGTTCCAAGTTTAGAGTAAAGCGATTCAGACTCGAAACTCAAAACTCGAAACTAGGTTCTATCTAAGCGGCGACAGCTTCGTTCTTCAGTTTCTCGGCCTGGTCGTGTGTGATCAATGCCTGGATGAATTCGTCGAGATTGCCTTCCATCACCAGGTCGAGCTGGTGGATAGTGAGGCCGATGCGATGGTCGGTGACGCGATTTTCCTTGAAGTTATAAGTACGAATTTTTTCGGAGCGATCACCGGAGCCAACCATTGAACGGCGTTCGCTGGCCACGGCATCGTGTTGCTTCTGTTCCTCGAGCTCCTGCAAACGCGCGCGCAAAACCCGCATCGCCTTTTCGCGATTCTTGATTTGCGACTTCTCGTCCTGCATGGAAACGACGACGTTCGTCGGCAGGTGGGTGATGCGCACGGCCGAATAGGTCGTGTTGACTGACTGGCCACCCGGACCGGACGAACAGAACGTGTCGATGCGCAATTCCTTCGGATCGATCTTCACGTCCACTTCTTCAGCTTCCGGCAGCACGGCTACCGTGATCGCGGAGGTATGAATTCGTCCACTTGCTTCGGTCTGCGGTACCCGCTGCACACGATGCACGCCTGACTCATGTTTCATCTTTGAATAAACTTTGTCGCCCTCGATTAAAACAATTGCTTCCTTGAAGCCGCCGATGCCCGACTCCGAGGCCTCCAGCACTTCGAACTTCCAACGTTGTCGTTCGGCATAACGGGAATACATGCGTAGCATTTCCGCCGCGAAGAGAGTCGCTTCGTCGCCCCCGGTGCCGGCGCGAATCTCCACGATGACATTCTTTTCATCGTTGGGGTCCGACGGTACCAGCAGCAGCTTTAACTCGGTGTCGATGGTCTCGAGTTTCTGGGCCAGCGTTTCCACTTCGAGACGCGCCATGTCGCGCATCTCGTCATCGTCGACGCTGTCTGCCAGTTCCTGCGCCCCTGACAATTCCTGCTTGAACGTTTTCCAGGTGCGATACTTTTCCACGATTTCGCCGAGCGTGCGGTGTTGCCGGGCCGCTTTGGTGTAGGCCGCCTGGTCCGCCAGCAACTCGGGCGCGGAGAGTTCGTTGGCGAGTTCTTCGTAACGCGCTTCGATTTGTTTCAGTCGTTCTAACATAGTTTCAAAGTCCGTCGGGCGGGCACGCAGGTCCGCTCCTACTAATTACGACAGCGGAGCCAGTGCGGGCTCGCCGGTTTGCGGTTCGAGCTTCAACGATTCCTTCAGCGCTTCGATGGCGACTTCCAGTTGCTGATCGTCGGGTTCCTGCGTGGTGATGTTTTGCAGCCAAACACCCGGTTTTGTAATCAGTTTGAAGAACCAGCCACTTTCCTTCTTCGCCGACAGTCGAATAATTTCATATGACAGTCCAGCGACCAGGGGAACCAGAGCGACGCGCACGAGAAAGTTATAGACCAGCGAATCAAACTTAATGACCGAGAACAGCGCGATCGAAACCAGCATTACCACCATCAGGAAACTCGTGCCGCAACGCGGGTGCTGGCGCGGTTGCGGGCGCGCGTTTGCGACGGTCAGCGGCAGTCCCGCCTCCCAGGTGAAGACTGTCTTGTGTTCCGCGCCGTGGTACTCGAAGACTCGTCTGATGTCTTTCACCAAGGAGAAACTGAAGATCATGATCAGGAAAAAAGACATGCGAATGACACCGTCGATAAGATTAAACGCTATGGAGGGACGAACGGGGTGAAGATAAGTTTTCACGTTGCGCCAACCGCGTGCGTACCAGGCGTCATGCGAGTTTGCTGCCTCGGCGTCGCTGGCGGTGCCCGCAGTTTGCGGACTGCTTGCCGCGGCGGGTGAGTTGATGGGAGCAGTCGCCCAGCCGGCTCCGATGAACAGCGCGTTTGTCAGTAGCAAGGGTGCCGCCACAAACAGCAGCACGTTAAAGATCATGGCGACGATAATCGATCCCGCCGCGGCCGCCGTGCCGCCTTTCTTCATTTCGTCCTGGGAGCGTTTCTGCGTGGGCACGGGAAACAGGCCAGGAACGGCGCCGGTGAGACCAGCGAAGTCGCCCTCGCCTTCGATCACCGCCGGCGTCAATGCGATCTTCACCTCACGCGCCTCGGCTTCCTGTACATCGCCGAACGCCTCGTTGGCGGAATAGTTTAGCGCCTTGATCCCCAGTCCCATCGACTGTACGAGTACCGCGCTCCCGCGCAAGATCGGCAACTTCAGCAACGGATACTTGTCGCTCCACTTCGGGAGCCGAGCCGCAATGTTGACGATCGTGCCGTCCGCTTTGCGCACCGCGACCGCGTAGGCATTCGGCGTACGCATCATGACGCCTTCGATGACCGCTTGTCCGCCGACTATCAAATCTCGTTCGTTTATGCTCAAGGGTTTATTCCTTCAATTTTGGAGTGCGCCGGCCAGTCGGCGCTTTCTTCGCCGCGACCGATCGCAGCTGCCCGGGTAAGACTCGATTCCGATCGACCTGGGCGGTGAACCGGCCACCGCACGTCATATTAAAACACTAACGCCGGCTTGTTTGGAGTTCAACCTTTAACTGTTGCCTCTGAAATGCGGGCAAGCTAAAGCCTGGACTCCGAACCGAGCCGGCGTCTGCGGATGAAGAGTTGCTAATGTTTCGTTGAAATCACTTTCGTAATCCAGTGCGAGCAGTGCAAGCGCACGTGCGTTATTACTGAGTGGCCGTCGAGTTTTCGACCGGCGTCTTCTTGCCGTAGCGCTTGTTGAAACGATCCACGCGTCCGGCCGTGTCGACCAGCTTCTGCTTGCCGGTGAAAAAAGGATGGCAAGCTGAGCAGATTTCCACATGCAGGTCGTCTTTCTTGGTGGAACGAGTCTTGAAGGTTTCGCCGCAGGCACACGTTACTGTGATTTCACTATAGGCTGGATGTATCTCTGGTTTCATTATCTTTACCTCGCTATAGACAGCTAAATACCGCATTTCCGAAGAAGCCATGATAGGGTTCGACCGCCAATAGCGTCAAGCCGACCCCATCCCGACGGTAGAGTTGGCTGCGTAAAGCAAACTGTCAGTTTGCGAAGGGACCTACGAGGCTGCGAAGGCAGTTACGAGGTACAGAGTTCAAACTTCAGCTTCTGCATTGTGTCCCGCAAGCTCAAGCTCTAACTCCGGACTAAGGGATTAGACTCCGTGCGTCGCCATGCAAATTATTAGTTTGCTCTACACAATTACGGCGAAAACAAGTTTGTTGACAGTCAGTTAACGCCATGCTTAAATCCCCGTCTACCGACCTTTAGTAATACTTAACACTTTGCCTGTAATACCAGCGCGGTCCCATAGCTGAACAAGAGCCGCCCGCTAACGCAGGCCGTTCTGACAAGCCTTCGGTCAGCGTGTGATTAGGGAACGGAAACGTGATGGCGGACGACAACGACAAGCCGGAAGACGCAGCTCCAAAAGTTCCTGGAGTTGTTGTTCCCGCTGATGCCACTGGCACACCGCCCGTTTCGTCGATCCCTGATGCGGGTGAGGCGGCTGGGGCCGACGCCGAAAAAGCCGCGATGGTTGAGCAGGCCAAGTCGCGCGTGGCGGCAGTTAAGGATTCGCTTGCCGGGAAGTCTGCCACCACACCGCCCGTTCCCGGCGCGCCAAAGGCTCCCGTCAAGAAAAAGGAAGAGGGCCCTAAGCCCAGCGACGCTTCCGCGCACCTGCTGGTGAAAAAACTGCAGACGGCGTTGGCCGGCGCGGTGCTGTCAGCGACGGAGTTTATCGGTCAGCTGGCGATGCGCATTGAACCCGCCAGCATCGTAGCGGTCTGCAAGTTTCTGCGCGACGATCCGGAAGCGAAGTTTAATTACCTGTCCGATCTCACTTGTGTTCACTATCCGCTCGGACCAAACGAGCCTTTGGAAATTGTTTACAATTTGTATGCGATAACTCGCAATGAGCGAGTGCGGCTGAAGGTCGGGTTAGCCGAAGGCGCAAGCGTGGATAGCGTGACGGATGTTTGGCCCAGCGCTAATTGGATGGAGCGCGAAGTCTTCGATCTGTTTGGCGTCAACTTCAAGAACCACCCCGACCTGCGCCGGATACTATTGCCGCCAGATTGGGAAGGACATCCGATGCGGAAAGACTATCCGCTCGAGTTTATTGAAAATGCGTGGACCGCGAGACACCTGCCGGTGATGACGGAAGTACAACGCGAACAGTTGGACCAACGGCGCGCGTACGGGCTCGAGATTCTTTCGGTGCCGCAAGAACGTATGATGCGCGAGATTTTGCAGAGCGGCAAAGAAGTGATGCCTAAAGATAAGTAAAGAGTGAAGAGTGAAGAGTGAAGAGCCGGACTGGTTCACTATTCACTATTCACTATTCACTATTCACTATTTACGATTCACCAGTTGAGATGACCCCAAAAGAAATTGCCACGCAGTATGAAGCGAAAGTGTTCGACGCACCGGAGGCGGCGAAGGTGGCGGGGTTTGTACTGACGGAGACCATGGAGCCAAGAAATGTTTGGAACAAGGCGAGCGCCGCACAGGCGATCGTAACTAAACTCGCGCGGCTCAAGGCTGAGGGTAAAGCCGCGGAAATTGGTCTGGTAATTGAACCGTGGAGCGTGACCGGTTGTTACGTCCCGACTGAGCCCGAACCGGCCGCCGCGTAGTTAGTAACGCAGACCGTTAGTTTGCGGACGGACACTGCGAATCATGGGATCACGCAAACTGACAGTTTGCGTTACATTAACTTTATGCATCAGGTAGAGATCGCCACCACCAAAGAGACGCTCCTCGACAGCCCCGAGATGGTGCTGAACATGGGGCCGCAACACCCGTCGACGCACGGCGTGTTGCGCGTAATCCTCAAGCTCGACGGCGAGACGGTAATGGATCTCGATTGCGACATCGGCTATCTCCATCGCGGGATGGAAAAGATTGCCGAGAATCGCATGTACACAATGATTGCTCCTTATTGGGACCGGCTGGATTACATCGCCGCCGTTTCGAATGGCCTGGTTTGGGTCGAGACAGTGGAACAGATGATGAGCTTGCCGGTGCCGCCGCGAGCTCACTACCTGCGCACGATCCTGACGGAACTCAATCGCATCGCGTCACATCTGTTGTGGCTGGCGACGCACGCACTCGATATTGGCGCGGTGACCGTGCTGCTCTGGGCGTTGCGTGAGCGGGAAGAGATTCTCAAGATTTTTGAACGACAGTTTGGCGCGCGCCTTACCTGTCATGCATGGCGCGTCGGCGGCATGCCTAATGATGCGTACGACGACTTTGACGCAGACTGCCGGCGCTTCGTCAGCAACTTCCCAAAGCGCCTCGATGAATACGAGACGGTGCTGTCAGAGAATCGCATCTGGCTCAGTCGCACAGTCGGCATCGGCGTAATCAATGCCGCCGATGCAGTGGCGATCGGTTTATCCGGACCCGCGCTACGCGGCTCGGGCGTCGCCTGGGACATTCGTAAGTCACGCCCTTACGCGGCCTACGCGGACATGGACTTCGATATTCCACTCGGCGAAAACGGCGACACTTACGATCGCTACCTGGTGCGACTCGAAGAAATGCGACAGTCGCGCCGCATCATCGTGCAGGCCCTGGACAAGTTGCCTGATGGTCCCGTCAACGCGAAGTTGCCGAAGATAGTTAAACCGCCGGTCGGTGATTACTATCATTCGATCGAGGGACCGAAAGGCGAGATTGGTTGCTATCTGGTTTCCGACGGCACCGCGCAACCGTGGCGTATGCGCGTGCGTCCGCCGTCGTTGATTAATCTGCAGGCGTTGAAGAATCTTTGCCTGGGCCACCTGGTGGCGGATGTAGTCGCGATTATTGGAACGCTCGACATTGTGCTCGGTGAGATCGATAGATAGTCTACTCGGTGTAATCTCCGCGTCTCGTGTTCTCGGTGGTAGCTGTTTTATGTCAGACTTGCCACTGAGGCACGGGATAACACGAAGGATGCAGCGAGGAAAAAGGAAGACTTAGAAGTGCTTCTCTTTGGTCCGATAAATTTCGTCGACGAACTGCTGCTCAAGACTGGCTTGGGTCAGCAGACTATTAACCACTTCGTCTGGCCTTTCATTCAGATTGGACTAGTCGTCACGCTCGTCGCGGGCTGGGTTGCGTACGCGACTTATCTCGAGCGCAAGATTTCCGCGTTTATGCAGGCGCGCCTGGGACCGATGCGCGTTGGCCCCTGGGGCTTGCTGCAACCGATCGCTGACGGCATCAAGCTGCTCACCAAGGAAGACTTCGTTCCCGAAAAAGCCGATCGTTGGATCTTTTTCTTTGCTCCCTACATTGCAGTCGCCGCCGCCTTCATCACGTTTTCCGTGATCCCGTTTGGGCCGGACTGGGCCGTGATCACCGACGTGAATATTGGTTTACTGTTTGTACTCGCGGTGTCGAGCGTCGGTGTCCTTGCCCTAATTCTCGCGGGCTGGTCGTCAAACTCCAAGTACTCGTTGCTTGGCGCCTTGCGTTCGAGCGCGCAAATGATCTCTTACGAAGTGGCGATGGGCCTGTCGTTAATCGGCGCGCTAATGTTTGCGCGCACGCTCTCGCTTTCCGGAATCATCGGCGCGCAGGAGAGCGACGCGGTTTGGTACTTCGTCTATCAGCCGCTCGGCTTTCTGATTTTCCTGGTAAGCGGCATCGCCGAAAACAATCGCGCGCCGTTCGATCTCCCGGAAGCGGAATCGGAACTGGTGGCAGGTTTCCATACTGAATACTCCGGCTTTCGCTGGTCGCTCTTTTTTATGGCCGAGTATGCCGCGATGGTGATCGTCTCGGCAGTTGCCACGACCGTGTACCTCGGCGGTTGGTACTTGCCATTCGTCTACCGTTTCACGGAAGCGAAGGGTTACCACAACCTCTATGTTATAGTCAGCCTGCTCGTATTTCTCGCGAAGTTATCGGCAATTCTTTACTTCTATTTCTGGCTGCGCTGGACGCTGCCGCGCTTCCGTTATGACCAGTTGATGGACATCGGTTGGAAGTGGTTGATTCCTTCCGCGCTGATTAACATCACCCTTTCCGCGAGCGCCATTTTCGTGGTCCAGGCGCTCAACGGTTGGCACGGGCTGAAGACGATTGACTCGCTCGCGAACGGCGTGGATTTAACCGCGACCGGCAAGGCGGTGATGATTGTGATGGGACTGCTCGGGGTGGGCATTGCCGGGTTGTTGCTCGCCCGCATCAACTGGCGCTCGCGCGACTTCAATCTGAAGAGCCAGCGCCGCGGCATTAGGCTTGTAAATGTACCGCAAGGGAAACCCGCGGTCGCCGTAATCGCTCCGGCTGCGGCTGAGTGAATTCAGCAATCAGATATCGCAAATCGGAAAACGCTGTATGCCTTTAGTTAAAGTTCCCAAACCAAAGTTCCTCGAAAAGCTGCAACGCTTTTTCCTGTTCGATCTGCTGAAAGGCTTGCAACTCACGCTGAAGTACAACATCGGCGCGTTGACCGACAAGGACGCGGTTGGGGGCAAGGGGATTTACACTGAGCAATATCCCAAGGTCCGGCCGGATGTAGCGCCACGTTTTCACGGCGCGCCGCGGCTGAACATGGATCCGGAGACACACGATACGCTCTGCATTGCCTGCAACCTGTGCGCGATTGCGTGTCCGGAAGATTGCATCGACGTGCTGGCGATGGACGTCGAGATCATTGTGGCCGGCAAGCCGCGCAAGAAGAAAGTGCTCGACGAGTTTATCTTCGACACGTCGCGCTGCATGTTCTGCGCGCTCTGCCAGGAAGCCTGCCCGACATCGTGCCTGGAGTTGACCCAGGACTTCGAACTCGCCACTTATTCGCGCGCCGGCTTCGTCTGGAATCGCGAGATGCTCGAGCAAGGCAGGGAAACGGT
>JAVEEA010000048.1 GCA_030840675.1 Pyrinomonadaceae bacterium
GCTTCAGCGGGCAGTCAACCCGTTCAGCGCACGAAAGTAAGTACTAGTCGGCAGGCGGTAATAAAAATCGCCCTGCATTTCCCAGCGCCCGACATTAAACTGGCGTCGCGCGCCACAACTCAAACACGTCCGGTAGGTTTGGCCTTGCTCCGAAAACGGCCGGCTCATCTCCCGGTGCCAACAGCCAAAGACCCGCGCCACCAAATTCCCAATCGCGCCCCCCGACGCATTGCGTGGCGTGGCGTTACTCTTATTCGCAATAACTGCTATCTGCATTTGCATGTTCCTTTAACCTCTCCGCGTACTTGAAAGTGTCTTCAACATGCTAACGCGCAGAAACAACGCGCGCAGGGCCACAGCGCGGGAAAAATTTTCCGGACTGGTGCGACTCTGACGCGAGTGTGTCTTATACTGGACTCTCACAATGCACTCCTGATTGACGAGGGGAACCATAATCATTGAGCGAGCACCCGACCGACAGTGTTACCCAACTGCTGATCGAGCTATCGAATGGCGATCGAGATGCGGTTGATCTTTTATTACCTGTAATTTACGATGAACTCCGAAAACTTGCCGCGAATTATTTGCGTCGCGAACGTGTGGATCACACCCTGCAGCCGACTGCCCTGGTGCACGAGGCTTACCTAAGGCTGGTTGATCAAACGCGGGTAAACTGGCAGAACCGGGCGCATTTTTTTGGAGTGGCAGCCCAAATCATGCGTCGGCTGTTGGTGGACCACGCACGCAAGCACAACGCTGAAAAGCGCGGCCAGGATTTTCAAAAGCTCTCCCTGGATGAAAATATAGATCGAGCAGTCGAGCGCAGTGCGGAACTGATTGCGCTCGACGACGCTCTGAAAGCTCTGTCGGCGCTTGATGAACAGAAGGCCCGCATGGTCGAGCTGCGTTACTTCGGCGGCCTTTCGATTGAAGAGACAGCGGACGTGTTGGGCGTTACCCCGACGACGATAAAACGCCACTGGCGCCTGGCCAGAGCCTGGCTCTACGGCGAGATGCAAAAGACCTGAGCAGCGAACCAGGTGGGTAGTCCGTTAGGACTCTTATCCTTACAGTCAAATAACCAAACATTTTGCGCCACCGGTTTCTATGACCCCCGAACGCTGGCAACAAGTTGAAGCAATTTTCCAGGCGGCGCTCGATTTGGTGCCTGAAGCACGAAGTCGCTACTTGTCTGAAATATGCGCGGACGATGTCACCTTGAAAAGTGATGTCGAGAATCTGCTTTCGCAACATGAAAGCGCGGGAGATCTGCTCGAGGAACCGTTATACGGGGAAACGGAACTGAGCGCCCTGGGGTCCTTCGAGCCACTCGATAAATTTGCCGACGATACCGATCCGATGCTGGGGCGACGCCTGGGCGCCTATCGCATCGAGCGGGAAATCGGTCGCGGCGGAATGGGCGCGGTCTATGAAGCGATTCGCGTCGACAAGGAGTTCAATAAGCGGGTAGCCATCAAACTCGTGAAGCGCGGCATGGATACTGACTTCATCCTGCGTCGTTTCCGTACCGAACGCCAAATCCTCGCCGCCCTGGACCATCCCCACATCGCTCGCCTGCTTGATGGCGGCACCACGGAAGACGGACTGCCCTACTTCGTAATGGAATTTATCGAGGGGCAGCCGCTTTACCATTACTGCGACGAGCAGCAGTTGAGCATCAGCGAGCGGCTGAAAATCTTCACGGCGATTTGCGACGCGATTCACTACGCCCACCAGAAGCAGGTGGTCCACCGGGACATCAAGCCGTCCAACGTGCTGGTAACTTCCGAGGGCGTGCCCAAGTTGCTCGACTTTGGCATCGCGAAGCTGCTTAATCCCGGGTTGGTCGGCGACATCACTCACGACCCGACGGCCACCGCTATGCGCCTGATGACTCCTGAATACGCTTCACCGGAACAAGTCCAGGGTGCACCGACTTCTCCAACCACCGACGTCTATTCGCTCGGCGTGCTGCTCTACGAATTGCTGACGGGACACCGGCCGTATCGCTTGAGCAATCGCGCGCCGCACGAAATGGCCCGCGTGATCTGCGAAGAGTCGCCCGCGCCGCCGAGTTTCATCATCACGCGGGTGGAAGATCTGCTGCCCAAGTTTGTCGTGACTGACGACGAAGCAACCACACTCAAGCAGGTTTTCGACACCCGCGGCGCAACGCTTGAATCCTTGCGACGCGATCTTTCCGGCGCCCTCGACAGCATCGTCATGCGGGCACTCCGCAAGGAACCCGAGTGGCGTTACCAGTCAGCCGAACAGTTGCGCCAGGACATTACGCGTTACCTCGACGGCTCCCCGATCTCAGTACTTCCGGATTCGCCCTACGGCGCCAGTCAGCGTAAGTCGCAACCGATCACCACCGAGAATTCGCTCGCGGTGCTGCCCTTCAAACTCCTCGATCTCGATCACGGCGGCGATACCAGTCCCGACTATTTGGGCACGGGTTTGACCGACGCACTGATTACCAGGTTGAGCGCGGTACGGCGATTTGCGGTGCGGCCCACCAGCAGCGTTTTGCGGTACGGCGCCGATTCCGATCCGCTGGTCGCCGGTCACGAATTGGGCGTGGCCTTTGTACTCGATGGCCGCGTCAGACGGACGCAGGATCGCATCCGCGTTACGATTCAGTTGCTGAGTGTGCGCGACGGTACGGCGATGTGGGCCGCGCAGTTTGATGAAAACTTCACCGACGTACTTAGTTTGGAAGACGTGATCTCCGCAAACGTCGCCGAAGCGATCGTGCCCCACCTGACCGGCGACGAACGCGTGCGCCTGGCCAAACGCGGCACCAACGATCCGCAAGCGCACGAAGCGTACCTGCGCGGGCGCTTCTATTGGAATACGTTTACTGAAGACGGCTTCGCGCGCGCCATCGTCTGCTATCACCAGGCGATCGCGCTTGACCCGAACTACGCCCTCGCCTACGCCGGCATCGCCCACTACTACAATTGGCTAGGCAGTTTTACGGTGCTTCCGTTTGCCGAATGTTCGGCGGCGGCATACGAGGCCGCCACCACGGCGGTGACGTTGGACGCATCCCTCGCCGAAGGCTACGCGTCGCTGGGCCAGGGAGTTCTGTGTCGCGATTTCGCGTGGGCCAATGCCGAACGCGAACTGCTCCATGCCATCGAACTCAACCCCAACTATTCGGCCGCGCGTATTTACTATGCGCTGCAACTCGCCATGGAGGGTCGCTTCAAGGAGGCGGTACACGAAGCGCAACTCGCTCGCGATCTGGATCCGCTCGCCATCATCTCGCGCTTCACCGCCGTTTGGGTTTCCTATCACGCGCGTCGCTTCGATGAAGCCTGGGAGGCGTGTCAGGAAACTTTGAACGCCGAACCAAACAACCTGATGATGCTTTACGGCTCCAGTTTTTTGTTGAGTCGCATGGGCCGACATGACGAAGCGATCAATGCGGCCGAGCGTTGCGTTGCGGCGATGGGTAAAGCGTCGCACACACTAGGGCGACTCGGCGCCGCGAACGCCCAGGCGGGAAACGTTGCCGGCGCCGAAGCGGCGCTAGCGGACATGACGCTCATTGCCGTCCGCCGGCATATCTCGCCGTATCACCTGGCGCTGGTCCACTGCGGGCTCGGCCGGGTCGAAGAAGCCCTCGATCTTCTGGAACGCGCACTCGAAATCAAAGACGCTAAGGTACTTTGGATCGGAGTTGACCCGGAGCTTGATCCGCTCCACGGCCACCCGCGTTTCAACGATCTCTTGCGCCGCTTGAACCATCGCCTCGGCGCCTTACCGACGCTGCCGGCACGGTCGCTGACAGGCCAGGAGTCAATTGCGGTATTGCCCTTTAACATTCTCTCGCCGGTTGAAAATACCGGCGACGAGTATCTTGGCATCGGTCTTACCGACGCGCTGATCACGCGTCTCAGCAACGTGCAGCGCTTGATTGTGCGGCCCACGAGCAGCGTCCTGCGTTATCGCGGCGCCGGCATCGATCCGCTCCTCGCGGGACGCGACCTGAGTGTTAATTTTATCGTCGACGGCAGTTTGCGACGCGTCAATGATCGACTGCGTGTCACCGCTCAACTGATGAACGTTCGTGAAGGCGTTACCACCTGGGCCCAACAGTTTGATGAAGACTCAACCGACGTCCTGCAGATCGAAGATTCAATTTCGGAACAGGTAGCGAACGCGCTGCTGCCGCAATTGACTCGCGACGAGCAACGCCAACTTTCAAAACGCGGCACCGACAGCGCCGACGCCTTTGAGTCGTATCTGCGCGGGCGCTACTACTGGAACAGCTTCACGGAATCCGGCCTGGCGCGTGCGCTCGAGTGTTACAACCACGCGATTGAACTGGACCCGGAATACGCGCTCGCCTACACCGGCATCGCCGATTACTACAACTGGCTCGGCGTCTTTGGCATCAGGCCGTTTGCCGAATGCTCCGCGGCGGCGAAAGAAGCCGCGACGCGCGCTGTCGAACTCGACTCGAGTTCCGCCGAGGCGTACAGCGCGCTCGGCTTTGCCACAGTCTGCCACGACTTCGATTGGGCGGTGGCTGAAGGTCAGCATCGGCGCGCCATTCAAATCAATCCGAACTACGCCACCGGTCACCACTGGTACGGCTTTCACCTGTTAATGGCTGGTCGTTTTGAAGAAGCCATCCGCGAGATGCTGCGCGCGCGCGAGTTGGATCCGCTCTCGCCTGCCATTTTGCAGGCACTGGCGTGGGCCTACTATCACGCCGGACGTTTCGACGAGTCGATCACGACGTCGCAAAACATGCTCGAGTCTGCACCTGATTTTGCCTACGGCCTGGCCTCATACTCCTGGACGTTGCGGCACGTCGGCCTGGTCGAGGAAGCCGTGCAAGTGGCTGAGAAAGCTTTGGCGTTATCCAGCGGCAGTCAGTTTTTCGTGGCCGCACTGGGCGCCGCCTACGCCGCCGCGAGACGCCCGCACGATGCGCGCGCCGCCCTCGACCGTCTCGATGAGCTGGCCGCAACCAGTTATGTTTCGCCCTATCAGCGCGCTTTGATTCATGTGCTGCTCGGCGAACGCGAACGCGCCCTTGCTCTCCTGGGCGAGGCGTATGCGATTAGAGACGCGTGGCTGGTGTGGTTGGGAGTCGAACCGCAATTCGATCCGTTGCGTTTGGAGCCCGCCTTCCGGGACTTGTTGGTGAACACGCGTAACCCGGGGAACCCGCGACAACCGGTGCCGGCGCGCATCACTCCCGCGCGTCATCGTCCGTTGCTTGCGCACCCGATCGCACGCGCGCCTGAGCGCACTTCCGTTACTTCACCGGTAGCGAATCCTGCGCCCGACACGCAACCGAGCGGCAGTGAAGAAGCGCGCCAGCTGTACACGGCCGGACGCTACTACGCCACGCGACGCACCGCCGACGGCATGCGCCAGGCAATCGAACGTCTGACCCGCGCGGTCGAACTGGATCCCGACTTTGCCCTCGCCCACTCTGAACTTGCCGACTGCTACTCGCTGCTCAATTGGTACGTTGAACCACCACCGGCCGAAGCATGGCAACGCGCCAAGCAGTCCGCGCTCGCCGCTGTCGCCGCCGATCCCGATTTGGCCGAGGCGCACGCTTCGCTGGGCTTTGTAAAACTTCATTACGATCGCGATTGGGAAGCGGCCGAACGCGAACTGAGACAAGCGATTCTCTTGAAGCCGGGAATTCAGGTGGCGCATCGCTGGTACGCGTTCAGTTTGTCCGCGATGGGCCGGCACGCCGAAGCCTTTGCCGAGATAGAACGCGCGCGTCAAATTTCTCCGCGTTCACCGGTGCTCGCTACCGCCGTCGCCAACGTTTTGTTTCTTGCCGGAAATTACGACGACACCATCGAGCAATGCTTCCGCGCGCTGGAACTCGATTCCGGCGCGGTCTCGGCCCACACCGTACTGCGTTGGGCGTATGAGAAAAAGGGGATGCACTCCGAAGCGCTCGCGGCGTTTGAACAGGAACGCGTTTTTGCCGGCGAGACGCCCACGACGCAAGCGAAGCGCGCGCAGGTCTTGGCTTCAGTCGGACGAACAGACGAAGCGCGCACAGTCCTGCAGGAAATTCTCGCCCGGCGTGACGAGCAGTGGGTTTCGGCCTACGAGATCGCCATCATCTACTCCGGAATTGGTGAACCCGACAACGCGTTTACCTGGCTCACGCGCGCTGAGCGTGAACATGCGGTGGGCTTCACCTTCGTGCTCGTCGATCCTCGTCTCGAAGCCTTGCGCTCCGATCCTCGCTTCCGCGAACTGGTTAATCGCACCGAACGAACCATCTGACTTTCCAAGCGCGTCCGCCGGCAACTGAGCTGGCCGCGGATGCGTACATCCCCGACCGATTGATTTCCTATGGCGGCCAACGGTGACCATCCGGTAACACGTGTCATTATTTGGTCAGCCACTTCTTCGTTCTCACGTCTACACGACAGACCAGAGTCGCGACCACCTATTCAGATTCAACAATTGAGCGCGCACATCCATGCGAATCTCGTGGCCGAGTCTTTGCTACGAGGAGCATCGCAGGCAGTGAATGCCTAACACAAGGTTGTGCGAACAGGAGGAGTGATGAGTATTGCAATCCTGATGTTAATGACAATGTTGACAGCCAACGCTCGCGTGGAGCGTTCAGTTTGTGCGACTCGACCGTCGCACACTGCGAGCGACCAGCGAAGTCAAATTAACCCCGGCCAGATCAAGATCACGATAACCACAGGTGGCGGACCATATGGGCCAGCGAAGGACACTTTTCGCGTTGGCGAACCAATTCCACTGGTGCTCACTATGACGAACAGCGGCAGTCAGCCAGTTTATGTTTGTGATTCTGAAACGCTCTACCAGGATCGACCCCAACTGCTGAAGGATGGCAAGCCCCTGCCCTACGGCCCGTACAGACAAGCGATGTTGCAGACGGCAGAGAAAGATAAGACCTGCGAGAACGATAACCTGCCGCAGCAAATCCTACTGCGTCCGAACGAGCCAACCGTAGTTTCCTGGTTCAATTTAGCCGGGGGAGCAACTTCGCTTTACGACGATGGCTGGTATGAATCGCTGCCGGTCGGGAAGTATACATTGACGAACCGGCGCCGGCTGAGTTGCTGCGACGGTACGCCAATCGAGTCAAACACGATCAATTTCGTGGTTGTTCCGTAATGGAATGAGGGGCCATGAATCACAAGGTCAAAATCATCAAGCGCTGCGATCGACAGGAAGCGGAACTAGATCATCCGCAACAGCCGAGTCGCGATCCTACTAGGGAACTCACCACCGCTATCAAACTATGGGTCAGCGAATTCAAACAAAGACAACGCACCACAAGTGTATCTAACCCGCGAAAGCGGGTGGCAGTATAAAGTCTCGCACCCGTTTCAACCTCTGGCCACATTCTGACACTTGGCTTTATTTGCTCACCTCAACTTCAACACGGTCCTATTCGACCACAAACCAATTGAATCTCTCGAAGGATTTGGCAGCAACGGCCAAGATCTTCTGTGCGGCAAGCGGTGGCCGCGCAGTTGCAATAGCCTGACGTGGAACGGCGATTAGCGAGTCCCATTAGATCGTTCAAATGAAATACGAGCGGCCACCAGTCAAAACACCGTCGAGTTTCGCGGAGCTGGCTCGACATCGCCGGCCGACGCGAACTCCATCGGCGATCTTAAGTGGTTTGAAATCTTCCAGGACGAAGCGCTCAAAAAGTTGATCAGCAGGGCGATGGACCAGAACTACGATCTACGCCTGGCCGTTGCCAGAATCAACGCCGCACGAGCGAATGTCGGTCTCGCTCGATCCAATCAATTCCCGCAACTTGATCTCGGCGCTGATCTCACTACCACTCGTGCATCCACCAACAGTGGCGCTAGTCCGTCCGGACAAGCGGGAAGAGGGCGCTCGGTTGGCGAGGTGTTCTTAAGTCTGCTCACTTTTGAAGTCGATCTCTGGGGCCGCCGGGGCCAACGATCCAGGGCCGCGCGGGCACAGCTCGCCTCCACCGAAGAGGACCACAAGACCGTGGCCACAGTGGTAGTGAGCGATGTCGCGACGAACTATTTCAACCTGCTCGAACTGGACCAGGAACTCGAGATCGCAAAGCGGACCTTGAGCGCGCGAGAGGAATCGTTGCGAATCATCAAGGCGCGGGAGCAAGGCGGCCTCGCTACCATGTTGGAGGTGCGTCAGGCGGAGGAGCTGGTCTATCAGGCAACTCAAACTATCCCCGACACAGAGCGTTTGACCGAACAGACTGAGAACCGGATCAATCTCTTGCTGGGCAACAATCCTGGGCCGATTGCGCGTGGCGCTTCCCTGTCTCAACAAAAAAACCTGCCCGCTGTGCCCCCCGGATTGCCGTCTTCGTTGCTCGAGCGACGGCCGGACATCAGGTCAGCCGAACAGCTCCTGATCTCCGAAACCGCGCTCGTCTCTGCTGCGCAGAAAGCTTACTTTCCGACCATCAGTCTTACTGGCGCCCTGGGATTTCAAAGCAATTCTCTCGCGAATCTTTTTAGCGGTCCCAGTAGTGCCTGGACTTTCATTCCGCAGGTCACCCAACCGATCTTTACTGCCGGCCGACTTAAGTCGAACGTCAATTTTGAAAAAGCCCAACGCGAGTACGCGCTGGCACAGTATCAACAAACTATCCAGACGGCCTTCAGCGACGTGTCCAACGCCCTGGTCCAGTACCGGCGCGTAAGAGAAATTCGCGTGCAGCAGGAATTGCTGGTCGGCTCCTTGCGCGACGCCTCGCGCCTGGCACATCTGCGATACGAAGGTGGCGTCGACACGCTGCTCAACGCTTTAGTAGTCGATACCTCGCTATTCAACGCTGAACTGAGTCTGGCGCAAACGAAGCGTAACGAGTTGCTTTCTTTGGTGCAGCTTTACCAGGCGCTCGGCGGCGGTTGGCAGTGAACTCTCAGGTGGCGTCGTATGGGCG
>JAVEEA010000054.1 GCA_030840675.1 Pyrinomonadaceae bacterium
CCAGCAGGAAAGCCGTGGAGGTTCCCGTCGCTTCCGTCGCCACGCGTGAGAACCGTTCCAACTGTTGGCCCAACCCTGTCTTCTTCTTGCGCGCCATAACTGCCTCCTGACTACCAATCAATTGAAACTCCGAGTTGCACTCCCACTCGCGGACTGGCCGCATACTTTCCGCCTACTACTCCGAAGTCAAACGACATCCCTGGTCGGACCTGGTAGTTTCCCCCGGCCAGCACCTGCAGTTGTCCCTTACCCAGTTGGAAGTTACTCTGCATCGCTCCGACGAGTTCGGCGCCAAGTTGCAGTCTGGGACTGAATTGTTTGACCAGCGAGCCGCCGCCGGTAAAGACCGTACCGCGCGTCTTGATGCCGACCACACCGGTTGTCTCGTTGCCGGAAAAGAGAATGCCGCTATTCAACCTTAACGTGGTGTGCCCTGGCAACGACTTCTGCAGGATGCCGTTCAGATAAAAATCGGCGAGGCCGGAACCCAGTTGCCGGCCGGCATCACCCGTAGGTAGTTCGACATTAAAGGAGAGTGCCATTGCCGGCAGGCGTGAGTTTTCGCGTTCTCGCAAAAAGTTGTACTTGAGCGAAACGTTGGTGTCGCCAATGCCTGAAAACCGGAGCGGGCCGGTGCCTGGGGCGTTGTAGATAGTCAGGAGCGGCAGTTCAACTCCGACCTCAACGCGATCGAAAAGTCCATAATCGAGTTCGAAGTCTGCCGTGTTTTGCCGGCGGCTGGGAAACGAAGCGGGCTGAAGAAAATCGTGTTCGTTGCTGAACTCGAAATGGAAGTGACGCTTCGGAGTTGTGTCCGCGTCGTCGGTAACGAAGGGTTGTTGCGCGACAACAGTCGCGGCAATCAACAGCAGCAGCGCGAGCGCGTGCAGCATGCGAGCAACATGACTTGCGGCTTGGTCAACCATTGAGGCTTGGCATTCTCCGCGCCCGCGCAGTTAAGTGCCGGGCAGTGCGCGCAAGGTTTCGGTTAGGTGGCTACGGTCGGCCAGCGAATGCAACAGCGGACCCGCGGAGGAAAACTCGACGATGCTGACTGATCCAACCGGACATCCCAAGCGGTAACGAAAGCGGCCCACGTCGATTCCCAGGAGACCACACAGCGCAATTCTAATCGTCGCCTTGTGGGAAACGATTAAGACGTTCCCGTCCGTACACTGCTGCTTGATTTCATCGATCGCGTGTAAGCTGCGACGCGCCACCGTGATCGCTAACTCGCCCTCGGTGGGTGCGTGCCAGGCGGGGTCGGCCAGCCAACTGACGTAGTCGTCGTGGTAGTCGCGCGCGACGATCTCTTTTGTCAGCCCTTCCCATTGGCCATAAGCAATTTCGTTAAACTCAGAGCAAATCTCGGTGGCGATTCCCAACGCAGCGGCAAGCGGCTTTGCCGTTGCGATTGCCCGGCTGAGACTGCTTGTGTAGATCGCGCGCCAGGATTGATTACGGTGGGCGCCGGCAAAAGCGTCCGCCATCTGCAGGCCTGCGTCAGTCAATTCGGGATCGAGACCCGAGCCGCAAAAGTTATCTTCCCGACTCAAGGCGGTCTGACCATGGCGCAGGAAGTGTAGAGTCAGGCTCATGGATTGAAGTTGGTTGGTCCTGGCGGAAGCCCAACAGGGAGGGCTCAATTAGATCATGAAGCGGAAACTAAGCCCTCCCTAACGGTTGGGCTACTGCCTCGCGACTAGCGGCGCGCCGCCCGCACCGAACCGCTGATTTTCTTCTTGGTAGTCGCGCCAGTTTTCAAAACCGGCAGACCGAGATCGACGTCGTCGTGAGGCTGAGGGATAACGTGAGTAGCGACCACCTGGCCAACCTTGCGTCCGGCGGCGGCGCCGGCATCGACCGCCGCACGCACAGAGGCAACATCGCCGCGTACGATAGCCGTCACCAACCCGGCATCGATTTTTTCCCAGCCCACCAGAGTGACGTTGGCCGCCTTGACCATCGCGTCGGCCGCTTCAATCATCGCTACCAAACCCATGCATTCAACCAAGCCGAGTGCTTCTGCCATTTTTCATCTCCGAACTGATATCGAGCTTTAGTAGCTCTTCGAGATTGCCCGTTAGTAATTCGTCTACTTACTGAACCCGCGCTAGGATCATTGGCTGCAGCAATCGCTCAACTTCCTCGCGGCTTACTCGCCCGGCCGCGATATCCACGAACAGCCGAACGAGTTCCTCGTCTATCATGGTTAGTTGAGCCCCATTACTTTCCAAAAATGTCTCCGCAACCGCCGCCGCGATACGCTTGTTACCATCAATAAAGGCGTGCGCCTATGTTAGGTGATACGCATACGTAGCAGCGCACGCAGCGAGATCGGTATCCTCATATCCAAAACGATTCTCGGCAGCAGCAAGAGCGGATTCAAGCAACCCCACATCTCTTATGCCAGCACTTCCGCCTGTTTCCTCCATCAATCGGGAGTGCTGTTAGCACATCCAATTTGTCGGGGAATTTCATGAAGTGATTGCGGCTATTTGGGGCCTTCTGCTAACTGCTCGTAAGCTTCGTGGCGTCTCTTCAGTACCGACTCGAAGATATCGAGGAATTCGCGCGAGCGTTGCGCTTCCTCGGCAGAGCGTACAACCAGAGCCCGCCCAATGATTTCAATATCCAATTCGTCCCCCGAATTTACGCCCAAAGCCTCAACCGCTTCGGGTGATAGCGAAACGGACGCGGTCTCATCGAGAGTTGTTATTCTTTTCGACATCAGCATCACGCTCCTGATTCTATTGTACGATGCCTTGTGTCCAAAACAGTCAGCGTAGTTCCAGACTTATGGAATAATTTATCTGCTACTGATTTCGTCGAAGCCAGCTGCAAACGCCGAGTCCGCTCAGTTTCGTAACGAGTGAATAGGCGCGGGAATGCGTCCGCCGCGCCGAATGAAGTCCGCCGAGGAGAATGCGTTCACCGCCATGATTGGCGCGCTGCCCAGCAACCCCCCAAACTCAACCAGCTCGCCAACCTGTCGTCCGGGAACCGGGATGATGCGCACGGCCGTCGTCTTATTATTCATTACGCCGATCGCCATCTCGTCGGCGATGATCGCTGAGATTGTTTCCGCTGAAGTTGAACCGGGTACGGCGACCATGTCGATACCAACGGAACAGACGCTGGTCCAGGCCTCGAGTTTGTCGAGCGACAACGCCCCTAGCTGCGCCGCCTCGATCATGCCGGCGTCCTCCGAAACCGGAATGAACGCGCCGCTCATGCCGCCCACCGAACCGCTTGCCATCGCCCCGCCCTTCTTGACCGCGTCAGTGAGTAACGCCAGCGCGGCAGTGGTGCCATGCGTTCCGGCTCGTTCAAACCCCATCGCTTCGAGGATGTTTGCAACTGAGTCGCCCGGCACCGGGGTCGGCGCGAGCGACAGATCGATGATCCCGAAAGGAATTCCCAGGCGCCGCGCCGCTTCCCGGCCAACGAGTTCTCCCGCGCGTGAAAGTTTGAACGAAAGCTTCTTGATGATCTCCGCGACTTCCTGCAAAGGCAGATCGCGCGCCGCCCGCTTCATCGCGTAATTGACTACGCCCGGCCCCGATACGCCGACGTTGATAACCGCTTCCGGTTCGCCCACTCCATGAAAAGCGCCGGCCATGAAGGGATTGTCTTCGACAGAATTCGCAAAACAAACAAACTTCGCGCAGGCCAAACCGCCTTCGCTGCTGGTGCGTTCAGCGGCTTCCTTGATAATGATCCCGACCTGGCGTACCGCGTCCATATTGATGCCGGCGCGCGTGGTGGCAACGTTGACCGATGAGCACAAACGCTTCGTAGTGGACAACGCTTCCGGAATGGAATCGAGAAATTCTCGTTCCGAGTCCGTGGCGCCTTTGTGGACCAGCGCGGAATAACCCCCAATGAAGTCGACTCCAACTTCCGCCGCCGCCCGATCGATAGCACGTGCGAGTTCGACCGGGTCACCGCTGGCGCTTTCCGTGATCATCGAAACGGGCGTAATCGCAATTCGTTTGTTGGCGATGCGAATGCCAAACTCGTCGCCAATCGCATCGACAGTTTCCACCAGGCGATCGGCGTAGCGGTGAATCTTTGCCAACACACGTTCGGTGGTCCGTCCCATTGACTCGCTGGCGCAGTCGCGCAGGCTGAGGCCCAACGTGACGGTGCGCACATCGAGGTGCTCCATCTCCGTCATCGCGACCGTCTGCAGAATTTCCGACTGCGAGTATTCCATGATGAAAGTTTCGAGTTTCGAGTTTCGAGTTTCGAGTTTCGGGTTTCGGGTTTTAACTCGAAACTCGGAACCCGAAACTCGAAACCCTTCAGCTTATGAATTTGTTGAGCAACACAATCACGAGAAACAATCCAAACAAGACTGCGGCAACCAGCACAAAACGCAGGCTGGGATCGTCGCCCGCTTCGTCTAAGACGACTCCGGAAATCTCACGGACTTTTCGCGCGCGTTGCTTCATGTCACCTTCCACTCCGCGGGCGCGCGTGGCCGCGCGCTGGAGCTTCCCGCCCACGGCAACGCGCGGAGGGGTCGCCGGTTTCGCTGTTGCGGGGGGCTTAGAAGCGGAGGCGGACTTCGGCGTTGGCGCAAACTCCACCAGCGTGTCGCGGCCAATATCCCGGTCAGCCTCAACCTCACTCTTACCGGCTGTGCTGTTTTTAACGTTTGCTTCGGCCGGAACGATTGGGAGGGTTTGGCTAAAATCCGTTTGGCCCAACTCCGCGCCACATTGGGGACAGAAAAAGGCATGGGTACGAATAGAGGCACCACACGCAAGACAACGACGAGCAATTTCAGGTTCAGACATGATCGGAATTTCGAATTGTAGATTGCGGACCGCGGACTTTGCGCATTCGGGTTATTCGCTAAATGCGAAATTCGAAATCAGCATTTCGCATTCTCAGATCCGGTGCATGGCGTTGAAGAGATCTTCCCGTTGCGCGTAAATGCGCACACCCAGAGCTTCGCCTTCGCGGCGCAGACGTTCCTTCAACTCCGCGGCACTCTCGCGGGCGCGCGCGCTGTTCGCGATGATCACCATGGCAAATTTACCCTGCACGACAGTCTGATTTATGTCGACAATGCTGCAATCTGCTTCGGCAAGTATCTTGGCAACTCCGGCCACGATCCCGGGGTGGTCCACGCCGAACACGGAGATAATCAAGCGGTCAGCTGAGCCTTCACCGGCGGCGGCGGCAGTGGCGGTGGCGGTGGCGGAAGGTAACTGTGAAGTCGAATAGGCGGAGCCGTTCTGGGAAACAAACGGCTCGATCTCGCGATAGACTTCAGTCACTAATTGCTCGACGGTTTGCTCGTCCGTGGCGGCGCCCAGGCGGCCGTAGACAGCCTTCGTCAGCCGATAAATCAGATCTTCATTCGCCATGTTTCGATTTTAGGTTCCGGATTTTAGCTTGGCGCAAATAGGACGTTGGTTCCCGGTGGATCGGATTCCGCAATCCGAAATCTAAAACCCGCAATCGTCACGGTCTGCCGTTCTCGCGCGCCAATGCCAGCGCGGCCTCGCGCATCTCGTCCGAAGCGGAGTCAGTAATGTCTACGCGATCCACAATCCCCACCACCGCGGCTTCGATTGCCAGGTCCTGGTTCCCCATGGCCGTGCGTGCTGCTTTACCATATGCGCACATCACCATCTCACCGGTGCCGGCGCCGAGTCGATCGGCCACCACGACAATGTTTCGCGTTGGTTCCTTTTCCAGATCGTAAGGATGTACCACCAGAAAGCGAATGCCTTCCAGGTCGGGAGTCTTCTTAGTGGACCAAATTGTGCCGACTACTTTTCCTAAGAACATGAAAGCGTCTTTCGTACCTTGAGCCTGGTTCGAATAGATGAACGTCGAACTCGAAACTAGGTTAGCCTTTCGCAAAAATTTCAGCCGGCTCCCCGATGTCGCGGGCCGCGGGCGTGATGATGGTCTTCGCGTTGATGAAAATCTTCTCGCCCTTTTGAATTGCACGCTTCACGTCATCTTCGCTCACGAAATCAACCACCGCGCGGTTGCCGTTGGTATTCGCACTCGCTGAAGCAGCTGGACCACCACTATTCGATTTACTTCCGTTCTCAGTCGCATGCCTGACGATTGGTCCGGCATACATGCTGCCGGCTTCCGCTTCAGGCTCAACTGGCGAGCCGGCCGCTGCTGGTAATGACGTAGCTGGCGCGCTTGCTTCCGGTTGCCGCCCAGCCAGGAACTTGTCAACGATCGCGGCGATGTCTTCACGGTTGATCTTGCTCGCCGCTGGCCCAGTCACAGCCGGACGTGCTCGTTGCGGTTCAGCAGCCTGCGCGGGTACATACGACGAAGCTGGAGCGCCCGCGGATACTGCCGGACGCGCACTCTTCACCGGTCTGGTTTCAAAAGCCACGCGCTTGATGTCGAGCAGGTGGAGTGGCGAGACGTTATCCGAAGTTACATTGCCGCCCCACGAACCGCAGCCCAGCGTCATCGACGGGGGCAGGGCGGTGGAAAATCCAATCGCGCCGTGAGTGGTCGGCGTGTTCACCGTCACGCGCGACGCGGGCATCTCGCCGCCGAAACGCACCGCCGCTTCGCGCGAGCGCGTGTGTACGCCGGCAGTGTGGCCCATCCCGCCGTAACGCAGGATTTCGTAACAACGCTCGGCGCCGCGCGCGATCCCGTCAGCCACATAGAACGCGAGAATCGGCGACAACTTTTCCATCGAGAGCGGAAACTCGCGCCCCACGCCAGCCACGTCAGCCAGCAAGCAGCGCGTGCCCGGCGGCACATTGAGTCCTGCCATCTTTGCAATTATCGCGACTGACTTACCGACGATTCCCGGATTAAGTGAACGCTGTGGAGTCACCACAATCTTTGCCAACTGCTCCGCTTCAGCAGCCGAAAGAAAATGTCCGCCCTGGGCCATAAACTGTTCGCGTACCGCTTTCTCGAGCGGCGCATCACAGACCACAGCTTGTTCTGAAGCGCAGATGGTGCCGTTGTCGAAAGTCTTTCCAGTCAAAATGTCCTGCACGGCCTTGGGTACATCAGCCGTCCGCTCCACGAAAACCGGCACGTTGCCGGGGCCCACGCCGAAGGCCGGCTTCCCGGATGAATAGGCCGCGCGCACCAGGCCAATGCCGCCGGTGGCCAGGATGACAGCAGTTTGCTTGTGCTTCATCAAGGCCTCGGTGCCTTCGATGGTCGCCGTGGTCATGCACCCGATGGCGTCCGCCGGCAAGCCTTCCTTCACTCCCGCTTCGCGCATGACGCGCGCGCTTTCGTTGATGCAACGCGCGGCCGAAGGATGCGGCGAGAGTACGACTGCGTTTCTCGCTTTAACTGCGATCAGAATCTTAAAGATTGCGGTTGAGGTTGGGTTGGTAGAAGGAATGATGCCGGCGACTACGCCACGCGGACTCGCAATTTCAACCACGTCTTTCGACTCGGAAACAACTCCCACCGTGCGCAACCCGCGGAAGTAGTTCCAAACGTCTTCAGCCGCAAAGCGATTCTTCTCACGCTTGTCGTCCGCGACCCCGAAGCCCGTCTCTTCGACGGCCATTGCCCCGAGGCGTACGGCTTCCGCGAGCGCGGCCCGCGACATTGCTTCGCAGATCCGATCGATCTTCGCCTGGTCAAAGCGTGCGAGTTCGGCCTGCGCCTGCGCAGCACTCTCCACCAGGTCCCGCGCCTGCTGTACTGAGATAAGGTCCTTGTCTGCGGACATGACAAACTCCCGCTACAATGCCGATTTTCACTTGCCGATTTCCAATTGAAGAAGAACCCGGGAACTGAAGTTCAAGCGGCAAGCGGCAATTTCTACCGCGCTTTTTCCTTGTTGCCTTCACGAGCGCCCGCCTGCAACGAACGACCCTGGTCGCCCTCGCCGAGTTGGCCGCGCGCGCCGCCGCCCTGAAGCGAACGTTCATCCGGACTCAACCCTGTGCGTCCATCAACCGGCAGCACGCGTTCAACTTCGGCGTGTGGACGTGGAATCACATGAACGCTAATTAGTTCGCCTACTCTGCGCGCGGCTGCCGCGCCGGCGTCAGTCGCCGCCTTCACAGCGCCGACGTCTCCACGCACGAAGATCGTGACGTAACCAGCGCCGATATATTCTTTTCCCAGCAGTTGAACATTCGCGGCTTTGACCATGGCGTCAGCAGCTTCAACGGCTCCGACGAAGCCTTTGGTCTCAATCATTCCGAGTGCTTCTAAAGGCATCTCATGCATCCTCACTTTTGTGGTTGTAGAAATTAAAGTCGATTTTTGGTTACAGGCGCAAACCTATCACCGCAGCCGCGAAGAATCAAGAGAGGCTCCTGTGTAAGCTGATAAACTTCGCGCCGCTGCGGAGCAGTTTCGAGCTTGGCGACACAATGGTTTGACAGCATTTAGTACGGCAATATATATTCGCCTTCCAGCAAAATGGCCTGGAAGAAAGTACCAACCGCCTCTAAAACGTTACCGAAGGAGCACGCTACCTTCCACTGGCATCCAACGAGGCTCACATCCACCGCTGCAGAAGCACAAGGGCTGACGCGAATTGGTGATGGCAGCGACTATCGGCGAACAGTTAAGACTCGCGCGCGAGGGGCGCGGCATTCCTCTGCGTGAAATTTCCGATCAAACGCGCATCTCGATGCACTATCTCGAAGCGATCGAGATGAATGATTACAAGCGTTTGCCGGGGGGCATCTTCAACCGAAGTTTCGTGAAGTCTTACGCCCGCTACGTAGGCTTCGACGAAAAGGAAGCGGTCGATGGTTACACGCGGTACCAGCGCGAGCAGGGCGCGGGCGACGAAGACGTGGTCACTACGCCCTACCATTCAAAAGTTTATACTGACGCACCGGCGACGCGATCTCCTTTCCTGACGGTGGCAATAGCAATTGTAATCCTCGTTATCCTGACCCTCGTAGCTCTCGGTGTGCTGCGCTGGTTTGGGCACGCGAAGGAGCTTACGATGCAACGGTCGGAAAGCATGACAACGGAAGCTGCCCGCTGCAGCGCTGGTAATTCGAGCATTCGGAAAGCTGATTACGAACAGTTCCTGCAATAGTTGTCAGTCGTTTGCGCTGAACCGCGGGGCTCGGCACCTAAGCGTGCGTGCGCTGCACGCACAGCCACGTCGGCAAACAACCGCGAAACGGCCCGCCTGAGTGGCGGGCTTTTGTGTTTTTGTTTATAAGTCGTAGTACACAAAATTGAGGAGTAATAACGTCGCATGATTTCAGCAGATTTACCCGAAGGCCTAACTTTTGACGACGTGCTGCTGGTGCCCGCGCGCTCTGACGTGTTACCCAGCGAGACTGATACGTCGACCCAATTCACTCGTAACATCCAACTTCAGATTCCGCTTTGCTCCTCAGCGATGGACACGGTCACCGAGGCGGCGCTCGCAATCGCGCTGGCGCAACAAGGCGGCATCGGTGTCATTCACAAGAACCTGAGCGTCTCGCGCCAGGCCGAGGAAGTGGACAAGGTAAAGCGATCTGAATCGGGCATGATCGTTGACCCGGTAACGATCCTGCCGACCAAGCCGGTCCGCGAAGCGCTCCAGGTGATGGAACGTTTTCACATCAGCGGCGTGCCGGTGGTGGACGAAGATGGTCACCTCGTCGGCATCATTACCAATCGCGATCTGCGTTTCGAAACCCGCTTCGACATTCCCGTGTCTGACGTCATGACGCCGCAGCCGCTGGTCACTGTTCCGGTCGGCACCACGCTCGAGCAGGCGAAGGCCGTCCTGCAAAAACACCGAATTGAAAAACTGCTGGTGGTCGATGACGACAAGCGCATCAAGGGTTTGATTACGGTCAAAGACATTCAGAAGGCGATCAAATATCCCAACGCCGCCAAGGACGATCTGGGTCGACTACGCGTGGCGGCTGCGATTGGGGCCACCGGCGACTTTCGTGAACGCGCCGCGGAACTGGTCAAAGCGCGCGTCGATTGCCTGGTAATCGATACTGCCCACGGCCACTCCCTGCGCGTAATCGAAGCGGTACGCGAGATCAAGCAACGCTATCCGGATACTGAGCTAATCGCGGGCAACGTGGGCACGGAAGAAGGTACGCGCGAGCTGGTTGAGGCGGGTGTGGACGCGATCAAGGTGGGGATTGGACCAGGCTCAATCTGTACCACGCGAGTCGTCACCGGCGCCGGTGTGCCGCAAATGACGGCAATTCAGTCGTGTGTTAAAGCAGCGCGCGCGGGTGGCGTTCCACTGATCTCGGATGGCGGCGTAAAATTTTCCGGTGACGTGGCCAAGGCGATTGCAGCCGGCGCGGATGTCGTGATGATCGGATCGCTGTTCGCGGGAACGGAAGAAGCGCCGGGCGAAGTGATTCTCTTCCAGGGACGCTCGTTCAAGACTTATCGCGGCATGGGCTCGATTGGAGCGATGCGCGAAGGCTCGCGCGATCGCTACGCGCAGGAGCTGACGGAATTGGAATCGAAACTAGTGCCGGAAGGGATCGAAGGACGCGTAGCCTACAAAGGCACGATTGCCGAAATGACTACGCAACTCATCGGCGGCCTGCGCGCCGGCATGGGCTACACCGGTTGCCGCACCATCAAAGACTTTCAGGAACAGAGCAAGTTCATTCGCATCACTTCAGCCGGA
>JAVEEA010000072.1 GCA_030840675.1 Pyrinomonadaceae bacterium
AACGCGCCGGCTTCCTTGCTCAGTCGATCATAGGCTGATGTTTCCCGGAAGCGATCCAACATACTCGGACCATCGTCCTTGCCAGCGCCGTCATGCCCGTTTGCACCCTGGTTGTCAGCGTACGAAGTGGCAGCTGAAACAGCACGCGCCGCGGGTTGGGCGGCGTAAGCCTGGTAGGGCGGATAAAGGGCGTCCGCGACCGAGGAGACTTCACCGTCGTCTCCCTTGAGAGCCGCTGCGATTCCATATCCGACAAAAAGGCCGACGCCCGCTGCCCCCAGGGACCAGGCCACAGGATTTCGTTTGAAGTGTTCGCGCCAGTCGAGTGCATCCTTGACGTTTTCATATTGCTGGGCCACGTTTTCCTTGATCTCCGTTACAGTGTTGCTAATTGAATCGCGCGCCGCTTCCATGCGCCGCTGTAGTTCTTCCTTGGCGGAATCTTCCTCGGTTGTTTCACGGGCGCGCGCGAGTCCTAAAGTTCGTTCTTCAGCCATTGCTTATCCTTTCTAAGCTCCGCGACCGTGCGATCCGGAACGAGCTTTTGCCTGGTCAGACGGTTCTTCATAGTGACCACCATGATGCCGCCCACGACGAGATAGAGTGCTCCAGCAGTTACAAAACCGATTGCGTAGCGCGCCGCCTGGCTGATGTCGACATTGGCAAAGAGCGTTGCGATGCCAAACGCCAGCGCGACGTTGAGGAGTGCAAACCCGATCGCGGCGACGATACCGCCCACTGCAATCAACACCCCGTCACGAGCGTACTCATTCGCTTCTTCCTTGAGTTCAACCTTCAGCAAACTCAACTTGGTGTCGAAGAGTTGCATGACGTCGTCTCCCAAACGACCAACCAGCGCGGGAAGACTTTCGTTGTCCGTCCGTTCCCCGGCGGCGGTTGCCGCCGCTAATGCACTTTTAGCTGAGACTGCCATCGCATTATCTCCTTTCAAGTAATTCGCCCGGCGCGTTTCGCCTAGCGTCGGCCACGAAGGATTAAGCCGACCAGCAAGCCGGCCGCTGCCGAGATCAAGATTGCCTGACCGGGATTTTGACGCGCATAGTCTTTGGCGTTTTCAGTCAACTCGGAAAGGTCGGCGTTCTGCAGGTCTTTGATCTTGTCGCCGACGACGCTCATCTTGTCGCTGACATAATCCTTAGCCTGGCTCGCGGCTTCCGTAATCTTGCTGCCATATTCCTGGGCCAGTGCAGTCGCGGTACCGGCGGCGCCGCCGGTTCCGGTCTGTCCTGATGAAAAGGAATTTGCGGAACCGGAGGTCCCTGTTTGGGTGCCGGTGTTCGCGTCTCCAGTTGCTGACGTGGTCCCGGGAAAATCGGTGGAAGTTCTGTTCTGCGACATTATCTTTCTCCTTTGAATTTGTCCGTTTACGATTTCTTAAAACTTAATCACAAGAAGGAATCCAGAACGTGACGAGCAAACAATGTGCCGAGTGCGCTCGCGCGAAGCGCTAAACATAAACGACAGGAATGTTGTGCGAAGCGTCAGCCGAGAGGCTGTCAAGTTGAAGTGAGCTTGTTGCGAAAGGGTACAAGTGGAGTTAGGCAAGGTCGGGAACAATACAATAAACCCCCGTCGTTACGAGACACCGAGAACACGGAGGGAGGCGCGGAGAAATTGAAACTGCGAAGCCGCCGGTTCCCGCTTGACAGACTGGTGTCGCGAGTCCAAAGTAAGCACTTACTTTGATGGTGGGCCCAGCCAGGGAGAGGATTGTTGAGCAAAGAAATAATGAGAAAAAGCCAGCCAGGGACGGTAAATCAGCCGGCTGCTGGCGCCCGCATGGCCGCCGAAGATCGGCGACTGCAGATTCTGCGAGTGGCGGTCAGCCTGTTTTCCCAACGCGGCTTTGGCGGCACCACCACCAGGGAAATTGCCCTCGCGGCCGGCGTTTCGGAGGCGATGGTGTTTCGTCACTTCGCGACTAAGCAGGAACTCTACACCGCCATCTTGGACCATAAAGCATGTTCGGGCGACGCTATGGATCCGGAGCAACTGGTCGCCGAGGCGCTCAAGCAGAAGGACGACCGGGCCGTCTTTGAGCAACTGGCACTCGGAGCCCTGGAGCACCACGAATGCGATCCGGAGTTTCAGCGTTTGCTGCTTCACTCTGCTCTCGAAGGTCACGAACTGGCGGAGATGTTTTTTGAGAAATTCATTCGCCGTGTGTACGAGTTGCTCGGGGACTACATCACCGAGCGTCAGCGCGACGGCGCGTTGGGCCAGATCGATCCGAAGATCGTAATTCGCGCGTTCATTGGCATGGTGATTCACCACTCGCTCAACAATAACCTCTGGGACCCGAAACGCCGGCTTCTGCAGATTTCAAACCAGGATGCAGCTCGGCAGTTCGCTGAGATTCTCCTGCACGGAATTTCCGGTCCCAGCCAAGCGACTGCCGGAACCAGCAAATGAAAGTCAGGAACTTGATAAGCCTATTTGAGAAAGTGAAAGAATTGATGTTATCTCCCCGGTTACAACTTCCGCCGACACGACGCCTCTCCCTGGCGGTCGCTCTTGCGGGCTTGGTGTTTCTGGCAACTTCGTGCGGCGGCTCCAAAGCCAACGTCAGGAAGGACGAAGCGGCAACCGGCCAGCCGGTAGTGGTTGAGGTTTCGACCGTACCTGCAATCGTGCGCGACTTGCCGCGTTTTTTCGAAGCGACGGGCAGTTTGAGTGGCGACGAGCAAACGGACGTGTCACCGTCAATGGCGGGAAAAGTCGTCGCTATTGGCGTCGACATGGGCAGCTACGTGAAACGCGGGCAGACGATCGTGCGGCTCGACGACGTTGACGCGAAACTGCGCGTGCAGCAGGCGCAGGCACAGGTGGACCAGGCAAAAGCGGCGCAGCGTCAAGCGGAAGAAAAAGTGGGAATTCGACCCGGGCAGTCTTTGGAACTAACTAAACTTCCCGAAGTAGCGAACGCTCGCGTCGCTTTGGAACTCGCCGAAAAGAACCTGCGCCGTTCGGAAAAGTTGATCGAGTCGGGAGACATCTCGCGATCTGTTTATGATCAGCAGAAGGCGCAGCGCGATCAACTAAAGGAACAGTATGAATCGGCGCTCTCGCTCGCGCGACAAAACTATGCGGCCGTGATGACGGCGCGTGCAAACGTCGCCAACGCCGAGAGCCAACTTAACCTGGCGCGTCGCAGCCAGTCATACGCGAATGTTTATTCGCCGATTGATGGTTACGTGTCCGAGCGTACGGCGGACATGGGCGAATACGTCTCCACGACTACGAAGGTCGCGACCGTGGTGCGCATCAATCCTCTGCGCGTACGAATTGATATTCCGGAACAGGCGATTTCGGCAGTTAGCGTGGGCCAATCGGTTTCGGTCACCACCAGTGCGTGGCCCGACAGGAATTTCAGTGGCCGCATCGCCCGCATTTCGCCGAACGTTACGCCTACTTCCCGGACGCTAACTGTCGAAGCAGAAATTGAAAACGGGAGTGGCGCGCTGAAGCCGGGGCAGTTTGCCACCGTGCGGATCCTGGAGTCGCGCGCCGCGCCGGCAACGCTGGTGCCGGCAAGAGCAGTGCGCACCGAATCCGGAGTCAGCCGTGTTTTTGTAATCAAGGATGGCCGGGCACAGGAACGCGTGGTGCAGCTGGGCCAGGTCGAAGGCGATTTGATTGAAATCAAGAGCGGGATCGTGGCGAATGAAATCGTGGCGGCCAGCAATGTGGAACAGTTGAGTGACGGAATGGCGGTCAAGCAATAGGGGTTTCGAGTTCCGAGTTCCGAGTTTGGAGTTTCGAGTTTGGAGTTCCGAGTTTGGAGTTGGGAAAACTCGTAACCCGTAACCCGTAACTCGAAACCCGTAACTCGTAACTCGAAACCCGTAACTCGTATGCAAAAGTTAGCTGAAATATGTGTCCGGCGTCCGGTCTTCGCGACGATGTTGATTCTGAGTTTGACGGTCGTCGGACTCTTCTCCTACAAGTCGCTGGGCGTTGATCTATTTCCTAAGATTGACTTGCCGACAATCACCGTGACAGTGGTAAATCCCGGCGCGTCGCCGCAGGAAGTTGAAACGGAAATCACCGACAAGGTCGAAGGCGCCGTCAACACCATTAGTGGAATCGACGAGCTACGGTCCACTTCAGTCGAAGGCGTTTCCCAGGTTTTTATCACTTTCCTGCTGGAAAAAAACCCTGACATTGCCGCGCAGGAGGTCCGTAACAAAGTCGATTTGATCGTCAACGATTTGCCGGTTACCGCCGAGCAACCAATCGTGCAGAAACTGGATACCGACGCCGCGCCAGTGGTGCGCATTGCCGTGTCCGCGCCACGTTCGCCGCGCGAAGTGACGGACGTTGCGGACAAACGGATCAAGCAACAGATCGAATCGATCAGCGGCGTGGGCCAGGTGAGTATCATCGGCGGGCGCACGCGCGAAATTCAAATCTGGGTAGACCCCGACAAACTGCGGGCGTTCAACGTCACGGTCGCGCAAGTAGCCGACGCGGTACGCGCACAAAATATGGAGCTTCCCGGTGGACGCGTAGACGAAGGCGCGCGCGAACTGACCGTACGCACGATGGGTCGCATCGTCCAGCCGTCGGATTTTAACGAACTGGTAGTGGGCAGTCGTGGTGCTTATTCCGTAAAACTCAGCGACGTCGGTTATGCCGAGGATGGCTCGGAAGAAGCGCGCACCGAAGCGCGCCTCAACGGCCAGCCCGCGGTCACTTTAGTTGTCTCCAAACAGTCGGGACAAAACACCGTGGCCGTCGCCGAAGCGGTTAAGGACCGTCTGCACGAGATTCAGAAAACTTTGCCGCCGGGCTTCAAGACCGAGGTCGTCGGCGACCAGTCCATCTTTATCAAGGCCTCAATCGAGGCCATCCAGACCCACTTGATCGAAGGCAGCATACTCGCGGCGATCGTGGTTTTCTTATTCCTTTGGAGTTTTCGCTCGACTGTCATTGCGGCGCTGGCTATTCCCACCTCGTTGGTCGCTACCTTTGGTTTGATGGCGGCGATGGGTTTCACCCTGAATCAGATCACTATGCTCGCCCTCACGTTGATGGTCGGTATCGTGATCGACGATGCGATTGTGGTGCTGGAAAATATTTTCCGCTTCATTGAAGAGAAGGGCATGCCTTCGTTTCAGGCGGCCATCGAAGGCACGCGCGAAATCGGCATGGCAGTTACTGCCACTACCTTGTCGCTGCTCGCGGTGTTTTTGCCGGTCGGCTTCATGGGTGGCATCGTCGGGCGTTTCATGTCGTCGTTTGGTTTGACTTCGTCGTTCGCGATTGCAGTTTCGTTGCTGGTTTCATTCACGCTCACGCCGATGCTGGCCGCGCGTTTGATCAAGCGCAGCAACGACGCGGAAGAAGGACCGATTGAACGCCGCATCGAACCCGCCGATCACGGTTCCAAACAATCGCGCTTTTACGCTCCGATTGACCGCACTTACACCCGCCTGCTCACGTGGTCCATGGCCCGGCGCTGGGTAATTGTGGTTGCCTGCCTGATCGTCATTATCAGCATCGTGCCGTTGTTCATGTTCGTCGGCAAAAACTTTTTGCCGGTGGACGACCAGTCGCAGTTTGAAATTAACGTACGCGCGCCGGAAGGCTCGACTCTCGCTTCCACCTCGTCGCTCGCGGAGCGGATTGCCGCGGACCTGCGCAAGTTGCCGGGCGTCTCAGACACATTGACGACGATTGGCGGCGGCGCGCAGGAGCAGGTAAACGTCGCCTCGATTTACGTGAAGATGCTGCCGCTGGCGGAACGCAGTATTTCGCAGAGCGACGTGATGGTGCGCGCGCGCAACGAAGTGTTGGGGAAATATCTGAAGGAGTTTCCGGGTCAACTGCGCACCAGCGTGCAGCAGGTGGCCGCGATTTCCGGCGGTGGTTTTCGCAACGCGGACATTCAATACGTCATCGGCGGGCCGGACCTCGACAAGCTAACGAAGTACTCCGACGCGTTGCTCGCGAAGATGAAGACGATTCCGGACGTGGTAGACGCCGATTCGTCACTGGTCACCGGCAAGCCGGAGTTGCGCGTCGTGATTGACCGCGCGCGCGCAGCGGACCTGGGCGTGCGCGTGGCGGACGTCGCACAGGCTTTGAACACGCTCGTAGCCGGTCAGAAAGTATCCACGTTTAATGCCGGCACGGACCAGTATGACGTGCGCGTGCGCGCGACGGGGCAGTCGCGCTCGAGTGTCGCCGGACTGAAACAGATGATCGTTTCCTCCGCGAAGCTTGGCTGGGTAACGCTCGACAATCTGGTGCGCGTAGAAGAAGGCACTGGTCCTTCCGCGATCGATCGACTAAACCGGCAGCGCCAAGTGATGCTGCTGGCCAACGTGAAGCCGGGCGGCTCGCAGGCGGCAGTGATTCAGAAGATGAATGACGCCGCGAAGGAAGTCGGGATCGACTCTTCCTACACCACCGGACTCGCCGGTCGTTCCAAGGAACTCGGTCGCGCCGGTTACTACTTCATGCTCGCCTTCGTGCTCTCGTTTGTATTCATGTACATGGTGCTGGCGGCGCAGTTTGAATCGTTCATTCACCCGATTACGATCTTGTTGACACTGCCCCTGGCAATACCTTTCGGCATTCTGTCGCTGCTCATCACGGGGCAGACGGTCAATATTTTTTCCGGACTCGGATTGTTGCTGCTGTTTGGCGTAGTTAAGAAAAACGCAATCCTGCAGATCGATCATACGAACCATTTGCGCGCGCAGGGAATGGAGCGGCTCGAAGCCATCATCCGCGCCAATCGCGACCGCCTCCGGCCTATTCTGATGACGACTATTGCACTCGTCGCGGGCATGTTGCCTTTGACGATTTCGAGTGGGCCAGGTTCGGGCACCAACCGTTCAATCGGTGTGTTGGTGGTCGGCGGCCAGTCGCTGTGTTTGCTCTTAACGTTGCTGGCGGTGCCGGTTTTCTATTCCCTCTTCGACGATCTCGGCAAGAGCCGAGTTTGGAGTTATCTCGGAGGACGCGTCAATGGAGCGTTCGCCTGGGCGCGGCGCCGAACGGCAAGCGCGACCGCGTCTTTGGTTGGTTTGGTTTCGAAACATTAATGACGACCCGGGCCGGCTCGCCGGTGCGGGCTTGAGTAGCTGAAGCGAATGAACGATTTCATGTTGAAGCAAGTAATAAAAAAACAAAGCGCGCGCCGGAAGTTTTGGCGCCGGTCTGGGATTTCTCTTATCGGCGTAGTGGCGCTTCTCTTAGGCGTCGCCTTTACTTTTCCGGCAGTAGCGCAGGAAGCAACCCCAGCCCCGTCTCCTGTCCCGCGGGAGTTGCAGGTGCCGGCGATTGCTCCGGAGTTTCATCCGACGCAGAAACCCTTGCCGGAACTCGGCCGCGTGGGCGTCGACATGGACCGCCAAAGACCACTCACTTTGCGCGAGGCGCTGGCGCTCGGGTTGGACAACAACAAAGACATCGAGGTGGCGCGGCAAAATGTGAAGATTGCCGAGTTTGATTTCACTGCCGCACGCGGCGCTTATGACCCGCGCCTGAGTTCGACTTCTTATTACGAACGCATCATAAGTCCGATCTCGAGTTTTCTCAGCGGCGGCGCGGACGGCACTACCACGCAAAGCGATTACACGGCAACCGCGCGGCTGGAAGGCCTGGCGCCGAAATTCGGCGGTAATTATCACCTCGATTTTTCGTCTGTGAGATTGACCTCCAACAATCAATTCACGGCGCTCAACCCGCAGTATCCAACCGGGCTTACCTTTAGTTATGCGCAACCGTTGCTACGTGGGCTCAAGTTTGACAACAATCGCCGGCAGATCGAAATTGCCAGGAAGAACCTGTCGCTGACCGATGCGCAGTTTCGCCAACGCGCGATCGAAACCATCACCGGGGTGCAACGCGCTTACTGGGACCTGGTTTTTGCGTTGCGGAATTTGCAAGTGCAGCGAGACGCGGTGCGTGATTCGCGTTTGCAGTTGGAACACAACAAACGCCTGGTTGCCGAAGGCGCACTCGCGCCCATCGACGTGGTCGCGGCCGAAGCGCAAGTAGCCGGTTTCGAACAGACTCTTTACAGCTCGCTCGAAGAAGTTTCGCGTTCGGAAAACAATCTTAAGAATTTGATTGCGGTTAATCGTCAGTCAGACCTTTGGAGCCTGGCCGTCGTGCCGACTGATTCCGTAGACCTCGCGCCGCCGGACATCTCGCTGCCGGAAGCTTTGAAAGCGGCGATGGATAACCGGCCCGAGCTGCAACAGTCCGACGTGGTGCGCGAGATCAATCAGATCGATCAGAAGTACTTCCGAGAACAGACCAAGCCGGCCGTTGATCTCGTGGGCAGTTACGGAATGGTCGGGCTGGCCGGCACCACCAGCGGCGCCACGAACCCACTGACTGCTTCGTCGGTGCAACTTCGCGATGCTGTTAACAGGTTGTTAGTGAATTCAGGTTTCGCACAGTTGCCCGAGCCGCCGGTGCAAACGCTGTCGCCGTTTTTGCTGGGGGGCTATGACCAGTCGCTGCAAAATCTGCTGAGTAATCGCTTCAATAATTTTCGCGTCGGAGTGCAGATCAACCTGCCGCTACGGAACCGCACGGCGCAGGCGCAACTGGGGCGTTCGCTGGTCGAGGGCCAGCGCATAGCTACGCAACGCGAACAGCTCGAACAGAACATTCAGGTCGATGTGAGAAACGCTTTGCAGGTGGTCCGCAGCGCCGAAGCGCGACTGCGCGCGGCCGGCATCGCGCGCGATGCCAGCGAGCAACAGTATCAAAGCGAGCAAAGGAAACTGGACGCTGGTCAGTCCACGGTGTTCCTCGTGCTTGAACGCCAGACTGCCTTGACTACCGCGCGCGGCAACGAGCTGCGAGCGCAGACCGACCTCAACAAGGCGATTGCGGAATTACAACGAGCGACGGGGAATGCGTTAACCAGCAACAACATCGTAGTGCGTGTGCGCTGATCCACGTCTCCGGATAGCGGCAGCACCGCACACGAGAGGGCGGCGAGTAGCGTGGGGCGAACTCGCCGCCTTCAGTTCTGTAAAGCAAACTGTTAGTTTGCTGCAACACCTCTGGCGGAGAAGTGTTAACGCACGAACACGCAGGTAACGCAACTCAAGAAGCAAACTAACAGTTTGCTTTACAGGAAGAGGAGCAGATGGACGACAATCAGTTTCTGGAAACCTGGGACGTTCACAATCGCATCAACCTCTATTTGCTTGATGCCGTGCCGCCGTCGGCGCTTGGCAGTTTGTCTGCGTCGAAGGGCCGCACGGTTGGGGAACAATTTGCCCATATTCACAATGTGCGATTGATGTGGCTGAAGTCTGCGGCCCCGGACTTGTTAGACGGCCTGGCGAAGATTGAGAAAGAGCGAGCTGCCGATCACAAACTGTTGCGACGATCGTTGGTGAGTTCCGGCACGGCAATCAAAGCGCTGCTGGACCACGCCGCAATTCAGGGCGGCAAAGTAAAGGGTTTCAAACCCCACGTGTTCGCCTTCCAGGGTTACCTGATCTCGCACGAGTCGCATCATCGCGGTCAAATCGTCCTGTCGCTAAAACAGGCTGGCAATGTTCCGGACAAGAAGGTTCTTTATGGGATCTGGGAATGGGGCGTGCGGTGAGAAAGCGGAAGGCAGAAAGCAGAAGGCAGAAAGCAGAAGGCAGAGGTCTGATCAGAAGCGTATTTGGACGTCAGGCGAGCGTTTCGAGAAGGTACCAGGCGGCGACTCCAGCTACCAACACCACCGTCACAACGACGACATACCACGCAACCAATTTGGTCTTACACGCGGCGCAACGCGTCCTGGCCCAACTGGCCCGCCGGCCACAGTTTGGACACCTCATACTGTTGCTTCCCCGGTTCTGAGTTTTGGTACAACCTAAATTGAGAACGCCACTGCTCGGCGGTTACTTTACCATATCGCCTTAGACGAGCCGCAACGACCAGTACCCGACCACTCAACGCGAGTGCGAGGAACGGTTTCGCCTGATCAGCTGAAACGACAATTAGAATTCCAGGCGCAACCCGTCAATGGCAGCGATGGTTTCGCCTGGCCAAAGCTTGCGTGCTTCTCCGGCAAGATCGACGCCGTCCCATTCAAAATAGAGATGGGTTAAAACCACTTTCCCCGGCTTACATGTGCGCGCTAGTTCCATTGCTTCTGATAACTCCAGATGCGTTGTTACCGGCTTGTTTCGGAAAAAGGAACACTCCATTAGCAGCACGTTTGCGCCCGTGAGAAATTCCGCCAGTGTCGCAGAATAACCCGTGTCGCCAGTGTAAACGAGTGTGCTGCCGTTTTTGTCTTTCAGGCGAATGCCAAGGCTTTCCTTCGTATGCGGCGTCGCGAAGGCGTGGGCCATGACGCCTGGCAGAAACTCAAACTCCTCTCCGGCTGCCACCTCGCGGGTCTCCAACGGAAACGACTGTTGGAACAGACGGTAGTTATTAGCTTCGTCAATCGCCTGCAGAATTTTAGGAAAGCCGGCGGGCCCAAAAATTCGCAAGGCCCGCTCGCGCTCTCGGGTCTGCGGCGCCGAACGAGTGCCAAACAAAAATGGGGCGAGGCCGCCGATATGATCGAGGTGAAAGTGGCTCAGCCAAACGGCGTCGAGGTTGGGCCAATCGAGTTGCTCCTGCGCCAGCCGGTGGGGCACGTCAGCGCTGATATCCAAAAGCGCCTGGTGGGTCTCGGTCGCCAGCCAATAGCCAGACGCAGTACGAGCGGGATGGGGAAGTGAAGTGCCGGAACCGAGTACGACAAGTTTCATGGTGTCTCCCGCGGACGTTAACCAAAGTAATTGTAGCCTCAGCGCCGCGGTGAAACGAAGACCAGTAAAGCAAACTGTTAGTTTGCTTATCTGTAAGGCGTCATATTGGTCCACCGTAATCCCGGGTGAAGAAGCAAACTAACAGTTTGCTTTACCTCACGCCTTGACCAAAGCCGCCGGCTCAGTTAAACCTCAAGACGCATGGATGAAACACAATTCGAACTTGACGTGCTGGCCGTGTTTTCACATCCGGACGACGCCGAACTCTGCGTGGCCGGCACCCTGCTGCGCCTGAAAGCTTTGGGTTATCGCACCGCGGTGCTCGACATGACGCGGGGCGAGATGGGCACACGCGGTACGCCCGAGGGACGCGCCGAAGAAGCAGTGGCGGCAGCGCGGATCATGAAGCTCGACCTGCGTCTCAACCTGGGCCAGCCCGATGGACACATTTGGCTCAACGACGAATCGCGTACCGCGCTGGTGCGCGTGCTTCGTGCCCATCGGCCAAAAGTATTGTTGACAACCCACTGGGACGATCCGCATCCGGACCATGCCAACACCTGTCGCATAGTGCGCGATGCCGCGCGGTTGGCGACGATGGCGCGTTACGACGAAGCCGGCCAACAATCGCCCGTGGCCATGCCCGCGATCATGCACTCGCTCTTCTCGCGCCACACGGTGCCGTCGTTTATCGTTGATGTCTCGGATTTCTTCGAGCAGAAGATGGCTGCGATCAGAGCACACGGCTCGCAGTTTTACCGCCCGGAATCGGACGAGCCGCCGACCAGAATCAGTGCGCGGGGGTTCCTCGATGAGATCGAGCAGCGCCTGCGCTACTTTGGTTCGTTGATTGGCGTCAGCGCTGGTGAGCCGTTTTACGTTAGGGAAGCTTTGAATGTGGACGATCCGGTGGCGCTACTCACCAGACCGATGAATATTTATTCCTGAGAATTTCTGGCGCGCTCGAACCAGGCGCTCACTTTGCCTTCTCGCTTAGCAGAGCGCGGGCGACTGCAATCAACGCCGTAGCGCGTGGCGCCTCGCCCTCAAAGCTGCGCGCCAGTTCGATCGCCTGGGTGGCATTCTCCTGCGACAACGTCTTGAATACGCCCGGCAAATTAAACTCGTCGATAGTGTTGCTGCGCATCGAGGTCATGTTTGGCGTTTGCAGACGCATCATGAGCCGGCCGTCTTCGCCATTGAACCCCGCCACGGAGTTCGACGCTTTAACCACTTCCAGCATCGTCTCCCAGGCACGCGGGCGGTCGAGCGCAAGAAACGCATTGGCGACGGCGACGAGGGCGCGCGGGCGATCACTGTCGGAACCATCGATGCGGCGCGCCTCAACCGCGGCCTCAGCGACCAACTCGAGCGCTCTATCGCTTGTCGCCGGCGGCAACGCGCGCGCGACTTCCGTCAGTAACCACACTCGCTGAATGTGTGACAAGTCACCTTTGGCTGCCAGCGTCAACGCGTTCCCCGTATCTTTTTTGCCGACTGCGCTGAAAGCCAGCGTCATGTCCACATAGGGTCGTGCCTGTTTACGCATTTCGCTGTCATCGATCTTTTCGGTGAAGTCGCGTGCGCGCATGTCGCCCTTCTGTGCGGTCCGGGTAGCCAACTGCAAATAGATTGCGTCTCGTTCGGCGGCGGTCTTGGCGCGGTCAATCCGATCCAGCAAGGCCTTCTCGACGTCAGCGGCTGGACGATCCGGAGTTATTCCGCGCTGTACCGGAAAGTCGTCGTCACCGTCATCCGTTTCGCGCGCCTGACGGTCGCTTCCTTGCGAAATCACCGCCAGCTCGCCGCGCAACTGGTCCACCACTTCTTTCGCTGCGTACTGTTCGAAGAGGGGCAGCAGTCGTTTGATGACGGCATATTTGCCGGGTGCCCCGGAAGTGCTGCGATCCTGTTCACGCGCGGCCGAGGGACGCAACAGCACCAACCCCGCGGTACGAAAGAACGCGGCGCGAAACTCCGGAGTCACTGCCGCAGCGGGTGCGGGTGGCCCAGTTTGCGAGGCCTGCTGGCCTCCCTCTGGTCCAAAAGTGATGAAGAGGTGCGGCGTGAATAGATAGGAGGCGAGCAGCGAAATCGTGTTGGCGTCTGAGTTCAAGTCCGCTTCCGCGATCGCCAGCATGCGGGCGTAGCGCTGGTCGGCAGCCGCGACATTTTTCTCGCGCAAGGTTGAAAGAAAGTCCAACCCTTCGCTGGTGATGGTTCCCAGCACCGGCTCGGCAAACTGCAACGCTCGATCAACGTCCGTGTCCATTAACTGACTCGCCAGGGCCAGTCGTTGTCTAGTGGCAGCGGGAGTTTGTGGAGCGCCGATCGGAAGGGGCGAATCGGCGCCAGTCGTTTCGCGCGTGCGCGCGTCTTTGAGTTTGTCCAGGAACTCTTCGCCGAGGACGCGGTCGCGTCGCGCGGCCAGGCGCAAGACTTCCGCGCGCAGATCGGGTCGCGCCACCAACGCAAAGGGCCGCTTCGGATCTCCCTGCTGCTGAGTCGCGCGCTCTTCGGCCACTAGTCGCGCAGTCTCCTGGTCCGCAAATTCGGCAGCGTCCCAGGCTTTGCGGAATAATGCGCGACCCTGGTCTGCGTCGGCCGCCCAGAGTGCGTCTGCGACTTGCCCGAGGGTACGCGCGCGTAATTTCTGATCGGGATAACTGCGAGCGTCGTTCGCGAGGGAGACCAACAGAGATAATGCGAGCGCCTTCTGTTGGTCGATCCGCGACTTGTTGGCGGCGCGAGCTGCTTTGGTTTTCTCAGACACCTTCAGAGTCTGAGACTTGGGCGGAGAAACCATTTTTTCGGAAGTCGCCTGGGCCCTGACTCCAGTCGTTAACGAAACGAAAAAGAGAAGCGCCAAGAGCAAACGAAACGCGCGCGAGGTCATAGTTTTCTCCTGCGGAACGGGTTGGAAAGACAGGTGTGGCCGCGGAATTAAACGCTGGTAGCGAAGGACGGTTCCAAAAAAGATACTGCTTCAGTGTGGCGACTCGGCTACGAGAAACAAAACCGGAAGCGGGAGAGCGGTAGCGACTGAGGTGGTTTTAGGTGTGACCGCGACCTGTATTCCTTGACCTGGATCCGTGCGCGCTCCCGGTTCGGATGCTGACTGACGCAAGGACTAGACGGCAATCACTTCCATTTCCGGATCGATCTCCTGCTTGAGCATTCCTTCGATAGCCATCAAAGTTCCGGTGAGCGAACTCGGACAACTCCCGCACGCACCTTGATAGCGGATGCTCAAAGTATGCTCCTTGAGTCCCAGCACTTCCAAATATCCGCCATCGCCCATCAGAGCGGGTCGCACTTTCTCATCCAGAATTTCATTGATCTTCAAGAGCCGCGGGTCGTCGCTGGTTAAAGCTGCGATCGCCCCACCTACTGCTGCCGCGGCGGCCCCCGCCGGAGAGTTCACAGTTGCGGCCGCTCGAATCGGCACAGCCAGGACCGGCAACAGGTCGTCCCAGTCGCCTTCGTCATCCTTCTCGATGGTAATCATCCGGTCCATATAAAACACAGACACCACATGGCCCACGTCAAACAACGATTTGGCGAGCGTATCGCCGGTCGCCTGGTCCGCGGAAGCATACTGGTGGGCCGTCCCGTTGCTGACTGCTTCCCGCAGAATAAACTTTACTGCGTTGGGATTGGGAGTCTCTTCGATGTCACTAATTTTGGGCATTACTTACTCCAATTGTCTGCTCGTAAAAATCCGGTCTTTCCTTGGTTTTCAGGGCTTGCGAGCATTATAGCTGCTTTGACGCGACGGCGCAGTCTGCGGGAGTAGGAGGCAGATTTCGGGAATAAATCACGTCCTGGATTTAGGGAGAGTTTTTCTCTCAAAGAACTATTGCCAAAGCCTGAGAGCAGGCATATACTCCGTCCCCTCACTTGCCCCCCCTTACAAAAGGTGAGCCAAGTTGAGATGGAGGCAAACGATTGCGAGGGTCGTTTGCCTCCGCTTTTTTTTCTGGCGAAGGTCTCCAGACTTCGGTTCGGTCTTTGATCTTTACCTGAGAATCCCTGATCCTGTCGGCGAGAAATTACAAAGACGAAAGTCCAAAACTAAGGCCACAGCAGCAATGAACATCGGCATCACGGTCTATCCAACCTATGGCGGCAGCGGCATTGTCGGCTCGGAACTGGGGAAGGAACTCGCTGCCCGTGGACACACGGTCCATTTCATCTCCTCTTCACTGCCAACCCGGCTCACTGAGTTAAACGAGCGCGTGCGTTTTCATGAAGTGGAGATGATGTCGTATCCCTTGTTTGAGCATCAGCCGTACACGCTCGCGCTGGCCACCAAGATGGCGACGGTGGCCGAAACAGAGAATTTGGATTTGCTACACGTCCACTACGCGATCCCACATTCAATCAGCGCCATCCTCGCGCGCGAGTCGCTAAAACCAAAGCGCTACCTGCCGGTGATCACCACGCTCCACGGGACCGACATCACGCTGGTGGGCGCGGACCGCTCGTATCTTCCCATCACGCGTTACGGGATTGTGCAGTCAGACGGCGTGACTGCAATTTCGCATTATTTGAAGGCAGCGACCAAAGAGAGTTTCCAGTTTGATGACATCGAGGTCATCCCAAATTTTATTTGCCAGACCGATTACCAGCGCCATCCGGTTGCCGCTTTGCGCGCCACGCTCGCGCCCGCGGGCGAACTGCTGCTGGTCCATGTTTCAAACTTCCGCCCGGTGAAGCGCCCGGTAGATTGCGTCGAGATATTTGCGCGCGTCGCGCAACAGTTGCCGGCCACGCGGTTGGTCATGGTCGGTGACGGCAGCGAACGCACCAATGTCGAGCATCGCGCGCGCTGTTTGGGCGTTTACGACAAGTGCGTTTTCGTGGGCAAGCAACCGAACATCGTAGACTACCTTTCGGCTGCCGACGTTTTGCTGTTGCCGTCCGAACAGGAATCGTTTGGTCTCGCGGCGCTGGAAGCGATGGCTTGCGAGGTGCCCGTGATCGCGTCCCGAGTTGGCGGCCTTCCCGAAGTGGTGACCGACGGGGAAACGGGATACTTAAGCGAGGTCGGCGACGTGGAGAAGATGGCCGCGGATGCGACTCGTCTTCTGCGTGATGAAACGTTTCGACGTGACATGGGCCAACGCGCGCGCGAGTCCGCCGTTTCCCGCTACCGGAGCGATATTGTGATCCCACAGTATCTTCAGTTTTATCAAAAAGTTTTGCAGCAAGCGCCCAAGCCGAACTAGTTCGCCTGGCGATTTGTCGCGCCCTTCCGTCGCCATATCAGGACGGAGATTCGCACAGTCAAAGGCAGTCACTCTTCTTAATGCACTCAATCATCGTCGGCACTGCCGGTCACATCGATCACGGTAAAAGTTCCCTGGTCCAGGCCCTAACCGGCAAGGATCCGGATCGTTTGCCGGAAGAAAAACGGCGTGGCATCACCATCGACCTTGGCTTCGCTGATCTTAAGCTCGGCGATACTAGCGTTGGTTTCGTCGATGTTCCCGGTCACGAGCGTTTCGTAAAAAATATGCTCGCCGGCGTACATGGCATTGATGCAGTGGCGCTGGTGATCGCGGCTGACGAAGGCGTGATGCCGCAAACACGCGAGCATTTCGACATTTGCCGGCTGCTTGCGGTCCAGCGCGGGCTAATCGTCATCACTAAAACCGATCTGGTGGAGGCAGAGTTGCTTTCCCTGGTGCGAGCTGAGGCGGAGGAGTTGGTCGCCGGCTCGTTCCTCGCAGGTGCGCCAATCATGGAGGTGAGTGCGCGGACCGGAACCGGCCTGGCAGAATTTCGTGAAGCGTTGCAGTCGCTGGCCGCGGACGTGCCAACGCGTTCCGGTGATTACGTAACCCGCCTGCCGATCGATCGCGCGTTTACGATGAAGGGCTTTGGCGCGGTGGTAACCGGCACGCTCGTTTCCGGTCGCATCGGTGTGGGCAATGAACTGGAATTGTTACCCGGCGGTGCGCGCGTGCGCGTGCGCGGAGTGCAGGTACATGGCGCCGCGGTGGCTGAGGCAGAGGCTGGCCAGCGTACCGCTGTGAACCTTGCTGGCGTTGACACCGCGGAACTCGAGCGAGGCATGGTGCTCGCTCCCATAGGACGCTTGCGTCCCACGCAAATCATAGACGTGAAACTCGACGTCTTGCCCAGTGCGTCGCGGGCCGTCCGCAATCGCGCACGGCTGCGTGTTCATCTGGGTTCGGCCGAAGTTCTCGCGCGGGTGAAAGTGCTGAACCTCCGCGGCGAAGTGCCTCCCGGTGAGACTGCCTTTGCGCAACTCCGATTTGAGACGCCGGTCGTGGCGGTGCATGGAGAGCGTTTTATCGTTCGCTCTTATTCGCCCGCGGCGACGATTGCCGGTGGTCTCGTTTTGGATCCCCAGGCTACTAAACGCCGCGGAAGGGAACTCGCGCGGGCTGATGGCCCACTGCAAGTTCTGACTAGTGGTGAGCCGGCCGAAAAGCTCGCGGTGTTTGTCGCCATCGCGGGAAACCTGGGACTGCGCCCGGCTGAGATCGCCGCGCGGACGGGTTGGAACGACGAGGTTATTGCGCGCGTTTCGCGGCAAGCGCAGACGCAGACACTCGTCGAGGCTGCGGGTGTGCTAGTGGTCCAGGATAACCTTGAGCGGCTCACGCGTGACGCAGTTGCAGCGGTCAAACTCCACCACCAGCGCGAGCCCTTAGCGCGCGGTTTGCCGCGCGAAACTCTGCGTGAACGTTTATTCGCCCATGCGGCGCCGGAAATATTTCGCGCAGTGATGGCGCGTTTGGAACAGGACGGGAGGCTCGTCAGCGAAAAGGACGTGGTTCGCGCCAGTGAACACGGCCGCTCCCTATCGCCGGCTGATACGCGGTTGCGAACTGAAATAGCGAGCGCTTATGAGCGTGCGGGACTTGAGGCCCCGAGCTTCGATCAGGTTCTGGTCGAGGCGGGCGTTCCGCCGGCGCAACGTGCGCATGGGAGAAAAATCCTGCAACTGCTGCTCGACGACCACACCCTCGTGCGGGTACAGGGCGAGATGTTTTTTCACACGGCCGCGATCAAACGTTTGCAGAGTCTGCTGCGCCAATACGCGTTGGACCATCAACCCGACCGTTTGATCGATGTCGCCGGGTTTAAAGAACTGGCCGGCGTATCGCGGAAGTATGCAATTCCACTGTTGGAATATTTCGACCGCGAACGTGTCACCCGCCGCGCCGGCGACAAGCGAATGATCCTCAACTAACACGCGGGTCACGCGTGTTGTCCGGCCGCATAACCCGAAGCCCAGGCCCACTGAAAGTTGTAGCCGCCCAGCTGGCCAGTTACGTCAACGACCTCGCCGATGAAATAAAGACCCGCCACTCTTTTGGCAGCCATCGTTTGTGAAGAGAGTTCTTCGGTGGCCACTCCGCCCGCAGTCACCTCAGCTTTTTTATATCCCTCGGTTCCGGAGGGCGCGACTTCCCAGTTATTGAGCCGAGCAGCGATTCCGGTAAGTTCGCCGGGCGAGTAGCGCCTGAGCGGTTGCGACGGATAATTCAAGGCGCACCAGGCGACGGCAAAGCGATGCGGCAAAAACTGGCTCAGCAAGTTTGCCAGTGTGAGTTCTCTGTTTTTCGGTTCGCGCAGGAGTTCAGTTACGTCGTAGTCCGGCAACAGATCAATCGCGACGCTGTGACCCGGACGCCAGTAAGACGAAATTTGCAGGATGGCCGGGCCGCTAAGACCGCGATGCGTGACCAGAATATTTTCGCGAAACTTCGCCCCGTCAAAACTGACTTCGGCAGCGAGTGAAATGCCGCTCAAGCTCGACAACTCGCGCAGTGTTTCGCGGAGCAGCGTGAAAGGGACCAGCGCCGGCCGCGGTTCGCGAATGGCGAGGCCAAACTGGCGTGCCAACTGGTACCCGAAGTCGGTCGCGCCCAGCGGCGCAATCGACAACCCGCCGGTGGCGACAACCAAAGAATCTGAAGCGAGGGTAGCGTTACCGGTTCTAACCGAGAAACGGCGCCGGGACCGGGGGCTCGCCTGCAAGTTGCTTGATGGAGTTACGCTGCGCACGTTTACGCCGCAACGAATTTCCACGCCCGCCTCTTTCGCTTCAGTCAACAGCATTTCAATAATGCGTTGTGAGCTATCGTCGCAGAAAAGTTGGCCGAGTTTTTTTTCGTGATAGGGAATGCCATGCTTGTTGACCAGCGAGATAAAGTCGTCAGGCGTGTAACGCGCGAGGGCCGACTTACAAAAATGAGGATTCGCGGAAATGAAATTGTCGGGCGTGGTATTGAGGTTCGTGAAGTTGCAGCGGCCGCCGCCGGAAATCGCGATCTTTTTTCCCACGCGGTCGGCGTGTTCGAGCACGATGACCTGGCGACCACGCTTGCCGGCTTCGATCGCGCAAAACAGGCCGGCGGCTCCGCCCCCGATGACAATAACGTCCGTGTCAGTCACGTCTAGAGCCTATCACCGGCAGCGGCCGATACGAAAAAGGCGGCGAACAATATGCTCGCCGCCTTTGCCATTCGGAGTGCGATGATCGCGCTCCAATAAAGATCTGAATTCCCCGTTCTCGCTGCCGGCTATGGTTTCGCGGCCGCGTCGGGCTTCGGTGCGTTGTAGAACTGGCGCGCTTGGATCACGTATTCCTTGTCATCAATTACGCCATCGCCGTTTACATCGATGCTTACCTTAATCTTGTGTTGCTTGCCGTCGTGGCTGTCACCCGGGTTGAACGCCAGACTGTATTGACTGCGCAACAGAGTGTTGATCGAACCGAGTACTTTCGGTAATTCACCCGGGAAGGTCACGGGATAATAAGCGCCTCCCGTTTCCGCGGCGAAGGTTTTTAGCGTGTTCTTCGCTTGCAGAAAAGTCATGCGTCCGGGCGCGCCATCAATTGCGTCCACTGGGCCCAGCTGGTTTTCGTATTTCTTAAAAAAGAGTTCGCCGGTGCCGATGATGTAGATGGGGATGCCGGCGTTCTGTGCGACCTTGCGCGCGTCGCCATAGTTGATCTTGCTGAAAGTATCGATGCCGGAAGCGACCAGGATGATGGCGCGACGCCGGCCCTGGATACTTACCAAGCCCGCGTACTCAGACTTTTCTTCTTTCGCGTTGTCGAGCACTACGGAATCACCACGTCCACCGACGAGCACGAATTTAAGCGCGTCAAAGAGATTGGTTTCGCGGAACGCGGGAGAATTCCGCAGGAGTAGATTGATAACCTGGCTAATCCGGCCAGGGTCGTTGGTGAAATCAGTAAGCGGCGTCGGCCGCATGTCGAAAGCAACAACTGAAACGTAATCCTGGGGAGGTTTGACGAATTGCGATAGGAACATCGCCACCGGCCGAATCACTTCATACGTACCCGGATCGTAACCACCCGAGCCATAGTAGCCAAACGCTTCCGACCATTTGCTGTATTCAACCACCATAGCCACAGTGATTGGCGCTTCGGGAGTCGAGAAGTTGGTGATGACCTGCGGTGCGCCGTCAACCTGGATGGAGAAGTTTTCTTTCTTCAATCCGGTTACGATTTGCCCGCTCTTCTTGTGGTAAACAACCGCGTCTACGTTAACGATCTGCGTGGTGACCGTTACCTTTTCAGCTTCCTGTGGCCTTCCCACCAGGTCTGGCGGCGGCGGTTCATCCGGCTGTTGACCGGGCTCCGGCGGGCGTTTGTTCTTCTTTTCACTCGAGGTCGGAGGCTGGCGGCGCGACTGCGCGCTAGCAGAAGTGAATAACAGACTGCCGCAGAGATTTGATCCAATGAGCAGGGCAAGCAAGAGGCGCGCGAGCTTAGAGAGTTTCATTAATCACCTATTGTGGAAGCAGAAAAGGGAAGAAGACCAAAACTGTCAGTCCGTCTTCACCCGAGTTGCCGATTGCCATGTGATGCCCGAAGCCAAGGTCACGTTTCCCCGACGCAGGCCCTGCCTACCTGACGCCGCCGCCCGCTTCGGCCTCGACAGTTACGTCGTACGTTCCCGTGTTGTCGTTTAGATTTCCTTCGTTCACACCGAGGAATAACACGCCGTCACGCTGGGCCACAAAATCTCGTCTGGTGGCAATCAACTGAAAATCGTCATTGTCGTCGCCGATAACCGCTATTAACGCACCAGTCGCTTCGTTGCGCATGAGCTTCTCACCGTCTGTCGAACCCGCAACGCCGGCAGGTGTAGAAAAACGGCCGCCGCCAAGTGAAACCCGGCCGGTGGCGCTGATACGCAGACGCTGGCCCTTGCGAACCACCAATCCGGTGTTGGTCCACCCATTGTTTGCGTTGTCCGCTCGCACGGCTACCTTGATAGTGAAGAAAGTCGGTGCACCGGCCGGCAAGTTTGCCGGGTTCGTGCGCGCCGGCACGCGATTACTCTCTGGCTGTTGGGTAGGGCGCGGCTGTTGATAAACCGGCGCTGCGGTCGAGTTGTTGTTCGGGTCGTCATTCGCGAGCGACGCGGCCGCTGCCGTGGTAGCGGAGTCAAACTCGATCGACTCAACGTCTTCCACGTAGACGACGGTACGACTGCGGCGTCCCTGACTACCGGAACCGACTAATACCGTAAATTGCTGGTCGCGAAAACCGATCACCTGGCCGCGAATTACATTGCCGTCCTTGAGACGAATTGTGTCAGCCAAGACCGGCAGCGAAAGGGTAAGAATAAGTGACAGGAAGAAGAGAACGCGAAAGCCATTTTTCATAGTGATGCTCCAGGCGGTTATTTCACGAACGAGTTTTACAAGAGTCGATTTCTTTTGCAAGCGGGAGAGGCAAGCGGCCTATCTCGGATGCCCGCTGGCTGTTAAAGGTTGCGGGTGGCGGTTTTATGCCGCGTTCCGGGCTGGGCCAGGGTAATGTTCCCAGCAAAACTAAACGTCACGCTCGCACAAGTGGGGCATCTTGCCGCCGCGGATCCGCTACGCTTTTTGGCCTGTTGCCAAGAAGCGAAATGCGCGCTATAGTAACGCCAACTAGATGGTTGGTGAATCCTTCCATCCAAGTGGTTGCTGGGGTGAGGACAGTGACCACACAAGATTAGGCGCGACGGCCCAAAGCTGTCGCGCCTTTTCGCTAATGGTAAGCAGAGTTGACCGAAGTCTCGCAATCGAATATCTGACAAAGTCCCCGGAAATTCGTGCGCAACGCGAAGCTTGTGCGTTCGCTTATCAGACGAGGAGTGTCGTGCTTCGCCATCCGTCTTCGTGTCAAACTGGGCCGTCGCTTATTCAAAGATCGTCAAGTGTCAGTGTGATCAGCGGTTGGTCGAAGAAAACCCGCGCCGCCAGAACGTTCCAGGGTCCTCGGAATAGTCATTGCTTAAACCGACCTGCACCGGTAGCGAAATCTGAGATAAGGATTCAAACAATCATGGCATCAGTTTGGGCTCTGGGTGGGTTGACCTGGAAAGCTCTGGGTAAGAGGGTCGTTAGTGAAATCCAGAAAGATGATGTTTTCGGACGCGCCGCGCAGCTCGCTTACTATTTCCTCTTGGCGCTTTTTCCACTGCTGCTGTTTCTCACCGCTGTTATCGGACTGTTGCTGGGCTCCGGCACTGGCTTGCGTCATAACCTGTTCAACTACCTCAGCCAGGTGTTGCCGGGTTCGGCTTACCAGCTGGTCGATTCGACGATCTATGAGGTGAGCGAAGCCAGCGGTGGCGGCAAGGTGATCTTCGGCATTCTTGCCGCGCTTTGGGCTGCGTCAAACGGAATGGGAGCAATCACCCAGGCTCTCAATGTCGCCTATAATGTGAAGGAATCTCGGCCCTGGTGGAAACAACGGTTGACGGCGATGTGTTTGACGATTGGACTTTCGGTACTCGTGATTTCCGCGCTCATACTCATCCTCTACGGTGGAAAGCTCGGGGACCATGTCGCCGGTCATTATGGTTTCGGAGAGGTCTTCGTAATCACGTGGAAGGTCATACAGTGGCCCATGTTGCTCGGTTTCATGCTGCTGTCGTTTGCGCTTATCTACTACCTCGCACCGGACGTTCGCGATCAGAAGTGGATCTGGATTACTCCGGGTTCGGTCGTTGGGCTGAGTTTGTGGCTGCTCGTTTCCTTCGGCTTCAAGCTGTACCTGCATTTTTTTGATTCTTACAGTAAGACCTATGGCACGCTCGGCGCGGTGATCGTGCTGATGCTCTGGCTTTACCTGACGGGGGCAGCGATTCTTATCGGCGGCGAAGTGAATTCTGAGATTGAAAACGCAGCCGCGAAAGCGGGCGCCCCGGACGCTAAAGAGAAGGGCGAAAAAGCGCCACCGGAAAAGAGTTGACCGCCGGGGCGAAACTTATAGAACACGCATAACTTCCGGCGACCCTCCGATTCTTGACTAACCGTTCCAGAAAGAGTAAGAGTAGTCACTCGTTGAAAGAGGGAAAATAGATGTTACGAACAGAAGGTTACGCAGTTACAAGCGCCGAGTCGAAATTCGCTCCCTTTGCATTCGAGCGTCGTGAACTTGAACCCAAAGACGTCTTGATCGAAATCATGTTTTGCGGCGTCTGTCACTCGGACATTCACCAGGCGCGGAATGAGTGGGACAATTCGAGCTACCCGATGGTGCCTGGTCATGAAATCGTAGGGCGCATCAAGCAAACCGGCGCCGGGGTGACGAAGTTTAAGACCGGCGACTTTGCCGGCGTCGGTTGTTTCGTTGATTCGTGCCGCACTTGCGACAACTGCCGTCAGGGAGCCGAACAGTTTTGCCAGGTACACGCGGTAATGACCTACAACGGAACTGAGATGGACCAGCAGACGCCGACTTTCGGCGGTTACTCATCACAAATCGTCGTGGCTGAAGCGTACGCGCTGAAAATTCGCGAGCAGGAAAATCTGGCTGCCGTCGCCCCGCTACTCTGCGCCGGTATCACAACCTATTCGCCGCTCAAACGCTTTAACGTGCGCGCGGGGCAGAAGGTTGGCATTGTCGGTTTAGGCGGCCTCGGTCATATGGGCGTGAAGCTTGCGGTCTCAATGGGCGCGGAAGTAACGGTGTTCAGCACCTCGCCGTCGAAAGAAGCGGACGCGCGGAAGTTGGGCGCACATAACTTTGTGGTCACGAAAAACCCGGAGAATCTCGCGCCTCTGGCCGGCGCCTTTAATTTCATCCTTGACACCGTAAGCGCTCCCCACGATCTTAATCCTTATCTCAATTTGTTGGCACTGAACGGGGCGATGGTCATCGTGGGCATACCGACAACACCCGCGGAGGTGGCAGCGTTTTCACTCGTCACCAACAATCGCATACTCGCCGGTTCCGGTATCGGCGGCATACCCGAGACGCAGGAGATGCTTGACTACTGCTTCGAGAACAAGATCTTTTCCGAAGTGGAAATAATTCCCATTCAGAAGATCGAAGAAGCGTTCGAACGCACACTTAAGGCTGACGTGCGCTATCGCTTCGTCATTGATATGGCATCGCTCTAAGGAATGAACTGGGTCGGAATGTTTTGAGCACCTGCTCAAGCGGACGGCGGTCGGCGGGCGATAGATTACGTAGGAGCGTGGACAAAAACATCCAGCTACCGCGTTGCGTCGCAGTAACACCAATCGCTCAGGTTTGTCGCGACGATCGTTCAATCTCTCGTTTTTCCGGCGAACGCGAACCAGCTTTTGACGCGGACTAAAAACTCCACCCTCGTTAATTTCCCCCAACACCAACTACAAATTCCCTGAGAATTCTGTTCGTCTCCCTCACTTTTGAGACGGTATGCAAAATGCTCTGTACCCTCGCGCGCGTTGCCATGCGGCGCCGGCCTGAAACCAGCAGCCACCGGTGAAGCGTCACTCAAAAGGAGGGTCCGTGTGTGGCCGACTTCACCGTCATCTCGGCGGTTTCAGACACTCTCAGAGTAATGCTCGATGCGGCCATCAAGGCGAAGGTCGCGGCTGGCGCGGCTGCCTTTCTCAATGTTGAAAGTCTACCGAACAGTCCCACGCTCACGATTTTTTTGTTTGAAGTCGGTGAAGATCCCAGCGCACGCAACCAGGCTCGCGTTCGCGAAACAACGCCGCCGAACATGAGCATCAGAAAGCCGCCCGTCACTCTGTTGTTGCGATATCTGTTGACTCCCTGGGGAGGCGACGCGGTTACCGAACAAAAGATTCTGGGGATCACAATCCAGACTCTTTACAACCACGCAATTCTAAGCGGCCCGGTACTGCAGGGAGTGCTCAACCCAACCGACGCCGCGCTCAAAGTAACTTTGTCGCCGCTGAGCCTGGAAGAAAAGGCGCGCGTTTGGAACACCATGCAGAAAGCGTTTCGCCTATCACTTTCTTACGAAGTGCGCGTGGTAAATCTTGACGCCGACGACGGTGAAAGCTTCAAACCAGTGACCCGGCGAACTGTCGCGGAGGAAGGCGCAATAAGTTGATGACGACGTGGCGTAACTTGCCGGGCGAAAAGCTGGAAATGTACAGCCCGATCGGTTTGATACCTACGGATGTCTTTACCTCCAAGGAGCCGTTCGGGCGAATGAAGGTGATGCTGGACAGGCGTGAGAATGATGGCCCGTGGCGGTTGACCGATATCAAGGAGGTAAGGACCGCTAGCGGCGTAATTGCTTATCCGGGGTTAGGACGCGGTGCCATGGTGATGGGCCAACCGCCGCGTCGCTATCGTGTCAGAGTCGAAGCAGAGTTCTATTTGCCGCTGTACACAAAAACGGTCGGCGGCACGCTGGAGGGAATCGAGTTTGACGGCTTTGCTTACAACGACGCGCTGCCGCCGGACAACTATCCGAAGCAAGCGTCCGAGTTTCCCGCTTATCTCGAAGCGGTGTTGCGGAAACTGTGGCTGGCGCCGGCGCCGAACTATGCGTTTCCCAACCATGTGCGCGTTTTGCGTGGAGACGTGGTTGACGGGACCACCGGGCTGGCGGTGAGCGGGGCTGAAGTGAGTTGGGGAAATAAGGAGACGGCGTTAACGGACGACAAGGGCGCATTCGGTTTGCCGTTGCGTGTCAAAAAAAAAGAGGAGCTGACGGACCTGCAAAAGATCGACGCCAGCGACCGGCAAGCAACGCCACGATTGGGAATGAAAGAGATCATCATTCCTGAAGCTGTGGGAAACAACCTAACCATAACTATCTCTTGAGAGGAAGAAAACATGCCTGAATATCTAAGTCCTGGTGTTTACGTTGAAGAGATCGACGCGGGGCCGAAGCCGATTGAAGGCGTCAGTACGAGCACGTGCGGCGCGCTAGGAATCACTGCGCGCGGACCGACGTCGGGCAAGCCTGAACTCGTCACCAGCTTTGCCGAATTTCAACGCAAGTTTGGCGGCTTCTTGCCTGAGCCGCTGCCGGCCCTGGCGAATGGTTGGGCACTCAACGAGGCAGAGGGCGGACGCTGGTGGCAGTTTCCACTGTCGGTCAAGGGCTTCTTCGACAACGGTGGGCAACGGCTTTACGTCAAGCGCGTCTTTAGCAGCACCGCGACCACCGCCGCGGTTGAGTTAGGCCATGGTCTCGCGAGCGAAATACTCCGCGATGCACCGGCGGCGGCGACGGAGTTGCGCCTGCGCCACACTATCGGCATTGAGAACGGGACCGCTATTCAGTTGATAGTTAACGGACAAGCGGCCGGCAACTTCACGGTGCAAAGCTACAGCGCGGCTGGCGCGGTCGTCCTCGACAATCCAGTCGGACAGGATATTAAGGGTGGTCGCGATTTTGTTCAGATCATAGCGCGTACGGCGACCGCTGCTGGCCCACCGGACGAGCGTCTTACTGTGCGCGCGAAGGCGAGCGGCAGTTGGGGTGGAGACGAAAATAGCGAGACGGGAATTCTGGCCGGTAATGGCCTGCGCGTGCGCGTGCGACCGGAAGTTGCGGCTTCGCTGAAATTGCTCGCGTCGCCGGTTGCGGGCGGTAGTCCGGCAAGTACCGCTGTTCTGGTGCAGGGGCCGGTGGGCGCTACGGTAATTGAAGTGAGAGGAGTCGAAGGTCTCACCAACGGTGACACTGTTTCGGTTGACGGCGCTGAATACGTCGTGTCGGCTGTGACGGCGGCACGGTTCGACATCGCTCCCTCCGGCGCTCCTCCGCCGGCTGGTCCACTGCCCGCCGGAACCGAAGTGAGAGAAAGTGGACAATTGCGCGCGCGCCTCGCCGCTCCCGCAACCACCACCGATGCCTTCGTCATTGTCGACACAGTAACCGGTCTAACCAATGGCGACACAGTAGTGATCGGCGCGAATAGTTACGTCATTGCAAACGTGACGACCGCGCGCTTAACGGTCACCCCCGCGGTGCCCAGCGGCGATCCGTGGGAACCGGGCACCGTTATTCGCCGGCTGCGGCCTGCTTATGACACCGGCACCCCCGGGCTCATCGTCAGCGTGCAAAACGCCGCGCAGCTTTACCCGGGCGCGCTCGTCGAACTCGATAATGGCACAGACAAAGAGCAACGCGTCGTCGACTCGATCAATGGTGAGTCGGTAACGCTCTCGGGCCCCAACCTCGCTAACAATTATTTCGAAGGACACCGGCTGCGGCTGATCGAGGTCGAGATCGGCGCGCGTTACCTGCATAACTATCTAGTGGCCGCCGAAGAGATCCTTTCCAACCTGCGCCTCGTTGACGATGGTGGTCCAAATTATATTGTGCGCCGCGTCAATGAAGAGTCGAAGCTGTTCGATCTCGAAGCGGGCGCGGACTTCGCGGGCGCAGTAGACACGTTTGCCGAACTGCCTAGTTTGCCGCTGCCCAGCGCCGCGGCCCCCAACGGTCCGCAAATGAGTGCCTGGTGGAACTTGACGGGTGGTGCGGACAACCTCGAAGGCTTAACGGTTGACGATTTCGTCGGTGTGCAGGACGGCGGTGAACGTTCGACCGGCGTTCAGTCGTTGGAGTACATCGATGAAATTTCGATCTGTATGGCGCCCGGGATGTGGTCGTCCACAATTCAATCGGCGCTCATCATTCATTGCGAGACTCTGAAAGACCGATTTGCCATTCTCGATCCTCCGGGCAACCTCGACATTGAAGACGTGCGCGTTTTCCGCGAGCCGCTGGACACGAAGTATGCGGCGCTTTATTACCCGCACATTGAAGTGCGCGACCCTTCGCTGAAAAGAAATGTAGCCGTTGGTCCGTCGGGACACATGGCCGGGATTTACGCCCGCGTCGATGTGGAGCGAGGCGTGCACAAGGCGCCGGCGAATGAAGTGATTCGCGGCATTACCAGGATCGCGGACGATGTGACCAAGCGAGAACAGGATCTGCTCAATCCGCGAAACATAAACGTCCTGCGGTTCTTCCCGGGACGCGGCAATCGCGTCTGGGGCGCGCGCGTCGTTACCTCCGACGCCGCCTGGAAGTACATCAACGTGCGCCGGCTCTTCATCTTCGTGGAGGAGTCGATCGATGAGGGCACGCAATGGGTTGTCTTTGAGCCCAACGACGAGCCGCTCTGGGCGCGCGTGCGCGCGACGATCAACAACTTCCTTACCAGCGTCTGGCGCACTGGCGCGCTTCAGGGTGCGAAACCCGATGAAGCGTTCTTCGTCAGGTGTGACCGCACCACCATGACCCAGGACGACATCGACAACGGCCGGTTGATCTGCCTGGTCGGTATCGCGCCAGTGAAGCCGGCGGAATTCGTCATCTTCCGTATCCAGCAGAAGACGCTGGAAAACAAGGTCAGCTAAAGAGTCGGGGTCAAACCCTGGCTCATAACTAAAGAGGACAACTATGCCTGTATATCGAGACGACCCATACGCGGGATACAACTTCGAGGTCGTAGTCACTGGCATCAGCGACGACGGCAAAGCGGTCAAGGGTTCATTCGCCGAAGCTTCGGGACTCGAGGCGGCGATGGATCCGATCGAATACCGCAACGGCAGTGAAGACATCACGGTGCGCAAGCTGCCGGGCTTGAAAAAGTTTACCAACATCACGCTCAAGCGCGGCGTGACCGGGGACCTGGCCTTCTGGAATTGGATCGTTCAGGGAATGAACGGAACGATATTGCGTACTGAAGGTTCGATTCTTCTGCTCAACGAAGCGAAGCAGGAGGTGATGCGCTGGAACTTCAAACGTGCCTGGATTACTAAGTGTACCCAACCAAGCATGAATGCGAAAAACAACGAGGTGGCGATGGAGACGGTGGAAATTTGCCATGAGGGCCTCTCCGTTGACGGACAGACCGGATGAGATCGGCACCCACAGTTCCCGGACTGACCTTCTCGGTTTCGCCTCCTTTGGCGGAGCCTTCACCCCTGCGCTCGGACGTGGCCGGTTTCATCGGCCGCACCAGGCGTGGACCAGTGGGCGTGCCAATTCGGGTCGAGGGTTGGCGTGGTTATCAGCGGGAGTTTGGCGGACTCTACAGCGCCGCGGTGATGACTTATGCCATTCGGGGCTACTTCGAGAACGAGGGCGAGGTGGCCCATGTGATTCGGCTGGGCCATCCTTCTGCCTTGCCGGCGCGCGCGATTTGGAACGTCGGCGACTTTGACAAGAGCGGAAAGTGGAGCGCGAATTCACCCGCGGGATTCGAGCACGCGAGTTATTTGATCGCGGCCAGCAGCGCCGGGGAGTGGGCCAACGACACCCGAATCGCTATCAGATTTCGCCGCAGTGGGGCCTCCGGAAAACCTGAGTTAGATATGACGATTGCTGTCCCCGACGAGCCGCCGCAGTACTTCAACGGCATTCCGCTGTTGCCTGATGCCGGGGCCAGGAGTGAACAGGAGCGCAGCACCTTTGCTGAACTCATCAACACCGGTTCGCGCTTCATTCAGGTCACGTCGCTGGGTCCAAAAACGGAGCCTCGTTCAGCAAGCGAGGGGCCGAACGCAAGAGAGTGGGAAAGGGAACTCACCCTGAAGGGTGGCACGGACTCGGCCCAGGGCGAAACTCCCGACAAGCAAACTTACCTCGACGCCATCACTGAACTGCGAGACATCGGCGAGGTGGCCCTCGTCGCTGTCCCGGGATTAGCAGACGACCTGAAAAAAGATCCGGACGGGCAGCAGGAGATTCTGCTGACCCTGATTGAACAGGCGGAGGAGCTTCGCGATCGCCAGGTGCTGATTGACGTCAGCACCGGCGGGGAACACGAGGACGAAAGTGATGACGCAACGCGAGCCGTGGAAGAAACCTTGAAGTGGATCGAAGACCTGCGCAGCAACCTGGACCAGGGGGCGCGGGCGGCGACTGTCTACCATCCGCGGCTGACAGTTTCCGATCCGCTTGGGGGCTTGAGGCACCCGCTGCGCAACATTCCGCCTTCGGGACACGTGGCCGGTGTGATTAGCCGCGTCGACCGGCTGCGCGGTGCGCATCATACGCCGGCAAACGCCGAAATATTTGGAGTGGTCGACGTTACGCAGGGCTTCGATCCACTCGAGCAAGCGCGTTTCAACTCCAACGGCGTGAATCTGCTGCGGTGCTTCGCCGGCAAGGGCTTGTTGGTTTGGGGCGGACGGACGCTCAACCTTGAACCGCAGTTGAAGTTTGTGGCCCATCGCCGGTTGATTCATCGTCTCGTCCGTGCGATTCGCGCTGTAGCCGAGCCACTCGTCTTTGAAACCAACGGACCCGAACTCTGGCTGGCCCTGGCGCGCTCGATTACGAGCATCTTGCTGCAAGCGTGGCGGGCGGGCGCGTTGAAAGGAGCGCGGCCCGAAGAAGCTTTCCAGGTTCGCTGCGACGAAAAACTAAATCCACCGGAGGAAGTGGATGCGGGTCGCGTCTTGTGTGAGGTCGAACTGGCGCCGGCCACGCCGATGGAGTTCATTCAGTTGCGGATTTCCCTGGGCGGCGAGGGCAAGCTGGAGGTGTTTGAGTCATGACTCCAAATCCGCTGAGTGTGTTTACCGATCCGCTGACCTCCTATCGCTTCGTGGTGACGCTGAATGCCGGAGACGCTTATCTGAAACCGCCGCAAGCGGCGCTGCTGAAGTTTTATGCAACGGCTGGTTTCCAGGAGGTCAAGGGCCTGGGCGCCGATCTGGAAGTGACCACCTATGCCGAGGGAGGCGTCAACGATCATGTACACCAACTTCCGGTGCGTCATTCATGGACGCGCATTTCGCTGCGCCGCGGCCTGACGCTCGGTAGCGGATTGTGGGAATGGTATGAGGCGGGCCTGACGCAATCGCTGGGGGCGCGTCGTGACGGCGCCATTATCCTAATGTCACCGGCCGGCATTCCGGTGGCGGCGTGGGAATTTTTCGGAGGCATCGCCGCTAAGTGGACCGGCCCTGAATTTAATGCGATGCAGAACGCGGTCGCGATCGAGAGTATCGAGATTGCGCACGACGGCGTGCGTCAAGTCACCGTCTTATCGCTCTAGCAGAGGAACTGTAGCAGCAATGATTGAGAGGCGTAGCTGATGGTTTCAATCAACAACTTGGACGTGAGGTTTGACGTTGAAGGCGACGGTGACGAAGCGACGTTTGCCAGATTGTTTGAGAAGTATGTGCGCCAGTGGCACACGAAACAGGAAGAAGCGAGCGAGCGAGAACACCGGGACAGGGAAGAGCGGGCCGTGGGAGATCGTCCCGAGGTCTAAGAATTATGACTAATCCGATAACTAGTGCGAGCCAGAGTTTGCAGCGCGCGAAGCTGATCATCGAGTCGCCGGTGACGGGCGATAATATCATCGACTTCAAATTTAATCCGACCGAGTATCAGCTGCAAAAGGCGAACAACTTCGCCGAGATAGCAATCCCCGGTTTGGAGTCGCCACCGATTCAATTCGTACGCGGCAACTGTGAAAAGTTGAGCGTCGAGCTGTTGGCTGACACTTCCGATACGCTTCTGGACGTGCGCGTGGTCTATGTAAACAAGTTGCGCAACCTGCTCAGGATTAGAAGCGAGTCGCACGCGCCGCCGATAGTCAACTTTGTTTGGAGCAACAATGAATTTCGCGGCGTGGTCGAAAGCCTGAACGTTACCTACGTCTTGTTTTCGCCCGAAGGCGTGCCCCTGCGCGCGAAACTTAGTTTGACGCTGAAGGAATATCGTCCGGTTGAAATTCAACTCAAGGACTCGCCCAGGACATCCCCCGATTTGGAAAAGACCTGGGTCGTCAGACGCGGCGACAAACTCAGTAGCATCGCGGCTGCCGTCTATCGTGACGCCGGCGTCTGGCGCGCAATTGCCAAAGCTAACCAAATTCAGGATCCCCGCACTTTAAAGCCGGGGAGAGTGCTGACACTGCCGCGAATTCGTTGAACCCGGTGAACTCGAATGTCTATTCAGTTGCAAGAAAACCAGGACGTAATCTCCGGCTTGCCGAGCACGGATTACTACGCGCCGGACTTTCGCGTGCTCGTGGAAGGGACCGAACTCGACGCTGCCAGTCATGGCGACATCCTCGATCTCAACGTCAGCATGGACATCGACGCGCTGACAACTTTCTCTTTAACGGTCAACAACTGGGACGACCGGAGTTTTGATTTCAAATACAGCGACACGACCACTTTCGACATCGGCAAGCGCGTAGACATTCAGATGGGTTATGCAAACCAGTTGCGGTTTATGGCGAGCGGCATCATTCAGACGCTGGCGCCGCGGTTTCCCGAATCCGGTTCACCTACGCTGGCAGTTTCCGGGGCGGACCGGCGAGTGAAACTGCGCGAGCGAAAACCGAAGCCAAGCGACGTCAAGAAGTTTGTCAACAAGACTGACTGGCAGATTGCGCAAATCATCGCCGAGCGCAACCAACTCGAGGCCAGCGTCACCAGGCAGGGCGAACAGCACCCAGTTGTCTTTCAAAAGAACCTGGACGATCTCACTTTCCTGATGGGACGAGCCAAGCGCATCGATTTCGACTTCTATCTGCGCGTCGATCCGGAAAGCGGTAAAGACACGCTCTTCTTCGTCAGTCCCACCGATAACCGCGACGCGCGTCGCACGCAGAGCTACGTCTTCGAGTGGGGTAAGAATCTGATCAACTACAGCAGCCAACTCTCGCTCAATCGACAAGTGGCCAGCGTCACGGTGCGCGGCTGGGACCCGGCGACCAAACAGAGCATCAGTTACACCGCCACGCCGCGGGACCTGCCGGAGACCAGGAGCCAGGGCGCCAATGGACCACAGACGGCGAAAGATCGGCTTGCCGATCGTCAGGACTTTGTCGTGGACCATCCGGTCGGCAGTGCTCAGGAGGCGCGCGATCTGGCTATCAGTCACCTGCGCGAGCGCGCGTATCAGTTTCTTACCGGCACGGGTCGCGTCATCGGCTTACCGGACATGCGCCCCGGCGATGTGGTTGAGCTGCATGGACTGGGCCAGCGCTTCAGCGGCACCAGCGATAAGTACATTCAATATGCCGTCAAGAAAGTTACGCACACTCTCGGAGGCTCCGGTTATCAAACCCAATTTGAGGTGCGGTCCACTGCCGATGGCGGCACGCGAAACAGTGCGGGAGGAACTGCATAGTGACAACGCAGGCGCGCTCACGTACTGCCGACCAGCGGTACTTCGGCGTTTACGAAGCAATCGTGACCGAAGTTAACGACCCGTCCAAGGAAGGCCGGGCGCAGGTGAAGTTTCCCTGGTTTGACGAACAGATGACGACCGAATGGTGCCGCGTACGGCAGTTTTACGCGGGCAATGACTATGGCGCTTTTTTCGTTCCCGAAGTTGGCGATGAAGTGTTGGTGGCGTTCATCCAGGGTGACATGCATTTCCCCGTGGTCCTCGGCGGACTCTATAACGGCAAGGACAAACCGCCGACGGCGCGTTCGGCCGACAAAGATCAGAAGCTGATTCGCACCAAGGGCAAGCATGAATTGCTGTTTGACGACTCAAAGAACCAGGAGCGCGTTCGCATTAAAACCAAAGGTGGCCATGAGATCACGCTAGACGATATCAGCGGGTCAGAAAAGATCGCCATAGTCGATTCGAAGTCAAAAAATAAGATTGTGATCGACACGGCGGCAAACTCGATCACGGTTGAGTCCAGCGGCGGGAAACTAGTTCTCAAAGCCAGCGAGGTCGAGATTTCCGCCGACAGCACGCTCAAGATCGAAGCCGGCGGACAGCTGACCATCAAAGGGGCGACAGTAAATATCAATTAGTGTGACAGTGAAACCATGGGACAACCGGCAGCAAAAAACGGGGATCAGGTTACGGCCACCGACATCCACATTGTGATGGTTCCGGCGCCGCCGGGCCCCCCTGTGCCCACGCCGCTGCCGCATCCTTTCGTGGGAATTATCCAGGGCGAACTCAGCAGCGACGTCAACATCATGGGACTTGCGGCAGCCACTGTCGGCAGCACGGCTGATAACACTCCGGCGCACATTCCCACGCCGCCGGGTACTTCGTTTCAAAACCCTCCGAGCAACAAGGCAACAATTAAGCTCGGCAGCGCCACCGTCAAGATCAATGGCAAAGCCGCGGCGCGGAGTGGTGATACGGCGGAGACTTGCAACGATCCAACAGATCTTCCGAGCGGCACGGTAGTCGCCACCGCCACTGTTCTCATCGGCTAGGCGCGAAGAAAGCGTGAGGCAAACATGGATTCTCAAATTGTCGGCAGCGGATGGCGCTTTCCGATTAGGCCTGATTCGACCGGTGGCCTCGGCTACTCGTCCGGGGACGAAAACGTCGAGCAGTCACTCAAGATCTTGTTGTTGACGAACCTGGGTCAGCGCGTGATGCGTACCGACTTCGGCAGTAAGGCGCCGGGCCTCGTGTTCGCGCCCGGAAATTTGCAGTACCTCGGTCTCCTGGAAACAACCATTCGCGAAGCGGTACGCGACTGGGAACCGCGTATCGATCTGGAGGAAGTGCGTGCCGAACCCGAGCTCGACGACGAAACTCAGATTACCGTTCACATCGGCTACCGCGTGCGACGGACCAACACGCGCAGCAATCTGGTATTTCCCTTCTATCTCGGAACAGTGGAGCGAAGTTGATGGCTCTCGACTCGATCAAGCTCGACGATCTTAGTTGGAACGAAATGGTCGTGGCCATCAGGCGGCGCATTGCCGCCGCGTCCGACGGAAACTGGACACTGCACGCGCCTGTCGACCCGGGCATAACCCTGCTTGAGTTGTTCGCCTACCTGCTGGACCAACGCGTTTACTGGATGGACCAGGTGCCGGATTCACTGGTGCGAGGCGCGCTGTCGCTGCTGGGCGAACAACCGCGCTCCACGCGGGCGGCGGCCACAGTGGTCCATTTTCCCGAGCTCAAAAAAACGGTAGTGCTAAACGCCGGTACGGAATTGACACTCGCCCGTTCGGTACCCGCGTTGGTTTTTTCCACCGCCGCTGAAATCGCTCTGCTGCCTTTTGAGAGCGGCCGGCGGCTTAGCTTGTTTATCGATAACGTCGATCGTACCGCCGACCTGGAGCATGGGAAAGTGATGCGGTTATTTCCGCCGGCGGGTTCCGGCGAGGTCCGGATTGTCCTCAGGTTGCGTGAGCCCTTGCCGGAGAGCGCGAAAGACAAATGCTGCTCGCTGCTTTTTCAACTGCGCACGCCATCCGGGGTCGCTCCCGAGTGGGTGCCCCAGTGGTCGGCACTCGGAACAGTAACTCCGCCGGCGAAAATCTCCTGGTTCTATGGCGGCGGCGGTGGCAAACGAATCGAGTTTAGTGCCAACGAAATCAACGACGGCACCGGCGGTTTGCGCCGCTCGGGATTGGTACTGCTGCCGTTGAAAACGGGAACCGGAACCGAAACCGACTGGTCGCCGGAATATGACGCCAAGACGATGCTTTATTCCTATTCGCTCTGGTTGCGCGTTGAGCAGTCAACTTTCAGCGCCCCGCCGCGATTGGAACGGCTGGTACCAAATGTCGTGATCGCTTCACACCAGCGAACAACGGCTGAACACAAACTTCACCGGGACTTTCTTCCGCTGCCCGGCAACACGCTGGACCTTGCCGATTTGCCCGAAGACAAACTCCTAAAAGATCACCCACCAATTGAAGACACGATCAAGCTCCAGATTCGCGAAGCCGATGGCCAGTGGCATCCGTGGCGACCGGTGCTGGATTTTAGTTTTCATGGTCCCTCCGATCGCGTCTTTACTACTGACCGGCTACTGGGCCAGGTTTCTTTTGGCGACGGCTTGACCGGGCGACTGCCGGTGCTCAACAACGACGGTGATGTTCAACTAAAGGTCGAGTACAGCGTGGGCGGGGGCGTGTCCGGAAACCTCGGCGCGCATCTTGATTGGAAGATCAGTTCGGCGAAGGATGAAGCGTTAGCAAACTTGACGGGCGTTAATTTAGTGCAAACCGAGGGCGGTGCGGAACCTGAAACGATGGCTGCGGCTCGGCAGCGCGCGGGCCTGGAACTCAGGAAGCGAACCCGGGCCGTCGTGCGGGAGGACTATGAGGAGCTTGCCCGCACGATTCCCGGGGTGGCGATCAAACGGGCGTACGCGGCAGTCGGGCTGCACCCAAATTTTCCCTGCGTTGCGATACCCGGCGCCGTGACCGTGTTCCTCGTGCCTGACGTGTCGCGGCCTGACGTGTTGAGCGAAGAGTCGTTGGAGTATGACGGAAGTAGCGTCGAGAGTGCCTTTGTTGCGGCTCCGGTACCTGACCCGGGGGCGCTCGCAATGGTGCGGGCAAAACTCGAGAAGGCTCGCCTGGCTGGCAGTGAGGTCTTCGTTTCCGCTCCGCACTATCAAGCGGTAGACCTCTTCCTCGATGTCGAATCCAATTCTCTCGACGCCGATGAACTCAGCCGGCAGATCCGGCGACGCTTGCGTTACTTCCTCGATCCTCTCAGCGGCGGTGATGCAGGTCTTGGTTGGCCCTTTGGCGAGCCGCTGCGTCCCTCCGCGATTCTGCGTGAAGTTCAAGCAGCCCTGGGAGACGAAGGCCGCGTCGAGCGACTCTTCATCGTCTTGCCAGACAAATCCCCGAAGCGTGCAGAAGTCGACTATGGGCCGTGCGTGTCTACGCCTGTTTGTTCTGCGTCCGAAACCGCGGGCGAAACCCAGGTCGAGATGCACCCTTCACAACCAGACGAGCCTGCTTGTGCCGACGTCCTGATCGGCGAATACGATCTGGTTGAACTGCGCCGGCTCAGCTTGAATTTTAGTCGCGGTACCGAGAGCCAGGGAGGTTTGCGATGAGTGATGTTTGGTGGGGAAAGGAATCCCGGGTGGGGACCGGGCGTCTGAAGCGCAGGAGTCAACCTCTGCCTCCGCTGCCGGTGCTCGCGCCGGCCACGCGTCAGGATGCCGGGAACGAAGTGCGCGCTCGCGTGCAGTCCTTCACGCCGGAGTGGACCAACCTGCGTCCCACGGATGCGGGCGTAGCGCTCACCCAGCTCTTCGGTGAACAGATGGAACCTGTGCTTGAACGACTAAATCGGCTACCTGATAAAACGTTTGTAGAGTTTTTAAATATCGCGGGTATCAGACCGTTGCCGGCGTCGCCGGCGGCTGCGTTGCTGGAGTTCGAGATATCCGATACCGCGCCGCAGTCCGTGTTCTTGAGTAAAGGTTTTCAAGTTGGCGCGCAACCCGCCGAAGGTCCTGACGACCTCGTGATCTTTGAAACTGAACGTGATCTGGTTGCCGCCCCGGTAAAAATAGTCGAGCTGCACCGGCAGGAAAATAATCTGTTTCAGTCGCTGGATCCCGGGGCGACGACCGTGGGCGGGTTCCTTCCTTTTGGCAGTAGACCTGAGCCCGGTCGCGCACTCTTCATCGGTCTTGCCGGGGAAGTCGCGCCCGCACCGCGCATCTCGCTGGGCATTCGCGTCGCCGCGCCCCCGGGAGCGCCGCCGCCATTGGCGGTGGGTGGAGTAGCGCCGTTGCCGGTGACTTACGCGCCGCAATTGGAATGGAGCGTTCTTGACGGGACCGCGTTTGTGCCGGCCGAGATTTCCTTCGACGAGACCGGCGGCTTAACGCACAGCGGCGTGGTCGAGTTGCGACTGCCGCCGCAATGGCGCGTGGGCCGGCCGCGTGGGTTAACCGGTAAGCCGTTGCGCTGGTTGCGCCTGGCAATCGTTTCCGGAACCTTTTCCGAGAGTCCGGCGCTGTCTGCGATCAAGCCGAACATGGTGCCCGCTATTGCGGCGCGCACGCTCTTCAACGAGGCGCTCGAGCCGTTACCGCAAAGTAAAAATCGCCAGATGACTTTGAGCCGGAAACCAATTCTCCCCGACTCGTTGCTAATCGAAATTGACGAAGGTGGTTTTGCGACTGCCAGCGGCCCGGAGGTGGACCTGCCGACAGCTGTTGCGACTGCGAACGGTGAGGGAGCGAAGCAAGCGAAGACCAAACAATGGTTGCAGGTGGACGATCTCAGTATCTATGGACCAGAGGCTGAGGTCTATTCTCTTGATCCACTCGCAGGCGTAGTTACCTTTGGCGACGGCGTGCACGGCGCGCTGGTGCCGCGGGGTTTTCGCAACGTGCGTGCAAAAACCTACCGGGTGGGCGGGGGCCGCGCGGGCGCCGTTCCCGCTGAGGCGATCAGCACGCTGCTGTCCTCCGCGCCATTCATAACCAAAGTGACGAATCCCTGGCCCGCCACCGGCGGTGTCAATAGTGAAACCAGCGATCAGGCGTTGCTGCGCGGGCCGCAGGAGATTCGTGCTCGATCGCGAGCGGTCACAATTGCAGACTACGCGCTGCTCGCTCGCCAGGCCCAGGGCGCGCTGGTGGCGCGGGCCCATGCAGTGGCTGGATTACACCCAGCGTTTCCGGGACGGCCCATTCCGGGAGTAGTGGGAATCTTCGTAGTGCCGCCGGATCGTAATGAAGGTCCGCCGACTCCCGACGAAGACAGCTTGCGCGCCGTGGCTACTTATCTAAGCCGGAATGCTGCTCCGGCAGGTGTCGAGGTGGTGGCGGCGGCGGCGCGATTTCACCGGGTGAAAATTGAAGCGGTAATCACAATTCGCAGCGGCGCCGATGCGGCCGGGACAGTGCGCGATGCGCTGCAAGCTTTGGAGGTGTACCTGCATCCTTTGACTGGAGGTGAGGATGGTTCGGGTTGGCCTTTTGGCGGTCCCTTGCGTTACCAGGCTTTGGTCCGGCGGCTGACCCGAGTCGCGGGTGTCAGTGCCGTGCCAACGCTAAACATCATTGCCGATGGTTCACGCTTTCTCTCGTGCCACGACTTCATCCCGGAACCTCATGCGTTGCTGTGGAGCGAGGTCCACCAGGTAATAGTTCAACAGCGGAGGGAGAGCAGATGAGTTGCGGCGGCGGTTCCCAGAATTTCAGATTACTCGACGGCTTCGTGGGTTGGGACCAGGCCAGCTGCGAAGGACTAGTTGGCCTGGGCTTTGACAATGCCGGCGGAGTGAAACTTGCGCAGGAACAACCGAAGTTGTCGCCGCTGGATTGTGCTAACGGCGATACTTACCTGTCAGCTGAAGCGCTACTTGCTTACTTACTGCCGCCACGACTGGCGCGTGGCTGTGGCAGCTGCGACTGGTTTCTGGTTTTTCAAAAACAACTACTGCGCCGGGATTGTTGTGCGCCGGCGTGGTACTCCGCGTGGAGCACTCGTTGTGATCAGCATTTATTAAAGGACGCCGTGGCCGTCGCCGCGAAAGGACATCGCGTCGCGGTGGCTGACGCGCGCGCCAGGCGAATCCGGATCTGGGAAGGCGATGGGGAGCGACTGGTCGGATCAATAAACCTGGACAGTTTATCAGCGGATTCCGACTGCGAGCCCGACGACTTCGAAAACCGGATCAACCGCATTGCCGCGCTTGCCTTCACGCCCTGGGGCCAGCTGCTGGTTGCCGACGCGGGCAGTAACTCTATTTGGAGTTTTGCAGCCGGCGGTGTGGTCCACAAAAGACTGAAAATCGCATTGCCCACCTCGCAACCGATCAGAAACCTCGCCGTCAGCGACGACGGCCAGATGTGGGTTGTCACTGGCCACGACGACCAGTCGCTGGAACTCTGGCGTGGCAGCCGTGAAGACAGCACGTTCCAAAAGGCGTCGCTCGCAGAGCTACAGGCGACGTTCAAACCAACCGGACTCATGGCGGCAAATGAAAAAGGTTTTTGCCTTGAGCAATGTGGGCCCGAGGGAGTGGCCGTCTCTCTTTGTTTTGCTTGGAATGGTGAGCCGGCGAAAGAGCCAATCAAGTCGCCCGAACCGCCGAAGCTTCTGCTTCTGGGACAATTGATAACGCGCGCTATCGATAGCGGAATGCCCCGCTGCCGCTGGCATCGAGTACGTCTCGACGCCGACGTCCCCTCGGGAACCACTCTGGAAATTGCAGTGGCTACCAGTGAACCTAACAGCGCGGGTGAGGAGCAGGCGCCGCAGGGTGAAGGGGCGAAAGCGGAAGGTTGGGAAAGTTTCAATGCCGGAGTACCGCATCCGACAGACTGGCAGGTAGCTCCCGCTGGGACTCTTGACTTCCTCATCAATCAGCCGCCGGGCCGTTTGCTTTACGTCCGCTTGCGACTTACCGGGAATGGCAAGATTTCGCCGGTGGTACGCCGCGTGAGGCTGGACTTTCCTCGTATCACCAGCCTGGAGCTGTTGCCCCCGGTCTATCGCGACAATCCCGAAGCCGAAGATTTTACTGAACGATTCCTGGCACTTTTCGATGCTTCGATTGGCGAGTTGGACCACGCAATCGAGCGGGCGCCGGCACTGCTCGATCCTAACGGCGTTCCCGCTGAAGTGTTGCCGTGGCTTGGCAGCTTCCTCGACTTGATTTTCGATCCCGGCTGGAGCGCGGAAATGCGCCGCAAGGTGCTGAGCGCTCTGCCGAAACTTTATCCCCAGCGAGGAACCGTCACGGGACTCAGCGAGACGATCAAACTCATCTTCGGCGTTACCCCCGCGATTCAGGAGTTGGCGATGGAACGCAATTTCGGCAGCGTCGCCAATAACCACGGAGCACCGCAGCGCAACCAGGCGCAGCTGGGAGTGGTGCGGCTATTTGGTAAATCGCGCGCGCGCTTCCGCCTCAGCACCTCAGCGTTGGGCCAGGCGCCGCTGCGCAGTTACGGAAATCCCGACCACGATCCCTTGTTGGCCCAGGCCTTCCGCCTGCGCGTTCTCATTCCGCCACTGGAGGTCAACACTCCCGCCGCTCGGCAGAGTCTGGAGCAATTGATTACCAGTCAAAAACCGGCACACACGGTGGCCAGCATCCGCTTTGGCGGCGAGGGTTTCATCCTTGGCGATCGCTCAGCGATAGGAGTTGACACGATTTTTGGACCACCGCCGCCGGCGGTGCTGGGGAAGGCGGGCAATGTGCGTTTGAGTCGCATGAGCCTGTTGCGACCGGGCAGACGCGGCGCTTTGGGCGGCATACGTTTGGGCGAGACCAGCGTAGTGGGCGTGCAGACGGTCGCTGCTTGAGCAGTCCGCGGGTTGCGCAACCTGACAACCTTCGCCTGACCCACGGTTGATTGTCGTTCGCTCAAGCATTGTTTTCGAGGGTGCAAGGGGAGCCAGCAGTCAGCAGCTTAATTTGAGGAGCCCAACTAATCATGGAGTCTGAAACCAAAATCCAAGTGCAGCGCGAAGACGTTTCTGATCGCAAGCAAGCTACCGCCTGCGAGTCCCTTCCCGATTTTACCCGGTTGCGATATTTTCACGGCCAACTGCTTGGTCATCACGACTTCCAAAACGAACAAGACTACTTTCGCGAGAAGCTCAAGCTACTCAATCGTTGTCTGCAAGGTTACGGAACGGTCTGCGGTTTGAAAGTCGTCGCCGTTACGGACGACCCTGACTGTAACCCGCGCGACTACGACGCGGAGTCTCACGAGTCTGAGAATTATGAGACTCGCGACGAAGCCAAGCAGCAAGTCGAGCAGCGATACGAGCAGGACGAACGGCAAGACGAACGGCAGGACGAACGCCGTCGCCGGCCCCTGTGCGTGGAAATCGAGTGTGGGCTGGCGCTGGATTGTGAAGGAAACGAGTTAGTCGTGCGCCATCCCTTACGCGTCGATCTATGGCAGGCGTTGAGCGAGACTGAACGAACGCAGAGTGGACCCGATCAGCGCACCAGGTTTTATCTCAGCATCTGCTATTGCGTGCAGGCGATCGATCCCGTGCGTCCGGTGCTGCCCGACGCTTGCAACGCGGTCTCCGAGTGCGTCTACAGCAAGCTGCGCGACTCGGTAAAGGTCAAGGTAACGACCCAGGAGCCGAGACGTGATCATTGCCGCGACAACTGTTGCGATAAATGCGGCGACCGCTGTCTCCTGCTGGCCGCTATCGAGGTTGGCAAAGATGGTTCACCGATCATTCATAACGACGTGCGACGTTGGCTCACCGTTTATGAACCGGTAACCATCACTGGCATCAACTGGTATCACGGCGCCGGCTACACAGTGGCTGAAGCGCGAGCCATGTTGCGCCACGGGCTGAGTCTCAATTTCTCACGTCCGGTGCTGACTGAAACTATTACCGACGGTGTTGTCGACGCCTGGGTCATGGAAGGAGGCAGCGGGCGCTCCGGAAATATTTACAACCTGGCGTTGCGACTGGTCGTGCCGCCTGACGCGCCGACGACGACCACCTTAAGTTTCAGAAAGCCCTCCGGCGAAACATTACAGGATGGCGATCGTGTGCTGCTGATTGTGCGCACCGATTTCATTCTCGATGAATGCTGTCGCCCGGTGGATGGCAATCACGTCGGCGGTCGCGTGCCATATTACGACCCGGATTACAACGCGGATCGGGCGAGCGCCGCCGCGGACTCCAGGAATCCCGCCCCGGACAAACCAAGAAACAGACTGCGCAACGGCAACGAGATCGAACAGCGCGCTTGTGTGACGCCGCCGCGGCGCTATGGCCCCTGGGTGTCAGGAAACAGATCGGCCGGCGACACTTTTGAAAGCTGGTTCTACATCAAGGACCCGGATTCCTACGACGAAAGAGCGGCGACGGCAGAGTGACAACCAAAGGTTCGGAGTTGCAACTTGAATGTCGGCGCAGAGCCCGCCGGCGTTAGACGACCGGTGGTGGTGACGTTTCCGTTCACGCAAGGAGATCAGAATGATTCCCAACCCTACTTATAAAACCTCGGGCTGCGGTTGCGGCGGCAGCGGCGCAGTTTCAGCCACTCCCTGCGGTTGTGGCGGCGCTGACTGCGCTGCTTGTCAAGGGCAGGGTATTGTTCGTCCGCGATTTTTTGCCGGACAACTGCTCACCGAAGACGATTTGCAATTGCTGACGGAATACGTCGGTCAAAAGGATCGCTTGCACAATCGCCAACTCTTCGGCGCCGGCGTTGTGTGCGGCCTGGAAGTGACCTGTCATCCCTGTGGCGAAGGCCGCGTGCTGGTCCACCCGGGCTACGCGCTTGACTGTTGCGGTAACGACCTCACGCTTGCCTGCCAACAGACGCTCGACATCAATGCGATGGTCCGGGCCCTGCGACGCGATCAGTTGGGAGGTTACGACTGCGGCGACCCCTGTCCCGACCCAGGCGCCGAGGTCATCCGCCCGACGACGCCGGTTCGCGGTGCGAATCAGCTCGAGTATGGACCGGTGACCCCGGCGCCGGAACCGTTGCGCTATTGTCTCTACGTGCGCTATTGCGAGCAGTTGTCCGATCCGGTGATGCCTTATTCGACCGGAGACGATTGTGGCGCCTTGAGTTGTGAACCGACGCGCGTGCGCGAAGGAGTCAAGTTTGAATTGCGCTGCCGGCCCAAAGGCGATGCGGCAAACGCGCTGCTGCAGCGACTGTGCGCCTGTCTTGGCGATCTGAACCGCTTGCCACTCGTTTACCGCTCGTTGCAGGCACTACAACGAAGTAACCGGAGCGCACAGACCATCCTGATTACTACTGACACAGGACCTGCGCCTAGACCGCTGGAAGGTATTGCCAGCGACGTTTCGAAGGCCTTCAGTGAGGTTCGAGACTGGCTGTTGGAGCGTCTTAACAATGCGCCGTACTTAACGGACTGCACGCTGCGCAACAAGGTCCATGCGATGGCGTTGCCGACCTTTGGAAAACAGATGACGGAAGCGGAGACGCGATCGTTTGTGGCCGCGACGGAGCCTTTGATCGAAGTCTTCATCAATTACCTGCGCGACTGCCTCTGCCGCGCCGTCAATCCCGCGTGTGTTCCCTGTAACGATACCGCGGTGCTGTTGGCCTGCCTCGAAGTGGACGACTGCCAGGTTGTTAAAGTTTGCAATCTCGAGCGCACCTTCGTGTTGTCTCCGTCCGCGGTTCGCTACTGGCTGCCGCCCTTGCAACTCCTAGGCAATTTGCTTGAGCGTTTCTGCTGCGATCCGTTGGAGGTGCTGCTAACGGAAGAATCAAAACAGTCTGTGAACGTCGGTATCGGTGATTTCGACATCACTCGATTATTTAAGCAGGAGGTCATGCGAATTCTGGAAGACTCAAGTTGCATGCTTGGCAGCGAGACACTGAAGGGCCATATCGATTCAATGTTTGCCGCGAGACCCAATCAACCCACGCCGCCCGCTTCCGTTGACACCGCTCAGGCTGAGGCGATCAGGGCCGCGGCCATCAAAGAAGAAGCGGCGAAGGCCGAAGCGAGTAAAGCCGCAGCCCTCAAAGAGGAAGTTGAAAAGGCCAGGCTCGCTACCGCAGCGGCAGTGAACGCTGAAGCTGCTAAGACCGCGGCCGCCACGGCGCAGATCGTCAAGCTCGAAGCAGAGTTGGCCGAAGCCAGGAAGGCAGCCCTGCCCGAGTCTACTCCTGTTCCCGTGCCCGCAGCCGAGAGCGCAAAGAAGGACTCGAGCGCAGCAGCCGCGGTGGAAGTTAAGGCCAGCCCAGGCGCGGTTAGAAAACTTACGGGAATGCCAAAGAGAACCCGTGCTCGCAAGCAGGTAACCGCGGAGACCAAAGCCGAACCTGATGCGATCGCGACGGTCGAGCCACCCGCGGACACGGTCAGCAAACGTCTAGCCGTCCGCACTAAAACGAAGCGTGCGAAAGGAGCGAAGAAGTGAGTACCGGCATTGAGCGACCACTCTTCTTCGAGAATCAGATCCTGGGCGCGGCGGACCTTACCGCTTCGGTGGAACATAGCCGCGGGCAGGAAGCGCGACACAATCGCTACCTGCATCTGTGGGGCATCGCCTACGGCCTGGAACTGAGCGGCGAGGACGCTGAAGAAAACAATCAGCCGTTTAAGAAGATCACGCTCTCGGCCGGCATGGCGATCGACGGGACGGGGCGCGAGATCATTGTGCCGCAGTCAGAAGCCTTGAGCGAAAACACTTTTTCGCAGTTGCAACTTACGGCCGGACTCAACCTCGCTGAAGTTTGGTTTCCTGTTTTTCTAGTTGGTAAAGATCAACCGGCCCAACAACCACCGCTGGCAACAGCCAGGTGCGACAGCTCGGCGCCGTCGCGCAAGGTGGAAGGCTACGAGATCACGTTTCGTCGGCCGGGCGAAGCACGCACGCTGGATGAACAGGCTGCGGGCAATGTTGCTGACGGACCAGGGGCCGGCGACTGGAAGATTCTGCTGGGCTTTGTTCAGTCGAATGCCAATGGCGACAAGTTTACAGATTTTAAGTATGAGGTTAGCGGCATCGGACGCAAGTATGCGGGCGTCCAGGCAGACGAGGTGGCGGCGCGCAGCGGTTCGTTGAAGTTGCGCACTCGGACCACGCCTGAGGCGAACAAGCCGGCGCTGCTGCTGGACGAAACGGGTGATGGGCTACTGCAATTCGGTTCGCTTGACGCGCTCGGAAGGCTACAGGCGGTCTTTAGTGTTAACGCCAAAGGTGACGTTAAGGCTGAAGGCAAAATCATCGGCGCGTTGACCACCAAAAATGTTCAGATTGAATCCGGCATCGCCACCGATGGAGTGGTGCTCCCTCTGCCGCCGGGAATCACGGAAAAACAAGTTGCGGACGGCGATGCGATTGTGCAAACGCATATCTCACTGCGAATGACTGGGGAAACATCGCCCCCGGGCGCGGCCCCCTCAACGGACCAGTGGGGCGCTTCTCCGCTGGAAGTTTGGGTCGACTCCGAGCGCCGCGTACATTGTAAGGCGCGCTGGTTTCGCATGATTGGCAGCAGCGGTCGTGTCGAAGACCACCCGGCTGCTTGCAATTATATGGTGCTCGCCTCGGTGAAGGAGACGCAGCCATGAATGAAAAAATGCAGGTGCTGTTTGCGAAACAAACTGGTCATGTGCTGGCGGCCTTTACGCGCACCGCCGACTCTGAAAACAAACCCAAAGTCGTCGCTGCGACCGGTGGCGGTCTGGTGGTTCGCCAGCCCACTTTAGTCACAGCTTTGTCGGCTACTATTCAGGAAATGATCGTACCTGCCGAAGCGCTGGATCTGTCAGTGGTTGATTTTGACTCGGCGGTTTTTGGTTCGCCGCGCGAGTATGTAGAAGGCGGAGGTAAAATTGCGAAGCTTGGTCCGGATACGCTCTTGTCCGTTTCCACTCCGCCACCAGCTTCATCACCAACCACTCTTGTCAGTTCCCCGGAAGTCAGCTTCAGCACCACTCGGCTCGCTATCCAAATTCCTACTAATACGGCTGATGAAAAGGGAGTGTGCGTAATTCTGGAGGAGAAAGCGCCGTTGCCGGGGGTGGCGCCGGAGCGCAGGGTGGCCCAGGGGAAGATAGCCACTGGGACACATTTTATTTCGCTTGATTGGAAGACCAGTCCTGACGGTTCCCCAGTCTCGGTTCCCAGCGGCAGTTATTTCGTTCTGGCCCTGCTGGCCGGCTGCCAGCCACTCTTTCGAACCATAACTCTTTAGGAACCGGCAGGCCAAGCCATGGTCGACATCACCATCCATCGCTGCACGCTACGCATTGTTCGACACGGCGGTTGGGGCTGGGGACCAGAGCCACGCAGACTACTGCAAACTGCAATCAAGGCGTTGCCTGAGTTGCTGGAAGCGGAGCTGGGTAAACTTTGGCCCGACGATCTTGAGCTGAATTTCGCGGCGCCTGTTTCCCTAAGAATTCCTATGCGGCTCGGAGAGCTTGTGGCCGCGACCCACCGGGAAGAAGGCTTCAACTCGACCACAACGTCACCCGAGGCGCAGGCCCTGGGCCAACGAATTGCCGTCGCCGCAAGACGCGCGTTTGGTAGCGAGCAAAGTGCTGCGGTGTCTCAGTCAGAACTGGGGAGACCTGCGAAAGACGAACGCGCGATCGCTTTGCCGCTCCAGCGTGGACCGGGCAGCGCGGTCTTTGAGGTGCTGCGGTCCTGGTGTGAGGCGGGCGTGCTTACGCAACGATTGTCTGGTTTCTCAGTGACGGCCCTCGCAGCTTGGTTGGCGCAATTGATTCAGCCTGCGCCTGGCCCAATTGCTCAAACTCCGGATGGTCCAGTCGCTTGCGAATCTGTGGGTCGCGCCGCACGCGGCGGCGTTCGGGAAGCATTGTATCCGGTTACTTCGTTTGTGACTCAACCACGCAGCGGTCACGGCGACTCTGTTCCTGCCGAAGTAATTATTCGGGTTGTTGGCGACCACGTTCGCCGGCTGCAAGACGCCGCAGAGAACCGCGCAGCCACTCTGCGACGCCGCCTAATTATCCTGATCGAAGTCATGACTGAGCTTGGCCTGCGACAATGTGATCCCCCTTTACTCGAGACTTTGCAGCGGCTGCTGCCATTGCCCGGCGCCGCGAACGTTCCCGCCAGTGAAGCACTAACGTCGCCGAAGTTCACACAAGATGAGTACAGCTTGCCCGGTGCCGCGAACGTTCCCCCCAGTGAAGCAGAGGAAACGCGGTCAGGAGGCAGCTCCGAACAACGCACGTCAACGTCGAGTCGAGTAGCGACGACTTTGCGAGAAATTGAAAGGGATCGTTCGAACTTTTCGCCCGCGGTTTCGCAGCCAGCGGTGGGTGCCGACCACTCGGAGACAAGGTCAGCGCAGGCTTCACTCGTCGCAGCCGAGCGCGCTTCGGAACAGTCGCAACGGTCGTCGCAAGCGAATGTCCCTGCGCTCGCGTTGCAACCGGCAATCGCGGTTCCGTTGCTTTCTGGCGTCCGCAGACTTGCGGCAGACGGAAGCAAGCAACGTGTCGTCTCAGCCCTGCCCTTCATCCTGCTTGGACCATTGTCGCGGGTCGGTTACTTGAAGGTGCTGGCGGCAACCCTGGAAGCGGCAGACGCCGTTGCCTCGTCGTCCCTGTTTGCCGCGGCCCTTGCTTATAAAGTATTGGCGCCGCCCGCGCGCGGCTGGCGGCGTGAACCGGATGCGATCACAGCCGCGAGCGCGTTCGCGGGGTTGGCCCAGCCGGTACCCGAACCCGAGTTGGCCCAGTTAGCACGTCACCTGTACCAGCAACTCTCGCCTTTGGACGCGCTCATCTCCGGAGCTTTGATCAGCGGGCACAACCAGCAAAAACCAATCCTGTTGTTGCGGGCGGGGACCAAAACCGAGGACGGTTTTCTTTTGGTAGACGTCGAGGGAACGTTTGCAATTCAGTGGGCCGAGGAGCTTGCCGAGCTTCGCCAAGCTCTGGTCCAACTGGATTCTTCGTTGGTACTGGTGCCACAGGCTACGGCTGATGCCAAAGTGTTGCGCTGGCTCGCTGAGGAGGGTTTCCAGTTCGTCACCGATGCAATTCCGATCCGTGGAGAACAGTGGCGCAACCTGAGGTGCCAGCAGGAACGCTGGTGGACCAACGAGGCGATCAGATCAGACACGTCATTGATAAAGATGGCGCGCCTGATGCGCACGGCAGCGGAGGAAGCTGCGTCGAGCTGGGCAGCGCTCATGGTTCAGCGTCCGAGCGTGCCGCTGGCTGACGACCACAAACTCGACCGCCACCTGACGCTCGCGGCTTCGCTCGCACTCGGAACTGTGGCCTGGGAACTGTGGCGCGCTCGTGAACAAACCTCGCCGCAACTGGCGCTTGAAAGGTTCAGCGATCTCGGAGCTCTGGTTACCTGGAATCGTGACGCTGTACACGTGACTCTCCCGCTGGGAAAACGATTTCAGGACCTTCGCGATCACGGTCTCCTCGATGACGTGAGTGAGGTGCCGTGGTTCAACGGACGCAGGTTGACGTTCTCAACTGATTAGACTTTTGAGGAATTCGGGTTGCTCAATACGATTGCGACAGAACATCTCCTGCTTCGCTTGCGACCGCTTAATCGCGCCTTGCAAGCGGCGGTCGCCGCTCAGGGACAAGTGGCTGCGCGTCTGTTTCATCCCGATGTCACGCCGTTGTGCGTGACTGAAGAGCAAGTCCGCCTGCTGTTGAGCGAGATCGATCAGTTGAATACGGATCCCGACGAGCCGCCGCCGGCTAGTCTTTCGCCGGAAGAACTTTCCCTGGAAGCAGTCCTGCGCCAGCGAGCCCACGCGGCGCAAACGCAACTTCCGCTCGATCGCCTGGCCCGGGAACTGCAACTCTCAAGCTTCGAACAAGAGGCCGTACTCTCATGTGCCGCCGTCGAGTTGGATCGTGCGTACGAACGCATCTATGCCTTCATCCTCGATGATCTCAACCGCCGTTATCCCTGCGTCGAGTTAATTTGCAATCTCACTACGGCCACCCTGGTTGAGCGTTGCGCCCGGCGTCCGGCGCTTGGTCCGTATGGAAAACTTCGGCGCCATGGAGTGTTGCGGGCCTATGGAGATCCGCCCACCGAGGGACGCCAGGAATTGCGACTGGCGACTGGCCTGTTCGCTTTTCTGACCGGCGCCGCCGGAGACGCGACTACACTCTTTCGCGACCGGAGCAAGGTAACTTTACCCGCGCATCCGGACGGAAGGCTCCCCGCCGAAATCGATGCTGAGTTAGTAAGGCGTGCCGGACGTGCGATCAGTGCTGGCGAAATTGCCGTGTTGGGTATTTGGGGTCCGCGCCATTCAGGTCAAAAGGAAGTTGTGCTCGCGGTCGCGGTCGCCGCGGGTTTGCCGTTGCGCTGTTGGCCCGCCGGCGAGATCACGACTCCGGGTTTTAGTTGGGAACAGAGCATTGCGGAATCCATTCATTGCGCGACGGCCTTAGGATCGCTGTTATGGATTGATACTGACTTGCTTGACGGTCAAGCCAACGAAGGTTTGCGGGCCTTGAGTGCGCTGCTCGCAGACTACCTGGCCGTCTGCAGGATTCCCATCATTCTCACCGGCACAAACCCCTGGCGTCCCACCGCTCTGCTTGAAGCACGACCTTATGCCCAACTGGAAACCAGCACGCCGGGCTATGCCATGCGTCAGGCTATGTGGGAACGCGCGTTGCCCGAAGTAAGCCGGAATCACCGTGATGATTTGGCTGCTCGTTTTCGGATGAACAATCAGGAGTTACGCGCCGTGGCACTGATGACCGGGACGCAAGCGTGTCTCGCCAACAACGGCAGCGCACTTACGATCAATGAGCAACTCGAACAAGCATGCGACGCCATTACACGCAAGCAGAGTCACCGCTTTGCCAGCGTAATCAGACCGCGACGCGGCCGCGATGACTTGATTCTTCCAGCTCCGCTGCACCAGCAGATAATTGAGATTGCGCAGTTTCATCGCGCCTGGCCGCGCGTGGCTGAAGGCTGGGGCTTTGGCCGGATGATAACTGGAGAAGGCGGCATCAAGGTGCTGTTCACCGGCCCTTCGGGTACCGGCAAAACGTTAGCCGCCGAAGTGATCGCCGGCGAACTGCGCATGGCCCTGCTCAAAATAGATTTGTCTCGCGTCGTTTCCAAGTGGGTGGGCGAGACAGAGCGCAACCTGGAACAGGCGTTCAGTGAAGCCGAGGACAGCAACGCATTGTTATTTTTCGACGAAGCGGATTCGCTGTTTGGAAAGCGCGGCGAGGTGCGTCACGGCGTCGACCGTTATGCGAACCTCGAAGTCAGTTACTTGTTGCAGCGACTGGAAACATATTTCGGTCTGGTCATTCTCGCCAGCAACCTGCGCGAGAACATCGACGCTGCCTTCACCCGCCGTTTCCAGATCGTATTGAACTTTCCTCGTCCCGAACCAGCCGAGCGCCAGCGTATTTGGCGGCTAGCGTTTCCAGCCGCGGCACCGGTCGACGAAGAGGTGGATTTCGAGTTGCTGGCAAAGTTGGATATGACCGGTGCGAGCATAATGAATGCCGCCCAGACTGCGGCCTTGCTGGCAATTGAATCTACGCAGAACGGAAAAGCGGATGGCAGTCAAGCAGCAGTGACAATCATGCCGGCTCACGTGGTCCAGGCAATCGCGCGCCAGTATCAACGCGAAGCGCGACTGCTGACCGCCTCGGAGTTGGGAGCTTATGCCGAACTGCTGCCGGAGGGACGATGAGCGCGGACCTCAGCAGGAAATGGGTCAGCGTCGTTCGCTCCCGAAACTCTTACTGACTCTTTGAGTTATGCAACGTTAACGCAGGAGGCGAAATGAACTCTAAACGGACTCAGCCCTTAGAGCGCGAGATTCAGGTCGCGTCAGCGACTGCTGTTTCGAACTCCTATTCGGATCCCTTGAATCGCCTTGAGGACTCGCAATCAGCCCTGGGGAATGCCGCAGTTGCCGAAGCTGCCAAAAACACCAACACGGCGGGGAGGTCCGGATTGCGATCTGCCATGCAGCCTGGTTTTGGCGCCTTGGAACTACAGTTAAAGGTTGGAAACTCCGGTGTTCAAAGGGCCCTTCGCGCCGCTTCGATTCAACCGAAGCTTGCCGTTGGCCAGCCAGACGACTTGTACGAACAAGAAGCTGATCATGTGGCACAAATGGTGATGCGCATGCCGTCTCCGTCCGCGCCGACTGAGGCCTCAGCGTCTGTGCTGGAACGAAAATGTGCTGCCAGTGAAACCGCTCATGAGCAATGTTCGAAATCTGCTGAGGGGCAGGGGAGAGTGCAACGGAAGCCACTGTTCTCAAGAATCACATCGTTCATTCAGCGTCACGCAAGTGCATCCGAAGGCAGTGGTGAATCGGAACTTCGCCAACCGGTGGAAAGCCAAATAAAGAAAACGCGCGGCGGAGGGGAACCGTTGTCAGCTAATGCACGCTCCTTTTTTGAACCGCGGTTTGGCATGGACTTCAGCGAGGTTCGCGTGCACACCGGTAACGATGCTAACGAAATGAACCGCGCCGTCGGCGCCCGGGCCTTCACCCACGGTTCGGACATTTACTTTGGCGCGGGAAACAGTCCAGCAGATTTAGAGCTCACCGCGCACGAGTTGACCCACGTGGTGCAACAGACCGGCGAAGGCGCGAGCCCGTCAGATGCCGAGCCCGCGGTGCAACGCGTGCCGATTGCAACCAACGGCGGCAGCTTCGACACCCCCAGCGGCTACTATGGCATCAACGCGCCGACCGGCGCGATTGGACAGCGCCTCGGCGCGAACATTTGGCTCGAATTCATGGCCAACGATTTAGTCGAGAGCACCAAGATAGGCTTGATACAGAGCGTAAAGGCGATGAAAAGTTCGGCGCCTGCCGGATCGCGCGACACCGTCGCGACAGGGGTGGGCGATACCGAAGAGGGCCAGCTCATCATGGGCCCCGGTCAGGCAGATCCGGGCCGCGAAATCGATCAGGCAGTGCACCCTGGAGGCAGGGCGGTGCCTAGCACCAGCCCCGTCTATGGCGTCGGATACAGCGCCGGCGGCGGGGAGACGACCTTGAGCCAGGGCGCGCCGTCAGTAGCGAATAGCCAGTGGGGCTCGCACACGAAGGATCCCATAACCGGGGCTTTTCTGGCGGCTGTGCCGGCTCGCATCGCAGATGGGCCGGGCCGCACCATTGAGTTCGTTGGTCAGAACTTCGAACACACCTTCGAGGTCGCCGCCCTGGCAATCGAAGGTCCCATCCCAGTAAATACTTATCTGGGGTCAGTATCGTGGGGCTATACCTCGGACGCCGCCGGCCACGTGACCGTCGCTCCCCTGGCGTTGGTAGGCGCCGGCACGCCCAGTGCCGGCTTCATGGGTGCCGCAGAGCGCTGGAACGCGGCCACTTTCCAGAATGCCCCCGGCGCCGCGCTCCCTTCAGTCGATATCCCGATCACCAACCTGACTTCCACTCTGGTGTCCACCCGAACCACGAGCGATCTGGTTATCCAGATCGCCAGGATCACCGCCGAGTTGATTCCGATGGCTCCCGGTACGGATAGGGCCAACAAGGAATTTGAGAAGAGGGCGATGGAAGCCGAGCTGGCCAGGCGCGCCGATCAGCCAACTCGCTCTCTGGCGGATCAGGAAGCGTCCGCCGCTCTACTCTCGACGGCCGATCTCATCAGACGCTCCGACGCGCTGCCTGCCGAGATTCGTGCCATGCCGGCAAGTCCGCCGCGCACCGACAAGGAACTGGAGCAGGAGGGCGTGAAGCGAGAGATCGCGAAGCGAAGAATGCTCATCACCGTCCACGTCCATGAGACCGAGGACATTATTGGCTCCGACAGCGTCTACGTTACAGCGGTGTCCGGGTTTCTAAGCAATAGGACTTCCGTAGTCAACCTGAACAACGGCGAGGAACATGCCTTCGTCGTGCCTCTTTCCGCCCTATTTGTCGCGCCGCTTACGATGGGATCCACCTCGCTAGTGATCCGGGCATACGACGAGGACTGGGAGGGAGACGACAAGATGTTCGAGAAAGATTGGATATGGTCCAATCTCCCGGCGGAAGAGACGCAGTCCCGGGACGGCGGCAGGTACACCGTGCGGATCGACTTCGTGCAGCTGAGATGAGTCGAAGCCGGCTGCAAGAGATGGCGGCCGAGATAAGCGCTCGGATGTTCCGACCTGTCATGCGGGCAGGCACGGAACAGCGCTGAAATTAATTCCGCCCATCGTCTCTTCGCGGTCGTCGTGTACTCGATGCCGTCTCGAAGCCTACGTCGACCCCTACTTGCGTCAGGTACTGATTTCACACCTGTGCGTGTAATGCGCGCGTGATTGGAGTAACAGCATGGGCAGTCAATCTCTCGACCCAACTGCTTCGTTCAACACCGGCGGCCTTGAACTTCGCATTGCTGCGCGCGGCTCCAACGCCGTGCTCACCTTGCACAACGACGGTCCGGATCAGCTGACAGTTTTCAGTTACGTCCAGGGCAGTCTAGAACAGTACGACTGGTTCACGATCTTTATTGCGGGTCCTGCCGAGACGTGCACCCTGCACCTCTACGACGACCGCAACGCTTCGGCGCGCGTGACGGCTAACCTCGCTCCCGGCCAGGAAGTCGAACACGTGATCGATGTTGTCGCCTGGGCGCAGCGAAAGCCGAACGGCGCACGGCCGCTAGCGCCTGGGACCTATCGCATGTGGGCCAGCTACGAAGTAACGGAACCAGGCGACGTGTGGACTGGCAAGTTAGTGTCGCCGACAGTTGCCATCACCATCCCGTAATCGCCAAGGTTCGTGGCTGTGCGAAGTAGCAGCTGCAACTAAACAAACGTTTGCAATCGAACGCATGAAGTCCATTTTTGGCAAGCGACAAAACACCCAGGCCGACGCGGAGGCATCTGCCGAGCGTCTTCTCGATCTGCGCCAGCCCAAAGCATCAACAAGCGATGGGTTGGACCAAGCCTACTCTGCCAACGATCAGGGCAGCACACTTAATCTGCAAGCGAGTTTTGGTAACGCTGCCGTGACGCGCACGATAATTCAGCGCAAGGCTGAAGACGCTGAGATGTCCAGCGTTGCCAGCGCGAGTTCGGAAGCGGCTAACTCTGCGACGGAAGCTCCCGCGGACAATGCCTCCGCTATGGTCGTTGCGGCTGCAACTGTGACGCAGGCATTGATCGTTGAAGACAACGTCGAAACAATTGCTTCAGGGCAAATGAAGAAGAGTGAGTTTCTCGCGCAGTTGCGCGCGGCAGTAAGTAGCACCGCCGCGGACGCACTCGCCGGCAGTCCCATGTCAGCGGCGGCGAGTCTCTACATTGACAACGTCTTTGCTCAATATTCCGCACAAGGTAGTGGCCAACTCGAAGGAAGCATTCGACGCTACGCACCTGAAGCTGCCGCAGTCACCAGCGCCGGCGCGCTTATACCTATCATCACCGGTCGCGTTCGTCGGTCGCTCACGACATTCGTGGCGACGGGCCAGCTCACCGGCGTGCCGGAAGGTTTGCCGCTGGGTTTGCCTGGGCCAGGCCCCTTGGGTGCGATGGCAGGCGCAGTCTCCAGTGTAGCGTCGGGAGTCGCCGACGTTGCTTCAAGTGTGGCCTCCGGAGTGGGGAGCGCGGCTTCCGCCGTGGGCAGTCTTCTTTTCAAAGAGCACAGCGGCGGCGCCCGAGAAGTTAACGATCCGCGTGCGATTGAAACCCAGTTGGGCTCCGGGCAATCTCTTGACGCTGAGGTGCGCTCACGAATGGAGTCGGCGTTTGGGGAAAGCTTCAGCGGCGTCCAGGTCCACGCGGATTCGAACGGTGCCGGCATCTCCCAGAATCTCAACGCGCGCGCGCTCACGGTGGGACAACACATCGCCTTTGGCACGGCCGAATACCAACCCGGCACATTGATTGGCGATGCGTTGATCGCGCATGAGTTGGCCCATGTGCTGCAGCAACGCGGAGGAGCAGGGGCCGCTAGCCCGGCAGAGAAGGGAGCTGGCGAGTATGGTTCGCTCGAAGCGGACGCGGATGAGGCTGCGGTCGGCGCGATAGTGTCCGCTTGGGGCGGCGGGAAAAAGGGATTGGCGAAGATTGCCAGGAATGCCTTGCCTAGTCTGAAGTCCGGATTGCGTTTGCAGCGCTGCAGTAAGACTTCAAGCGGACCTGTCGGCGCCACGCGACTAACCAAGGCGCGAGCGAATTTCCAAAACAAGAATGATCACCTCGCCCCGGACGAACTCGCGAGAATTGACGCGGGTCTGAGCGCGGTGACCGCTGACAACTTAAACCTTTGGATTGCCTTTTATGACTACTACTCACGCAATAAGATTTTAAAAATGGATGCGGACACGGCGGCGAAAGCCACAGCCTCCGGGTTATACGCCACCACGAAACCGAACGATGACACGTACCTGCGACCAGACTTACTGGCTGCCGGCTTTCCCGCGGCGAAGCTGGGCACGACGTTGATCCACGAATTCACCCACACGCGACACGATACCAACTACATGGGAAGCCGTGATTACCAGGAGGGTGAATCTTATGGCATCGAGTATTTCCTGGCGGAACGCGCTGGGGAACGCACGCGAATGAGTGAGATTCTCAGTGTTATGTCCAATCCCAAAACCATTGCGATGCCCGCAAGTGTTCCCGCGCTGTTAATGGGATTCAGATCACAATACGCGACCATGCAGGGGCTATACGAGATTATCGACAAAGGCCACTCTTCTCATGCCGGCTCACCTTTCGTGACGCCGGTATTGTTGACTGCCGCGGACGCCAGGGCGTTAGCCGAAGAACTGGTTGACACCAGGGAGGACAATCGTGGAGCACAACTCAAGAGTCTTTTGACCTGGGTTCAGGCCAATCTCAAGAGCTTCACAATTCCACCGGTCTAGCCAATCAGTGGTCACTCAGATTCGAACCTGGCCTGAGGCAAACAATGCTCGAACCGTTTTTATCCTGGTGCTGAAAGTTGGTAACTAGTGCCGTGGCCTGACATTAATTCTTACGGCGATCGACTTGTCTCGCTGCACGTCCGCATAGGGCAGCGGCGTTACTCTGCCTTTAGATTTTGGGGAGCAGCGGGATTGGTAACCGCGGTGTTACTGGACCTCCTGCTCGCGCACCATTACCGACTCCCTGTTTGGCCCACGGCGGCGAGCATCGTCTTTGCCTTCTTCACGGCTTACGTCTCAGCCTGCGCGACAAAGCTAATATCCGGTCAGGAGAATTTCACTTTCTACCAGGCTTTGATCTCCGTACCGCTAGCGACGTGTGCTTTCACCTGGTTACTGAGTCAACCAATTTTGCTTTATCTCGACGTAACAATAATCAGTGTGGGTTCGGCGGCGGTGCTGGGCCGGATTGGGTGTCTGCAGGTGGGTTGCTGTCACGGCCGACCGTACCGCTTTGGCGTTCGCTATCGCGCTGAACATGCCGCCGCGGGATTCACTTCACAACTAGTGGGCGCGCGTTTATTTCCAATACAAATCGTCGAAGGCCTTTGTGCGGGGGTGCTGGTAGTTGTTGGCTGTTTCATGATTTGGCAGCGCTATCCGCCTGGGGCGGCCGCTGGTTGGTTTGTTTCCGGCTATTGCCTGACGCGATTCTGCTTCGAGTTTGCGCGTTGGCCTGCCAACTACCAATTCAAATCGGGACTGTCGCCATATCAAGGGATTTCCCTTGCGCTCGTTTTGTTCTCAGTCAGTCTCGAGTGGGTTGGCGTGCTGCCGTTTCAATTCTGGCAGGAGTTGACGGCCGCCGGTTTGCTGTTGGCAACCGCTGTTGTTGTGCTTGAGCGGCGCCTGCGAAGTTTCGAAAAATCTTTGAGTCAACCCGATCATATTCGAGAATTGACGAGTGCGCTCAATGCGACCCGGCGCGCGACTGACAGCAACTGCAACTACGCAGGCATTGTAGTGACAACGACGACCCTTGGCTTGCGGATCTCGGCAGCTCGGATCCACGGACCGACAGGCGACGTGCTTCATTACGCTCTCTCTTCACGATCCGGAAAATTGAGCGCCGCAACGGTTGATTACCTGTTGAAGGCGATCCTGCGACTCCAGAGTATCGGCGAGCGAACGGTGATGGTCGAAGGGAACGCCGGCGTCATTCACTTCTTGATGCACCGCCAGGCGCACGAGCCATGACGCAGCGAAAAATCGCGGCTGAGCGTGCTGGTGTTTCCGCGGATAGGCCGGCAGTAAACGTCCGAAGGTTTTATGCAAACACCTACTGGCACCGTCCACTACCCGCATTCCTGTTCAATGATCGCGGGCCGTTTTTTTTGGACATGAAGCACGACGATGAGCCTATCCTTCGACAAACAGACGTTGGCTGAGCAGGAGGATTTGGCGGCTTCCTTGCGGCCGGCCGCGGCGGCGCTGACGACTGCAACACCGGCGCACAGTACCGATCCCAGCGCACGGCAAACAAGTTCCAGTGCGACCGCGAATGGTCCTGCCGCTTCGTCGTTTCAAAGTACGCCTAACCTGCAGTCCGCTTTTGGGAACGCTGCTATTGCCCAATCACTAAGTCAGCAAAGCTCGGCAAATGAACCGGGCTCTCATGTTGGTGGTCCGGCCTCTTTCGAAAATGCCCGCCAGCAGTTTGGTTACGGTAACGGCGCCGTCGCGCGCGCAAATCTGTCGGTGGGAACCGGTTTGCAGTCGCACCCGGCAACTTCCGGAAATCCAGTCGCAAGCGCCGCAAGTTCGGCCTCACCACAACCATCACTGACTGGACTACCAGCGATCAATAACGCGGGCGCGCTTGCACCCGACGTGCGTTCCGTGCCTCAAGTCCCGCAGACTGAGGTTGGCCCCCCGACCCCCGGGACAGGAAACCAATTGCCTTCAGCAACAGGCGTTGGCCCAGTCGCGTCCCCAAATTCTGAAGGCCCAGTCTCGCCAGAGACACCGCCCCGTCCAGCCGGTGCCCAGACCAGCGCGCCCGCAACCGTTGGGCCGCCAGCGGAACAGACAACATCAGATCGTTCCGCAAAGGAACCGTCAGAGCGCGCTGCCAGCAGTGTCGCTGAGACGGGTGCTTCCCCCAGCGGTCCGGAAAATTCTGTTAAAGGTGACGGCCCAGGTTTGAATAGCGAACAAGCCGTGGAGACGGCGGGTGCGTCAGGCGACAATGCAGGAACGAGCCTTACTGCTCTTGACGTACCCGAGACGCCTGAGGTCGACACGCAACCCGCCATTGATACCGAGCTGGTCGCGAATGCCGCACCCAACCTGCAAACAGCGATCGCGCAAGTAAGGTCAACGATTGCGCAGAAGAAAACGCAAATTCGGACGGCCGCCGCGGCAGCGAAAGATGCGCTGCACACTCAAGCCGCGACTAAACGACAAGAGGTAAGCAACGCCGCCAGTGAACTGGTGCAGCGAGCGAGAACTGACGTTGCGCAAAGTCGCTCGCAAGTTTCGTCTATCATCGGCGAGCAACGTGCAGTGGTGTCGCGGACTCTAGCGGTACAAAAGGAAACTACGCATCAGGGCGTAACGCGAGAGTCGCAGCGCCTTGGTACTGAAGCCGCGAAACTGAGCGTGTCGGTAATGAGTGTGGCCCGCGATCGGACCAGCGCCGCTGCCGCGCTTGGCGTCGCGCAATCCACTCGCGCGCGCACCGAAGTCGCGAGGCAATCCGCCGAAGCTCGTCGGCGAGGCGCTAACAAAGCGCATTCCATACGCGACGAAGATCCGGAGCGGGCACAGACACAACAATTTGCCGTGCTTCAAGTTGCTGAAGAACAGGCGCAGCAGATTACCACTACCGGTCCTGAGATTGAGCAGTTCGCGCTTGACCGGGCCGGCGAGATTGCTACCAGTTTTTCAGCCCAGGCGATACAGGTTGCCACGGGAATCAATAGTGCAGTGCCCGAAGTGCAGGCGTCGGTGCTCAGCTTGAGTAACCATGCCGATGGGCACATGGATCGGCTGGCGCAGACTACGCTCGGTTCTTTGGCTGGTTTGGAACAGCGTCTGATGCGTCAACTGGACGAGCTGGAAGCAGCGTCACTGCTCCAGGCTCGCGGACTCGCCCGAGAAATTCTGCCGCAGATCGACGCCGCCGAGCAGGCTGGTGTGGCGCAGCTTGCTTCGTTAACTCAAAGGGCCCTGGCGGCGCTCGACGATTCAGCCGGCGACACGATTGCAGAATTAACTGCCGCTGATACTCCGGGCGAAGCTCAGGTGGGCACACGCCAGGAAGAAATTGCGCAACAGACTCTCACTCATTTTCAGACGCTCACTCATTATCTCGACACTCAAATATTGGAGATAGCCGCGCATGCAAACGACGGGTTCACGCAAATCCAGGCGCAGTTGAACGGCGCGCTCACCGCTACCCAGGAAGCGGCACGCTCAGGAGTTAACTCGCTGGTGCAGCAGCTGAATCAAGGCTTCGAACTGGCGCGCAACGAAGTGGTAGGGAAGGCGACTGGAATAGTCGATCAGTCGTTGGCGAAGTTCGGCGAACCGGTAAACAAAGCGATCGCGGAGTTTCAAAGCACCTATGCAAAAGGCGAACGGGATGTAATCGCGGGAGTGACTGACAGTCTGCTCTCGAATGACCGGGCACTCGATGAAATGGGTACCCACTGTAAGTTGACCGAAGCCGCCGACCGCGCCAGGGAGGAATACGATCGCCCCACCTGGCAAAAAGTACTCATCGCTGTAGGCAAAGCGGTGCTCTATCTCGCCGCGGCGCTTCTTTTTACTTTTGTGGTGGCGGTCGTGATTTTCGTGGGCGCGATTATTCTGGGAATTACCGGCGTCACGTTCGCCATTGCGTTTGCGATTGCCGTGGTTTTGGTGGCGATTGGTTTTGTCATTTATGAATTTGTTCAGCGGCTCATTGCTTACAAAGCGGAACACGGTGCCATCGATAGCTTTTGGGAGGCACTCGGTGTTTCGGCAGCATTACTTTTGATAAGCGTCGCCAGTCTTACCGGCATACCACAAATTATCGAAGGCCTCAGGGGTAAACGTTTCTTCAGCGACATTCCACTCACTTCACAGGAACGCTACGATCTCGTAATCGGCGGCGTTCTTCAACTGGTCTTGATCGTCGTTGCCAGATCTTTCAGGGGACGTGGGGGACGTACCGGGCGCGCAGGCCCCGTAGAAGAACCGCTGCCGGTGCGTCCTCCAATTGAAGAAGAACCGCCGGTGGTCCTCGTTGACCCGTGGGCCGTCCTCGCCAGGCGATTTGGTCTCAGCGCCGAGGTGATCGAAATCCTTCGTACCAGCGGCATCGACGTTACCGTGTTCGAGCGCATCCTCGCCCGTGGCGTCAGTGGCGAAACGGTTGGTCTGATTACTAGTTTGCACGGCCGCGCCGGCGTCGGTGTGCTCGATCGGATGTCTGCTGACGGCTTTACCGACGGCGATATTCTGCGGCTTGTCGACGACGCTGACCGGCTGGGCCAGTTGGACGCTCTCAGCGATCTGACTGCGCGCGGGATAGCCCAGAGGCTGCTGCGCAATGGCTTCGACTCGACCGAGCTGATTCTCTTGCTACAGGAGTTGCATCAGGCGGGCATCCAGACAATCGACGGACTGATGCGAGCCGGTGTACAAAAGGCCCCGGCCATCGAAGCCGCGCGACTGGCAAGACAAATTGGTGCGGTCGAAGAAGTGACCCAACTGGCAACGAGTGGTAATCTTGAGAATCCGCTGGGCCTGCGAAACTTCCTGAGAGAAGTGGCTGCTGAACTAGAAGTTGGTAATCAAGGCAAACTCACCCAGTTGCGTGAAGCTGCGCAGAGATCTTCGGGTGGCCCAGTGGCAATCGAGAGATCAGCACGGGGCCAGGCTGATATTATCGACTTCGGTCGGCAAGAAGCGCTGCAGATGAAAGTGGTGAGCAGCCCCGAGCCTGCTCAGGTTGGCGTAAGGGTTAACGAGGCTGCGAGCCAGCTTCGTGGCGAGAGAGGTGAGGTTCCGCCGGCCGGGTTTAAGACGATCGCCGATATCCGCATCACGAACCCCGACAATCCGATGTTTCCGCTTAACCGTGCGCAGTTACTACTGCAGTTAAGAAATAATGGCGTGACGCAGGCATCGCTGGCAGGCGTCGGCGAAGTGCATGTCACCAATGGGAGCGGCACACACGTCTACACTCCTAACGAGTTTTAATGGAAGACAGGATGAGAAATCTTTGGGTTACGCGCGATGATCCAATCGCTGGTTGGGTTGCGGACCTGACTCCGTTACAACCTGAGCCGCAGGTTTTGCTGGACTGGTTGCAAAAGGTGTTGGCGGAAGGCGAGCGCTGTGAAGTATTCAAGGTTCGCGCCGCCCCTCTGGCTGATTATGTTTGGGCCAAAGATGGTCCACTAGCCTCTTATCTCAGACAGAGTTTTGCTGACACCGGAGTGGTGGACCTGTTCCATTTTTCTACTTCCCAGCTGAAGGTAATGGGAGACTCGCAGTTTCAGGCCTTAGCGCGCATGGCTTACTTTGACGCTGAGGGTCGACTGGCTGAAGCGGATGTCGCTGATCTGGGGTTGCTGCTGCGCAGCGTTCGTCCAGCCGATTTCGAAGTTAACTGGGGCCTATTCCATCGCTGCTTCCCGCTGCTGATCACGGGTCCAAAGGTAGTTTTAGGAAACCTGCAACCAGCGATCGCAGCGGATAAGCCGGAGGCCATCCGAGTCCGGTTTCGGATCTTCTCTGACATTTGGTTTCCCTGGGTGCTTGGTTTTCTGGAGGACTCGTTTGACGTCAACCGCATGTATGACAATCGCCTTCTTTCCGAACGACACACGCCGCGTTTGAACCGCTTTCTTTCGTTCGTCAGTGACCTCACCAAAGCGCTCGGGGGAACCTGGCAACTCGATAAGGAGGAATCGAACACAGTCTCGGCCTTCATGCTGGCGGACGAAGGCATACGTTTCGACGTGGAACCTCCTGCCGTATGGCCCATTGACCAAGACTCCCGCTGATCAAATTTCAGCAGCGCGGATGACGCTTCGTCGCGCATGGCATCAGCCACGCAGTTAGACGTTAACCTTTCTGTTGTGCTTCGTCGTCGTGCCCGCGTTCGTTGCCGGATTAGTGGCGGAAACTTCGTTGCCGTCGTTACCGGAAAAAGAGTCGCCTTCCTCAGGCAGTTCCGCGGGCCTGATCCCATACTTGCGCATCAACTCAAAAAACGCGCGCCGAGGTTTGCCGCTGGCACGGGCGGCGTGGGCGATGTTGCCATTGTTTTGCCGCAGTACCTCCTGCAGGTATTCACGTTCAAAGCGACTTACCAGTTCGCGCTTTGCTTCCTTGAGCGGCCGCTCACTCACAAACACGGTAACCGGTGCCGCTTGCTTTTCCGGTTCTTCAACCAGCAAAGGCAGATCCTGAGGTTGTGCCGGCTCTTCCAGGCGCAGGCAGGTCAGGTATTGCATGCAATTCTTGAGTTCGCGAATGTTACCCGGCCAGTTGTAGCTGCACAGCAACTGCATCGCGCTTTCACTGAAGCGGAGTTTTGGCAGACGATACATGCGCGCGTAGGAGTCGACATAGTTCGACATCAAGAGCGGAATGTCGTCACGACGCTCGCGCAAGGGAGGTACTTCGATCGGTACTACGCGCAGCCGGAAAAACAGATCTTCACGGAAACGTCCTTCGCGCATTGCGGCGCTCAAGTCCGCGTTGCTGGCGGCAATGAAGCGAACATTGGAACGCCTGATTCGCGTTTCACCCAGGCGGCGATACTCCCCGTCCTCGAGATATCGCAGCAGCTTCACCTGACTGGCCAACGACAGGGAATCGATCTCGTCAAGGAACAGGGTCCCGCGTTCGGCTTCCGCTACCAGCCCTTCGCTCTGCGGCCGGGCTCCGGTGAAGGCGCCCCCGACGTGTCCGAAAAATTCATTCTCAAACAACTCAGTGGGCAGGGCGCCGCAGTTCACCGGTACAAAAGCCGCGTGTCGTCGTTCACTGCGTCCGTGAATAAAGCGCGCGTAAAGTTCTTTACCCACTCCGCTTGGTCCGCTGATCAGAACTTCCACATCGGTGGGTGCAATCTTCAAAATCGTTGCGATCAACTTGCGGTGGGCCAAGCTGCGACCAATTAATGAGACAGTCATACGATTGATCCTTTCGTAAAGATCAATTAGCGGAGATACGACCTGGGCGAGGCTCGCACGTGAAGCCAGTAGGCAGCGGCCCGACCGTTAGCGAAAGCTCTTGTCAGTACCGCCTGTCTGCGGTCGGGGAGACGACTGGGCCAAAAAATCCGTAACAACAAACGCACTGGACGTTCAGCATTTAGACGCCGGCGATTAGGGGAATCATGCCGGATCTTGTTGGGGAGCAGCCTGCGGATTTGCTGTCGAGATTCATGGAGGACTCGTGCACTGCCTTGCCGGTGTCAATCAAGGTGCCGTGGTTGAAACAACTCAGTGGCCGCCCGGTTGTTGTGAAAGGGACAGTATGATTAAGGTTTACTGTCCAATAACCCTGGTCATTGTTAGCGCAGCTTCATCCGCGAAGTAAGACGCGGATGGGCCACGTCACTGTCAACGCCTCAACTCCTCTGCGAGATCATGATGCGAGTAAAACGGCGGCACGGAATAGCGAGCATGCGAGGAAACAGCTCGTGAGAAGTTAGCGCATTGAGAAACAGCGGTCGGACAATATTCCAAGCGCGAAGAAAAGTCAACATTTCCTGAGCGCGGTGTGCTCCGTCCAGGGTGTTGCCAAAAGGATCACAGGAAATGAGGTCATTACCGTAGGTCAGCGGGGGGGTGTGCTTAGCCAAATAGCCAGGGCCGCCCGACCAATTGCTGCTTGGGTTGCCATCTCGCCCAGATGAGATTCGCACCACGATGATCGCGACCACAAGAATCGCTACCTTGGCTGAGATTTCAAGAAAGCGGCGGGCCTTAGCTGATATTCTCATTCTGGTTAGTCAAGGTATTAGGTCAGTTCTTGGCGGAAGGCTTCGGACTTGCCTTCTTGCTCTTGGGTTTCGATTCCTGGGCAAGGATGGAGCTCGCAAACTGAAGTTTTAGGCGAATCCGCAACGCCGGTTCGCGAAATTCGTCGGCCAAATATTGTGAGCGAAACCAATCAGTTGTGCCGAGAAGCGACAGCGATGGATCAAGCTGAAGCTCAGCTAGGCTTTCGGGGAAGACCCCAAGCTTTGTGTGTGCATCCCCAATTGCGGCGTCGAGTCCAAACGCGACCGCTGGCTTGGTTGGCGGGTTGACCTTAGAAGCTGAGGAGTTGGCGTACCTCGACGCGGTCGACAGTGTATCGAACGCCCGTTGGGGATCACTCTTCGCGAGCATGGCACTGGCAATCAGCGCCAATTCCACCTTGTGCGGGCTCGGGGGTGCCTTATCCAACGCTTTTAGTGCGTTGCTGATCAACTCAAAACCAAGAACCCGATCGCCCTTCGCGGCAACAGTTGACAAAGCAAGCAACGCCCACGCCCGTGTCTCTTCTGAAGAGATCGAACCAGCGAGCTCTTGAGCTTCGATAAACTTCTCCTGTTTCACGAGCGCGTCCAAGCGAGTTATCGTTAAGAGATCTGTGAAGGCCGATTTGACATCAGGATCGCTGAAACCGCTGATAGCGTCCGAGGCCGTCTCACGATTCTTCTGAAAGTCCACAGAATCGTCTCGTAAGAGTTCAGAGGTGAGACGAACGAGACGAAGATCGCGCTTCTGCGGATTTGCGTCACTCAAGATGTCATGCAACCGGTCCCGCGGGTCTGAGAGCTTCTCCGGCTCGAAAGCCTGTAGCCTCGACCTTGTTGCTTCTGGAACCAACGGCCCCAATTGTTTCATCACCGAATCAAACACGGGAACCTGTGCCGGCGCATGCTGGAAAAGCGCGGGCCTGACATTCATAGAGAACATCGTGAATGCTAGATTTATGTAAGAAGAGTTCAGCCCGCCGTTAGCGCTGGCATCTCTAAGGAGTTGAGACCATGACTGAAGCGAGCCCATGAAGAAGCTAATAAATGCGGCCCTCGCTTCAGGTGGCATGTCCTTGTCGGATTGCAGGAGGGCGCTGGAAAAACTCAGGCTAAGAGGATCGAGCGTTACATTCGCTGCCAAGGTCTCACCGATACCCATTTCAAGCTTGTTAAGAAACGCGCGGTCTCCCTTCTGAATCAGCTTTTGAACAATATCGAACAAAAGGCCGGAGACCGTCCCTCCCTGAAGGCTCTGGACGACAAGCGTCAACGCCTTATCAGGTTCAGTGTCGACCGTCGAGAGCGCGATTTTTGCGGCTTGGTCAGCAGTTGTTCGCCGATTACTGAACTGGGCAAACCATGCATCAGTTTTGAGCGAAGCTGCACCCGCGTTAGTCGCCGTCGATTCCACCTCCGCTTGAAACTCCTTCTGTAGAGCGGTTGCGTTTTCTGGATCAATCCGCACATAGAGGGCTAAGACCTCATTGCGCAATCCCGCCGCCCTATGTCGTTGATACCAACTCGCATTGTCTTCGGAAGCCCACTGCTTAAGATCGCCCACCGCAACATCAAGAAGGTGCATTGTCTCGTCGCGACGAAAGGGTGCCAAAATCTTGGCCGCAGAAAGCAAAAGTCCGACTCGCTGCGGTATGTTAGGCAGTTTGGAAGCCTCCCTTGCTGAGTTCGAAATCGACGTGAGCGCAAGAGAGTGGTAATCGTACTCTGCGGTTGCTAACCTGGTTTGGGCATCACATTCCGGCAGCTTGCCGAAAAAACCGCACGAAGTCAGAACGACCACGAATGCAACTAGCCTAGCGATTTCTGATGTCTGATTTTTCTTCACTGTTTTTCATCCTAGAGACCGATGGAGGCACCCTGAATAGCGGCAGCCGTTCAACATACCCCCAAGCCGGCCTCAGAGAGATTTTCAGCGACGGCAGAGCGTCGGCGTCGCTGGCGCCCGCCGGTGGACGCCTACTAGCCTGCTTACTCAGTGCCCTTGGCACCCGTTCAAGCAGGTCGTTAGTTTGTCGGAACAATACTGCTGGTTAGGAGGGTTGGCTCCCATGCAATACTCGTAGCCTCGATAACAGCCGTCTTGACACTGGCTAGCGTGACTAACCGGAGAAACCAGATTTGTAAAGGTGGCGATGCCAATCAACAGGACGAGCACCAAGAGTCGTAAAGTAAGACGCATGGAATGATCCTTTCCGTTGGAGGCCGCGTTAGTAGCCGGGAACACGGGAAGTGTTGAGGTTGACGTCTTGATTTTCCGAAGACAAATGAAATGTCTCGAACTGAGTTTAGTGATGCCCGAAATCTACTCCCTCTAGATACCACTGTCAATATTTTTAGCGTTGGGTTCCTGAGCGCATTCCCTGATCTGCCTAGTGCTCCGTCAGGGCGCTGCCACAAAGGATCACAGGAAATGAGGTCAATACCGCCTTCGTCAGCGGGTGGGTGTGCTTAGCCAAATAGCCAGGGCCGCCAGCGTTCCTCGCGCCCGGGCGGGAGCCGCGGTTTGTTATTTTCTTGGTCACGTATTGGTCATACTGAGAGCGCCCCAAAACCAAGCCTTCTTTTACTTCCAAACATTCAACCTTCAGTGGCTGTTGGAATTTGATCTCTTTGACAAGGCAGCAACTGTGTCGATTATGACATTGGTATCATCAACGATCTGCTTCGCCATTCTGATCCGAAATGCCTGGTCCTCGTTCGCTCCCGGCCAAGTACGAATGATGACTCCACTCTTGTCGAGTAAAAGATGCGAGGGCGCTACCATGGTGGACAGTGATGTGAGCGGTTGTTCTTTATTTGCCCACATGTATGTCGGAACGCCGATACCTAGCGAATCGCAATACTGGAAGAAGGCTTGAGAATTCTCCAATGGGACGAAAGATACAACGTAGTACGGAATACCCAAGAGCGCGACCTTGTCACGTACGTGACTCATTTCATCGGTTGCCACTTCGCACATCTTGCAGGCTGGATTGACCGACACCACCATAAGGAACTGTGTTTTCCCGGAGCCGGGGTGGGAAGCATTGTCCTTACCTCTCAACTGAGTCAAATCGATCTTTTCTCCAAAGGATGGACCTTTCCACTTGCTGTCCTCGCTCCGGAGCTTATCGAAGGCAAACCCATCTCTGAAAAATATGCTGGGTCGTTGCGGCGCTTGTTGAACCGTCTGTTCCGGTTTCTGCCTGGGCGAAATAAGCGCCCGCGATAAAAACGCCGCATCCGCAAAGCCGAAAACACACGCCACGAATATGACTACTGATCGTAGCCGTTGCGAGTGGATCATAAACATTTTGGCTCCTTACGACTTGCTTGGTTTAGGCCGCGAGTTTGAACGTTTTCGTTGTGACAATGAGCTGCTTAAGAGTTCCAGCCTGATTTTCGCGCGTCGAGTTGGCGACTCTATTGAGGTTATCGCACCGAGAAATGCAAACTGGTCAGTTTCGAGCAGTGAGAGGGGAAGATCATAGGTTGACTGAGTATTGGCCAGCTCGCTCTTCCCCAGCTCGCTAAGATTCTTGTCTGTCGTTGGCGTAGCTCGTTCGGTGCGATTCAACGCGGCAATCATTTCCTTGAACACCGCAAAAGCGTCTACCGGAAGAAATTTCGCGTAAAGCTTCAAGAGCGGTAGGTACCACTGCCCCTTCTCAGCGTTGGTCATATCCGCTTTGGGCAACCCTTCGCGGGCCTCCTGAAGCAGTCCTATTATCAAATCGCCATACTTCTGTGGTGGGGCCTGATATGCCAGTGAGATTTGGCTGGCTACCCGCAGGCCCGCGGGCACTGCTTCGATGATTCTCCGCATGCCGGCAAAATCATCATTCTTGAGGTGCTCCAATGCAGACAACGCTGCCCACTCACTGCGCCATTTTTCCCAGGCTCCGTTGAGAAATATCCTGGCCTCGGTATCCATGGCGTCCAGAATGCTTAAGGCCCGATCAATGTTCCGTTGGTGCACTGCCAACTGTGCCGCGCCCACTTGCAGCACAGTCTTCGCGTTTGGAGACTTGGCCCTGTCAGCAGAAGCCAAAAAATCTTCAACGGTTTTAAGAGGCTCACGTTGAGACTCTTCAACTCGTTGCTCTCCGATGGAACCAAGGCTGGACTGACAGGCTGTGATCGCCTGCCGCATAAAGGCCGACTGTGCCGGCGGCAGGAAGCGATCGAATTCATTTCGCAAGGGCACGATCAAGATAAGGAATGAAGCTGTTTGCGAACAGAGCGCCGCCGGTTCATTAGTTGACCCTCGAACCTGCTGGAGATACAGCACTACAGCTTGAGCGAGTTGTGATCGAAGTAAGTCCGGCGGAGCGGGGGCTGCGGGTCCCGCGCCATCCAGCACAGGAAACGCAACTCGTAGCAGCGAAGAGAACAGCGCATAGTCGTAAGTCTCTCGTACCGCAATGACGCCCTGCATAAACAGCTGGTCCGCTAGCTTTGTATCGCGACGCCGCAACTCCCACAACAATCCAGCGAGCATCGCAGGGTGGCCGATGCGAAGAGACTCAACGCCCAGCTCTTCCGCGCGTTGAGGATCGCTTTTCACAATCGCGAGCGCCGTCTCTATCAGCGCGTCAGCACTTAGATTATTCTCCGTCGTCGATCCATTCCCGGCGTCAGAAGTAAGGATGTCCTTCAGTGTCCGGCCAACGTCTTCATCGCGAGGTCCTCCTATCTTTAGGATTTCCCGGGCGGTGGCGAGGCGCTGCAGGTGTTCAGTTGCATCATGCTCATCGGGCATGTACTCGACGATCTCAATCGATTTCTTGATCCATGAACGCGCGCGCTCTCGATCATAGTCCCACCATGCGTCGCCAAGGCGGGCAAACATTATTGCGCGCTCAAAAGACTCAAGAGACGTAGCATCGCCAATAAGCGAAGTCGTAATGCTTTCCGAACGCAAGCCCCAGATATCAATCGGTGGCTGCTTGTCCTGCGCAACTCCTGTCATAGCCAGGGTCAAGCAAACCACGCAGGCGACTATGATAGCTAAAA
>JAVEEA010000091.1 GCA_030840675.1 Pyrinomonadaceae bacterium
CGAGACCACGCTCACCGGCCGCAAAACCGCGCAGTTTTCCCGCCCCATCAAAAAGATAATAGGCGGGCACGAAGCCCTGCTCGTTTTGAAATGCGTCCTTCAGTTTATGTTCGTTATCAACGGCACACGGCTCGGTGATGCCGTGGACCGCAATTGCCTCGCGCACCGCTTCCATATCCGTGTCTGATTCGTAACGCGGCATGTGTACCGCGATCACGCGCAGACCACTAGCACGCAAATCATCGCGCCACTCGGCAATTCGTGGCAGGTTTGTCTTACACATCCCGCAACTCTGCGACCAAAAGTGGACCAGCGTGGGATGTCCCTGCGCCTCTGCCTCCGCGTGAACCTGCGTACCGCCAAACCATTCGGTCGCGCCTGCGAGCGGCGGCATCTCTGTTCCAATTCTCATTCCCATGATTTTTTCTCTGAGATAAAAGTTAAGAGTGACAAGTGACAAGCCAGACCCCCAGGGTATTACTCATCACTCTTCACTCATCACTCACTCTTACGCATTTAGAGTCTTCTGGCCCGGCTTCCACTCCGCCTGGCACAAGCCGCCGGTCTGCAGCGCCTGAATGACCCGTAGCGTTTCTTCCGCCGAACGTCCGATATTCAGATCGTGCACGACCTTGTAACGCAACGTGCCCTCGGGATCGATGATGAATAGTCCGCGCAGAGCGATACCACGATCTTCGATCAGCACGCCGTAGTCACGCGCAACGTTTTTCGTAGCGTCGGCCGCCAGCGGGTAGACCAGGCCTTCCACGCCACCCTTGTCGCGCGGCGTCTTGATCCACGCTCGGTGCGAAAACACCGAGTCAGTGGAGACACCGATAATGTCGGCGCCGATTCCCTGAAACTCTTCGTAACGGTCGCTAAAAGCCGTCAGTTCGGTCGGGCAAACGAAAGTGAAGTCGAGCGGGTAAAACAAAAGCACCAACCATTTGCCCTGGTAGTCCGCCAGCTTCACGTTTTCGTTAAGCTTTTCAATGTTCTTGGTTGAGGCCATATCAAAGTCCGGCGCCGGCTGGCCGACCATCGCCTTCTCGGTTGCAATTGCTGTCGCTGCTGTCATGAATCCTCCAATTTTCAACTTAATGATTTTCTAACCTGAAATTTCTACCGCCTATGTTGCGCGGCAATCGGGACACACGCCCTTGAGAGTTAAATGAACTGACGCCGCTTTAAATTTTGACTTGCGCGCCGCGGCCTGCATCAGTTCGGCTGTTTGCGGCAAGTCGAAATCCACCAGCTTGCCGCATTCGTTGCAGATCGCATGGTCGTGCCTGTCCGTCTCGCGATCGTAACGACTGGCGCCGTCACCAAACTTTATTTCGTGCACCAGCCCGGCTTCCTTAAGAAAGCGAAGCGAGTTGTAAACAGTGGCATAACTGATGGTCGGCAGGTTGAGACGGGCTGCTTGAAAGATCTCATTCGCGGTGGGGTGGTCTTCACGCGCACGAATGACTTGCAATACCGCCTCACGCTGCCGCGTCAGCTTGTCTTCACTTCTGGGAGTTTCTACTGCTCGTGCCATGAATAAATTTAGACTAATTCTAAACTACTAGGTTGTCAAGCGCCGGTAGATCCGATGTTCTGCCGTTCGGGAGGGACACCCCCACACGGGGTTACAACCGCGGGTGACTCGCCGCGTAGGCGACTATGATGTCCACGTAACTCTTGAATGGCGCACAGGAGATGCCGTGAGGCTTTAGTAATTCCTGGGCCACCGCGGTGTCGTAGTTTTGCTTTAGGAAAAAATAGGGCACGGCAGAATGTGGTAACCCGCTTACCTTCGGAGCCACCGGCAGCATTAGAGAAAACTCGACCAGCCGCGCGGGAATCGTGACGCGTGATTCCCTGCCCTTGATCGAACGGGTGATCGCGTTGAAGAGTTCGCGCGTGGTGAGCGGCGCCGGATCGGCGAGTTGCAGAGTCTCGCCCACGGCGCGTGGTTCGCACGCGAGCCTCGCCATCGCTTCCACCACGAAATCCACCGGCACGAGGTTCAACGCCACGTCGCTGTTACCGATATTGAAACTTGAAAGCAACGCCGGCCACTTGAGCAAATAGCGAATCAAATAATAGATGCCGTCATACTTGGCAGTTTCACCCGTACGCGAATCACCGCAAACCACCGCCGGCCGGTGAATCGTCACCGGCAACTCTGCTTTCAGGTTCTCGACTTCCAACTCCGCGAGATATTTGGTTTCCTCGTAATAATTACGAAAGCCTGCGTCATGGCGGAGTTCGTGCTCCAAAATTCGACCGGTACGTTTGCCGGCGACGTAGCAGGTCGAAATGTAATGATAATGCCGGAGGGACGAAAGCGAGCGGGCGAATTCATTGACCTGACGCGTACCTTCCACGTTTACCGCCAGGGCCAAGTCGCGCGCGACCGCGAGATCGTAAACGGCTGCCAGGTGAAACAGGACAGTTGTCTCGGCGCGGGCGCGGGCGAGGTCTGCCGGCGACAAGCCCAGGCCCGGCGCGGTTATGTCTCCCTGCATGAGTACAAAATCGGAACTTGATCTGCCGGTTCCGGTTGCGAGACTCTTGATCTCAACCTGCGCCCGTTCGGCGAACGCCGGTTGGACCAGCAACAGGAAGCGTGTGTCGTCGCGCGCGAGACGGCGTAGCAGGCGAGTAGCGATAAAGCCTGGAAACCCGGTGAGAAAAATTGTTTCAGACATGGGAGTAGCCTTCAAATGCGTTGGACGTTTTTGCCGCGTCCCACAGTTCCTGTTCAGACAAGTCCTTAATTGCGAAGCACGCGCAAACTCCGGACCGGCGCGCAAGTACCCCGCGGCTTGCGGGCCGAGTATAATTCAACGTCGACGTCTTATTAAGTGTGACTCGAAGACACAAGGAGTATTAAGTCAACCAGGGAAAGTTCTCAAGCGCCGCCGGCCGCCTTCGTACTGGGAGAATAAAATGAAATTCACACGCCTGCATACCTGGCAAACGATGCTGGTACTTTTTGTTTTGCTGACGACGCTGGTATCGCTCTCGGCCCAACAAAAACCCGAGTGCACCGTGCGCGTGACGTTGCTGCAGGTGAACGACGTCTATCAATTCGCACCGGTAGCACTCGGCACCCGAGGCGGATTGGCCCGTGTACTGACGTTGAAAAAAGAAATTCAGAAAACGTCGCCCCACACTCTCTTCCTGCTTTCCGGTGACACGCTCTCACCTTCCGTGGAGTCGATTACCTACAAGGGTGCGCAAATGATCGATGCCTGGAACACCGCCGGCCTCGACTACTCCACCTTTGGCAACCACGAGTTCGACTTTGGCCCAGAGGTCTTGCGCCAGCGCATGAGTGAGTCTCATTTCAAATGGATCGCCGCGAACGTGATCGATAGAAAAACCGGCAAGCCCTTTGGCGACGCCCCGGCCTATGTGATCCGCGAGTTTGACGGCGTGAAGGTGGGAATTTTTGGTTTGACGCTGGCAGAAACGCAGGTTACGTCGCGTCCCGGGCCGGACGTCGAGTTTCGCAATCCCTGCGAGACCGCGCAGCAGGTCGTCTCGGAACTCCACCAGCGTGGCGTGAAGACAGTCGTAGCGTTGACGCATCTTTCAATGGGCGAAGACAAACAGGTTGCGCGTTGTGCGGACGTCGATGTAATCATCGGCGGCCACGAGCATACGTTGCTTGAGTCGTCGTCGGGCGGCGCGCCAATCTTCAAAATGACCGCGGACGCGCGCGAACTCGGCCAAATCGATTTGAACATTTCCAAGTCCAGCGGAGCGGTTGAAAGCATCGACTGGCAGGTCATTCCGGTAACCGATCGAATCAAAGACGATCCGGAGTTCGGCGCACTCAATCGTAAGTATGGAGCGTTGTTAAAGGAACTTTCGGTGGTGGTCGGCCGCACCGCGACCCCGCTTGATGCGAGAAGCGCAATTAGTCGCACTCAGGAAACAAACATGGGCAACTTTATCGCGGACGCGTTTCGTGCGGCAACCCGTGCCGATGTTGGCTTGATGAATGGCGGCTCAATTCGCGCCGATGAAATAATTCCGGCCGGCGCTTTGACCAAACGTGACGTGCTATCGACCCTGCCCTTCAAAAACAAAGTGGTGAAGGTCGAACTAAGCGGCGCGCTGCTGCGACAAGTGCTGGAGCACGGTGTGGCACGCAGCGCAGAGGACGCGGAACCCGGTCGCTTCCCGCAAGTATCCGGCGTTCAGTTTACCTTTAACGCCAACCGGCCCGCGGGTTCACGAATTGTGACTTTGACGATTAACGGCCAGCCTCTCGACGACCAGAAACTTTACACGCTGGCGACGAGCGATTATGTGGCGATTGACGGCGGCGACGGTTACGAAATGCTTAAAGGTACGCGGTTGCTCATTCCGCGTGAACGAGCGCAGTTTGATTCAGACATTCTGCAGACCGCGATCAGCGCCCGGAAAGTGATAGCTCCCAAAGTAGAGGGTCGCATTAAGCGTCTGGACCAGAAGCAGAAGCCGAAGAGCGATTGCAATTGATTTGGAGGAGTGGCGTCGCCGCTCTTCTCCAGTGACAAGAGAACAAAGCCAAGGTGGCGTCAGGCCTCCAGCACGGGAATTAATGAACGACGACGTTTACGAAGACGACTCTTCGCCACTCGCGAAGTATGAAGCGAAAGAGCTGTTCCAGGAAGCTTACCAGGCGCAGCTCGCCGGCAATTACGAAGAAGCGATCGAACTTTACCAACGTTCGATCGAAACCTATCCGACCGCCGAAGCCCACACCTTCCTGGGTTGGGTTTATAGTTTTCAGAACCGCTACGACGAGGCGATTGAGGAATGCCTGGAAGCTATTCGCGTCGATGAGACGCTCGGAAATCCTTACAATGACATTGGCAGCTACCTGCTGGCGAAAGGCGATAACTATACGAGTATTCGCTGGTTCAAACGCGCGCTCTACGCTCCGCGTTACGAATCCTACGCCTTCCCGCATTTCAATCTCGGCCGGACTTACGAAGCCCGCAAGAAGTATCTCGACGCCGCGCGCCACTACGGCAAAGCACTCGAACAACGGCCCGGCTTCACCGAAGCCGCCAGCGGCTTGCATCGCATGCAAGCCTTGTTGAACTAATTGATTGCCAACCGAGTTTATTCACTTATCGCGCTCTTTGATCTTTGTCTTTTGGCGATACTCATCCACTGCCACGTAGACCACCTCAGCTTCCGTGACGCGCACCTGCTCCTTCGACGAACCAACCCGTTCAGTCTCGACTACTACGCGGATGGTGATCGAGGTATTTCCGACGCTGATCGTTTCCGCGTAGAAACTAACCAGGTCGCCAACAAACACAGGCTTATGAAATATGACTTCGCGCATCGCTACGGTCACGAAGCGCGGCATACCCGTGTGACGGTGCGCCTCGATCGCGCCGGCCATGTCGATGTAACTAAGGATGACGCCGCCGAAAACCGTGCCCGCCGAATTCGTGTCGCGGGGCAAGAGAGTTATTCGTATGGCCGGATCGCGGTATGCGCTCATTTTGTTTGTCCTGATTACTAAACTGCCGCGGGAACAAGTCCGCAACGCGGGCGTCTAAGTTTGCGCTGGCTACGTTACATCTGCAACAGAAAGGTCGCCAAGCCATGCCTGCCGCATTAGCGTTCTACCTGCTCCGCGTGATCGCCAGCAACATCTCAGACGGACCGTCGGACTTCGACGGCCTCGGCCGGCAACTTATTGGCGGCTTTGCACTCGCCATTGTCGTGGCGGTGGCCTTTGCAATTCTCAAATTACGCTGGCGCGAACAAAACCCGACGGCAAAGTTTATCTCGATCAGCGCGGCGATTGACGAAGCGGACCCGCCTAAAAAACGACAGTGATTAGAGATCGGATGGACCAGACGGTGGCGCTGTCCAGTCCACGATCGCATGTTTGAGTTCATCCAAATGGCCTTCGAAGAAGTGACCGGCGTCCTTGATCAGACGCACCGTAACTCGCGGGTTGTGTAGCTTGATCTTCGCGACCAGCAATTCCAACCGCGGGACGGAACCAAACTCATCACGGTCACCGTGAACAAACAGGATCGGCTTTGGACACGACTCGAGAAACCCAAAGTCATATTTGTCTACCGGGGTACCGATACTGATCAGGTTCAGTACCCGCTCATTCGCAATCCCGATCTCCAAACCCACGCGCGCGCCAAACGAGAAGCCACATAGCGTAACGGGCAGACCGGGATATTTCTCTTCCAGATACTGCAATCCGGCGCGCACGTCATCGAGTTCACCACGTCCTTCGTCGTGCACACCCGTGCTCTGGCCCACGCCGCGAAAGTTGAAGCGCAACGCAATTAGGCCGGCTTCATTCAGCGCGGCGGCGGCGCGAAAGACTACCTTGTTATGCATCGTGCCACCGCCGAGCGGATGCGGATGAAGCACGAGGGCCGCGGCGCGCGCCGGCGTAACGCGCGGTTGCTTGAGAATCGCTTCCAGTTGGCCATGAGCTACGGGAATAAGAAGATTGCCGGCTGGGTACATCAAGCAAACCTAACACAAGCGAGGTAGACACGGGGAGTGCGGGCGACCTGTCACTTCTAAAAGCCTCTGACGCATTCGCTGCGCTCTTCGCTTCCGCGGTTAATATTTTGAAACTATTATTCACCGCGAGGCGCAAAGTACGCCTAGTCGCCGCCGAGCAGAACTGAGCATAAGAGACTCCTCGGCAACGATTCCTAGACAGGAATTCTTGTTTCGGCTACATTAAGTGCCCCCCTTTTCCAGTACAGAATAACGCACCTTCAAGAGGGAAAGGTCCCCGATGATTGAGTCAATTCTTAGTGCCAAAATCGGCGCTCCCAAGGTCGCCGAGTTACTTTTTCCAACTCAATTCCAGCCCAGCCGCTCAGCAACCTTTGACTCCGGCTCAGCGCTCGAAGAACAAACTCGGGAAAACGCCGGCAGCCGTCGGCGCGCCCTGGTTGTTGATGACGTCGCCGATGTAACGGACATGCTGTCGGTGTTGTTGACGCATGCTGGTTACGATGTCTCGACTGCTTCGTCGGCGCGAGCAGCCATTGATCTGGTTAGTGAGAACCAGTACGACATCATCATTTCCGACATCGGTATGCCGGGAATGAACGGGTACCAACTCGCTGAAGCCATCAGGGCGTTGCCCGCTTACGACCAAGTGCCGCTGGTAGCTGTCACGGGCTACTCAATGTTTGACGATCGCCGCCGATCCCTAACCGCCGGATTCAATGAGCATGTCACTAAGCCGATTGACCCGCGCGCTTTCCTCGAACTGATTGAACAACTGTGAAACAACCTCGTGCCGGCATTGG
>JAVEEA010000130.1 GCA_030840675.1 Pyrinomonadaceae bacterium
GCGGCGCAAGTGAACAACATGCGGCAGCAGTTGGAAGCCGCCGTCAACATCGCGCGCCAAAGCAATCAAGCCATTCAAAGTGCCGAAGCCGGAGTCGCCGCGGCGCGCTCGCAGGTGAGCATTGCCCAGAAGGCTGTCACCGATTCAGTGGTGCGCTCGCCTTACTCGGGTTACGTCAGCAACCGACCGATTGCGGTGGGTGAATACGTGACGCCGGCATCGACGATCGCGACGTTGCTGCGTACCAATCCGCTCAAGCTGCAAATCCTGGTACCGGAAGCGGACGCTCCTTTCATCACGCCCGGCATGAGCGTGTCTCTGGAAGTGGACGCGCATCGGGATCGGAAGTTCAGTGGCCAGGTGACTGCAGTCAACCCGGCCATCGATCCGGTTTCACGATCGGCAACCATCGAAGCCGCGGTTGAGAATGGCGATAACGCTTTGCGCGCCGGCATGTTTGCCACCGTGCGGATTTTGCGCAAGGGCGGTGGCCAGTCGGTCTTCGTCCCGCGCACCGCGGTCTTCAACGATCAGAACACGCAATCGTATCGTGTGTTTGTAATCCAGGACGGCGTCGCAAAGTTGCGCGTGGTGCAAATCGGCGATCAAGAAGGAGAGACCGTACAGATTCTTTCCGGCGTCAATGCGGACGAGATAGTCGCGACCAGCAACATTCAACAACTCTTCGAAGGTGCGCGCGTAAAGCAATAAGAACCGTCGCAGCCACTGGGCGGGCTGGGCCTTAGAGCAACACAGTATGCAGAAGCTGGCAGAAATTTGCGTTCGACGTCCCGTCCTGGCCACGGTCATCGTCTTAATCCTGACCGTGATTGGCGGGTTTTCTTTCTTCACGCTCGGTGTGGACCGCTTCCCCAAAATTGATATCCCAACTGTCTCCGTCTCTACCACCAACAACGGCGCCGCTCCCGAGGAGATCGAAACTGAAATCACCGACGTCATCGAAGGCGTGGTGAACACTGTGCCGGGCATTGACGAGATGCGCTCGTCGTCGGCGCAGGGTCGCTCCAACATCACCATCAACTTCAACCTTGATAAAGATCCTGACCTGGCGACGCAGGAGGTGCGTGATAAGGTCAGTACGATCATTAATCGCCTGCCTGAGACTGCCGACCCGCCGGTCGTACGGAAAGCTGATCCTGACTCGCAACCCGTTCTGGTTTACGCGATCAGCGCGCCGCGTTCTTCGATTGAACTAACTAACATCGTCCAGAAGCAAGTGCAGGAGCGAATCGAATCCGCCGACGGCGTCGGTGAAGTAGTCGTATTCGGCGGACGTCAGCGCGAAATAAAAATCTACCTCGACCCCAATCGACTGCGTGCTTACAACCTGTCGGTGACTCAGGTGTCGAGCGCGCTGCAAGCGCAGAACCTTGAACTACCCGGTGGCCGGCTTGACGAGGGCGCCCGCACGGTGACGCTCCGCACACTCTCGCGCGTCACCAAAGTGGAAGACTTTAATAACATCGTGATCGCCACCAGCAACGACTATCCGGTAAAGGTCAGCGACATTGGCCGTGTCGAAGATTCAGGTGTCGATCCGACCTCCGCCGCTTCCTTGAATGGAGTGCCATCAGTGTCGCTCGGCATCCGAAAGCAGTCTGGTGCGAACACGATTGCCGTGATCAATGCCGTGAAGCAACGCATGGCGGAGATTCAACCGCTGCTGCCCGCCGACCTCAAGATTAATGTTACCCGCGACCAGTCGGAGTTTATCGAAACCAGTCTCCACTCGATCGAAGAGCACTTGATCGTCGGTGGCCTGCTCGCCGCCATCATTGTCTTTCTGTTCCTGTGGAACTTTCGTACCACTATCATCGCCGCGCTGGCCATTCCGACTTCGATCATTTCGGCCTTCGCGCTCATCGCCGCGCTTGGTTACTCGCTGAACCAAATGACGATGCTGGCGTTGACACTAATGGTGGGCATCGTGATTGACGACGCGATCGTAGTGCTGGAAAACATTTATCGTTTTGTCGAAGAAAAGGGCATGCACCCCTTTCAGGCAGCGATCGAGGGCACGAAAGAGATTGGCCTGGCAGTTATGGCGACCACCCTCTCGCTGCTCGCCGTGTTTGCTCCCGTCGGCTTCATGTCCGGGATCGTCGGGCGCTTCATGTCGTCGTTTGGACTTACCTCGGCGGCCGCTATTGCCGTTAGCTTGATCGTTTCCTTCACCCTGACGCCGATGCTTGCGGCTCGCTGGATCAAACCGATCGAACCAGCGCCCCTGCCTGAGGGCGGGCCCGCGGTTGACGGCGCGACGGCGCCACCCGCGTCTGAGGATCGCACCCAAACCTATGCGCACTCATCATCGAAAGGCGGCCGTTTCTATCGCCCGGTCGATCGCTTCTACATGGGGATGTTGCGCTGGTCCATGGCGCATCGCTGGATCGTCGTCGCGGCTTGCGCTATCGCCGTGATCGCAATTTGGCCGCTCTATAAACTGGTCGGTTACAACTTCCTGCCTGACGAGGACGAGTCGGCTTACCAGGTGTCGCTGCGTACGCCCCAGGGTACCAGCCTGCCGGCGACCCAGTCGGTGCTGGACCGGATTGCGCGCGATGTCCGCGAACAAATCCCCGGTGTCGAGAGCACGCTCGTAAACGCGGGCGGCGGCGGCGGCGCCCAGTCGCCAAACACCGGTTCGATTTCGGTAAGACTGAAACCGGTCGCCGACCGCAAGTTTTCGCAGACTGATTTGATTACGCAGACGCGCGAGATGATCCGCAAGCGCAAGTATCCGAAGGAATATGTGATCACGGCATCGGGTACGTCTTCGATCGGCGCGAGCATCGGCGGCGGCGGTCGCGGCGGTTCGTCGCTGGCCTTTTTCATCAGCGGTCCCGACATCAAAAAACTTGACGAGTACTCCGCGAAGTTAGTGGAACGCATTAAGCAGGACCAGAACTTTCGCGATGCGGATCGCTCGCTACAGCTCAGCAGTCCGGAAGTCCGCATCATCATCGATCGCCAGCGGGCCGCTGACCTAAACGTCAAAGCAGGCGACGTCGCGCAGGCACTCAGTACGCTGGCAGCCGGTCAGCGCGTCACCACCTTCAGCGAAGGCTCCGATCAATATGACGTGGTGGTGCGCGCGGGCGAAGAGTTTCGCCGGACGCGCGAGAACTTGAGTAATTTCACGGTGGCTTCAAGCTCGGGCGGTACCGTTGGTTTGGAGCGGCTGGTGCGTCTCGAAGAAGGCGAGAGTCCCGCTTCAATCGATCGGCTCAACCGCCAGCGGCAGGTGACTGTCTCCGCTAGTCTGGCGCCGAACGGTTCGGAGGCTGACGGCCTGGTCGCGATTCAGCGTTATGCCCAGGAGTTGAAGATGGACCCGGGATATCTCACCGGCGTCACCGGCCAGTCGAAGGAACTGCAGCGTGCAAACCGTTCGTTCATGCTGGCGTTCGCGCTGTCGTTCGTTTTCATGTACCTGATTCTCGCGGCGCAGTTTGAGTCGTTTATCCATCCGGTAACGATCCTTTTGACGCTGCCGCTTTCAGTTCCCTTCGCACTGCTTTCAACGCTCGCCGCCGGGCAACGCCTGAATATTTTCTCGGCCCTGGGAATCCTGTTGCTGTTTGGCATCGTCAAGAAAAACGCAATCCTGCAGATTGATCACACCAACGAGTTACGTTCGCACGGAATGGCCCGCTATAGCGCCATCCTACAGGCAAACCGTGACCGCCTGCGTCCGATCCTGATGACGACCATCGCGCTCGTCGCGGGAATGGTGCCGTTGATTATCGGCAGTGGCGCGGGCGCGGCCACCAATCGCTCGATTGGCGTGCTGGTAGTGGGGGGACAAAGTTTGTGTTTGTTACTGACGCTGCTGGCCGTGCCGGTTTTCTATTCTCTCTTTGAAGATGCGCGGGATTCGCGCGTGTGGGGCGCCGTCGGCGCAGGGTTCAGCAATTTCAAAGGGGTTGCGGGCCGGCGACTCGCGCAGACCTACGCCGCGATCTCGGCGCCGTTTTCTCGCAAAGCAAAAGTTGTTAGTCCCCCGCCGTCAAGGAAAGACTAGAAGGATGGTAATGCCGATGAAGTTTCAAAACATCCCGTGCCGGGGACGACTGCTGGTCAACGCACGCTGGTTCAATTCGTTGCGACAAAGCAGCGCTTTAGTTTTATTCGCCGCGTGCCTGGCGATACCGGCGGCGCTTGCCCCGGGACAATCGCCTACGGGCACGACCACCACAACACCGCAAACCGCGCCGCAGAGATCTCCACAACCGGCCGCGACGCCGAGTGCGCCAGCAACTCCCGCGTCCCAACAACCGCCAACGCAAACAGCACCGACAAACTCAGCGCCCCAAGCGCCGCAGCCAGGCACGCCAGCCACGCAACCCGCCATTGGCGTACAGCAAACGCCCGGTCAGAACGTCGGAGTAGCGCCCGGTATCGCGCCAGCGGAATTGCCTGCCGACCCGCCGCCGATTGCGCCAAACTTTGAAGCTCCGGCGCGTCCGCTGCCTGCGGCGGATCGAGTGGGAGTCGATGTCGCCAATCAAACTCCGATTACACTCAACGAGGCGATCGTGTTTGCGCTGCAAAACAACAACGACATTGACAGCTCGCGTATTGATGTGAAGATTGCCGAGTTTAATCTGGCCGGCGCGCGCGGTGTTTACGATCCGGTCGTCTCATCGCAGAGTTACTTTGAAAGTCGTACCACTCCAACCAGCTCGACCATCGGCGGCGGCGTGAACGGTTTTGTCAGGCAAAAGGAAGTGACGAACCTAACCAGCCTTAACGGCAATTCGCCAATCGGCGGCGGTTCGTATCAACTCGACTTCTCAGCGTCAAGGCTCTCAACCTCAAATCAGAACGCGACGCTTAATCCGCAGTTTCCTTCGTCGCTGGTTGCCACTTACACCCAACCGCTTTGGCGCGGTCTCAGGTTTGACAACAACCGCCGTCTAATCGAGATTGCTAAGAAGAACCTTAGCCTGACGGACGCACAATTTCGCCAGCGCGCTATCGACGTCATCTCGCAGGTGCAGCAGTCGTACTGGGACCTCGCGTTTGCGCTAAGAAATTTGCAGGTGCAGATTGACGCGGTCAAGCAGGCTCGTTTACAGGTGGAAAGTAATCAACGTCTGGTGGCGCAGGGAGTGCTGGCGCCAATCGACATCGTCGCGGCCAATACTCAGGTGACCACCTTTGAACAGAACGTCTACACGGCGCAGGAAGCGGTGCAGCGAGCCGAGAACACACTGAAGACTCTCATTCTGCCCGATCGCACGGCGTCGCTATGGGCCAGTCCGCTCACGCCCGTCACTCCCGTCAGCCTGGAGCCGCCACACGTACCGCTCGAGTTGGCCTTGAGCAATGCCATGAAGACGCGGCCGGAGTTGGCCCAGTTGCAAACCAACTCTGAGATCAATCGGATCGATACCCGTTACTTCCGCGAATTAACCAAGCCGCAAGTCGATCTCGTCGGCACGTACACATCCGCCGGGCTTGCCGGCACGCCCACACCACGAGCGACTACAGCCACCGGCAGCACCGTTCCGCCAAACCTGATCGGTGGTCTGAACCAGTCGCTGACTAATCTTCTGCAGCGCGATTATCCAACCTACAATATTGGCGTACGCGTCTCGCTCCCGTTGCGCAACCGGACAGCTGAAGCAAATCTGGGGAGTTCGCTCGCGCTGGGCAACCGTATCGTGAATCAACGCGCGCAGACGGAACAAATTATCGAGGCGGAAGTGCGCAACGCTTCCCAGTCGCTGCGCTCCGCCGAGGCACGACTCGCGGCCGCGGCCGCGACGCGTTCCTCATCCGAACTACAGTATGAGAGCGAGCAGCGGCAATTTCGTGCCGGCACCAGCACAATCTTTCTGGTGTTGCAGCGGCAGACAGAACTCCTGGCCGCGCGTGGCCGCGAACTTCAAGCGCAGACGGATCTCAACAAAGCAATCGCCGACTTTCAACATGCGACCGGTAACACTTTGGAAGCGAACCACGTCGCGGTCCGCAGCGATGGCCCAGCCCGTACGGCTGAAGTGGCCACTGAAAACGTCACGGGGTTAGCGGGTAGTTTTGCGCCGGGCATCCCGGCGAAAACTGTCAGCGAGCCAACCGGCGTAACCCGGGATGAATAGCTTTTGGGAGGTTCGCTGCGTGAACAGTTTTAGTTTCAAAGCCGCGAATGTTCTTGTCTTGATGATGCTATTCGTCGTGTGCATCGCCTGCTCAGCCTGCGGTCGCAAAGACCAATCGCAGAACATCATTATCGTGAGTGCCCCCGTAGCGGGCGAGATTCGTCGGGTGATGGTGCGCGAGGGCATGCAGGTCGTTGCGGATCAGACCATCGCTGAGATTGCCGTTTACGCGACTGCCCAAAGCACACCTTTGGCGCAAGTCGAGGATCGGCAGGCGCGCGCTGCCCGGTCCATTCAAGCTGCGAATGCGGAAATTGAAGCTGCCCGTGCCGAAGTGGTGCGTCACGAAGTCGAAGTGCAGAGACTTACTGTGCTGGTCGCATCGGGCCAGGCGTCGCAAGGTGATCTGGACGGAGAGCGCGCGCTTTATGACCAGGCGCAACAGCGTTTCCAAAAAGCACGGAACGCCGCGCAGGAAGCGCAAGCCGGATTAATCGCCGCGCGACAGCCGGACTTCGCTTCAGCCACTCCGTTCGCTACGCCCCTCGCGGAGACTGTCATCGTGCGTGCGGGTAACTCCGGCATCGTTACTGCGATCGCGGCGCGCATCGGGGAGCGAGTCACTGCGGGCCAACCACTGGCGACCCTTCGGTCTCATTGACCTTCGCCGCGGAAAAGTTATTCCCGTGAGTAACCGTTCCCGCATTCCCCGTGTCTAATCCATTAAGACAGTCAAACAGGGTTAAGAGGGGGAACAACATGAACAGGTTCGGAAAAGTTTCTAAGTTGGCAATCGCACTCGTTCTGGGTGCGACTTTTGCTTCGGGTACGTTCGTCGAAGCGCAAACCTGGGCGGCGCAAAATCGCCAGCAACGAGACCAGCGGAGCAGCAACAGACCAAATCAAAGAGGACGAAACTGGGATCGTTACGGGCAGTACGGCGGCTCATTCCAGTTGCGCCAAACCGCGCTTAATGCCGGCTACAACGAAGGAATCAAGGAAGGGCGCAAAGACCGCAATCGTGGGCGTCATGACTTTCGTGGCAACAGCGCCTATCGCAACGCGTCGAAAGACTACAGCGCGAAACTTGGCAA
>JAVEEA010000024.1 GCA_030840675.1 Pyrinomonadaceae bacterium
AACTCGGAACTCGAAACTACTCTTACGGTCTTGGAATGATGCCGAGGAATTTTCCTTTTTTCTTTTCCGGCTTCTCAGGCGCCGAACTCGTGCTGCTGTCGGCTACCTTTTCCGGCGTGAGTTTCAACAACGGAGCGACCGAGGTGCGGTAACTCTCAGCAATCTTGATGTAGGCTTCATTGCGCAGGCCCTGAAGGTATTCGTCGCGCTGCTTATCGCTATTTTCGATCGTGATTGCCTCGCGCACCTTGTTCTCATTAAAGGTGACAGCGTTGCTGGCGGGTGTGCGTTCGTCCACGCGGAAAATTTGATAACCATCATTGCTGCGCAGCGGTTCACTCACGCCGCCGGCTTTCACGTCCTGAATCGCCTTGGCGATATCCTCGCGCAGGCTCGGCAACTCGAACACGCCAACGCGGCCCTTGTTTTGCGGTCCGGTCCGTACGCCGTTTACTTCGCGCTCGGAATTGGCCGCCGCGATGGCGGCGAAGTCAGCGCCCGCGCGCAACTGCCTGACCAGTTCCAGCGCTCGTGCCTTCACTTCCGCCTCGTTCTTGCCGGCCGAACTCAGGAATAATTCAGAGATGGTAACGCTTTCAGGCTTGCGAAACTTGTCTTGATGCGCCTGGAAATATTTTTGCAACTCGTCGATCGTGGGGCCGAGAAAAAGTTTGCGATCAACTTCCTGTTGAATCACCATCTGCTTCATGATCTCGGTGCGTAACGTTTGCCGGGTAGCTACCGGATCGACCCCACTCTCGCGCATCGCGGCGTCCAGTTTTTCAATGGTCGGAATCCCCTGCTCTTTGGCGACGTCGAGCATGCGGCGGTTAACCTCGGCCTCCACCTCGCTCGACATATCGAGTTCCTTACCTTTTTGCAGCAGCAGCATCTCGTTCACTAGCGTGGCGATTAATTCCGACTGACGCTTGGCCACTTCAGCCTCGGCCTCCGCCTGCGGCATCCCTGACTGCTTCAACGAATCGATGCGCTCCTTCGACTCCCGCTTGAGCATCGAAAGGGTAATCACGTCGTCGTTTACCTGCGCGATAACTTCGTCAACAACTTGTAGCTCGCTCTCCTGCGCGTGGGCCCGCGCCGGCGCCGAGGCAAGCAGTGCGAGCGCAAACAGGCCGGTGGTGGCAAGCGAAATGAATTTGGATCTCACAAAAATACTCCTAATAACGGTTAGTAATCGAATCGTTGGTGGTCAGCTGTCGGCGGTTGTCTTGCTTAACTGCGGTTGCGCGGTAGATTTGAACATAAAGATCACTCGCATAACAAATCAGGCCAGCGTCCGCATTTCCTGGTTTCCACTCTACGTTAGCTATGCGCTTATCTCCAGCAACACGCCGCGCACCGTCTCTAAGCCAAAGTCCTGTTCGTCGTCATTCAGAGTCAGCTTCAACACGCCGGTCGGGCTAAAAACACGACCTTCGCGTGCGCTCACAAACGCAGCCAGCTTCTCCGGTGAAATGCGCGCCTTCTCACTAAACTTCAAAGCTACGCCGTCCGCTGTCTTGTCAATTGACAGCACGCCGCGGTCTTCGGCTACCCGTCGCAGCAAGGCGTAACCGAATAACTGTTCGACCGAGTCAGGCAAGCGACCATAGCGATCACGCGTCTCGTTACGAATGCTGTTGAGCGTCTCTTCGTCGCGGGCCGAAGAAACGCGCTTGTAAGTTCGCAAACGCTGGCCCATATCGTTGATGTACTCATCCGGAATAGCGACGTCGACACCCAGGTTTATGGTGACGCTGGTTTCGTCTTCGACTGCTTCACCGCGCAACTCGGCGACGGTGCGTTCCAGCATCTGCGTATAAAGATCGAAACCCAGCGCATCCATGTGGCCTGACTGTTGGCCGCCCAGAAAATTGCCGGCGCCGCGCAACTCGAGGTCGAGGGCCGCAATGCGAAAGCCGGCGCCCAAATCTGAAAACTCCCTAATCGCCGCCAAACGCCGCTTGGCAATTGGCGTCAACTCCAGTTCGCCCGGAATCAGCAGGTAGGCATAAGCGCGCCGGTTCGAGCGTCCCACACGCCCGCGCAGTTGGTAAAGTTGAGAAAGACCGTATTGATCGGCGCGGTTTATGATGATGGTGTTGGCGCGGGGGATGTCTATCCCGTTCTCGATAATGGTGGTGGCCACCAGGACGTCAAACTTAAACTCGATGAAATCGAGCATTATCCGCTCCATCTCTTTTTCGTTCATCTGTCCGTGGCCGATCGCCAGGCGCGCTTGCGGCACCAGCCGTTGCACCAGCGCCGCGATAGTTTCGATCGTCTCGACGCGGTTATGAATGAAGAAGACCTGGCCGCCTCGTCCCAGTTCGAGTTCAATTGCCGACTTGATGACGTTTTCCGAAAACTGCACGACTTGTGTTTGAATCGCGAGTCGATCACGCGGCGGAGTTTCAATCAAAGACATGTCGCGCAACCCGCTCAGCGACATGTTGAGCGTGCGCGGAATTGGTGTCGCCGACAGCGTCAAGACGTCAACACTCTTCTTCAAATGTTTCAAACGCTCCTTGTGGGCCACGCCGAAGCGCTGCTCTTCGTCGACCACGACGATTCCCAGTTCCTTGAAGCGCACGTCTTTTGACAGCAAACGGTGCGTGCCAATCACCACGTCGATCGTGCCCGCCTCGACTCGCTTCGCCACTTCCTTCTGTTCCTTCGCGGAACGAAAGCGCGACAACAATTCAATCTTCACGGGAAACGGCGCAAAGCGTTTACGAAAAGTGTCGAAGTGCTGATAAGCAAGCACGGTGGTAGGGGTCAACACTGCCGCCTGCTTTCCTTCCATCACCGCTTTGAACGCAGCGCGCATGGCTACTTCCGTTTTGCCGTAACCAACGTCACCACACAAGAGCCGGTCCATCGGCGTCGGTTCTTCCATGTCATGCTTGACGTCTTCGATGGCCGTTTCCTGGTCGGGCGTCAGCACATACTCAAAGCCGTCTTCAAACTCACGTTGCCAGGGCGTGTCGGCGGCAAACGCGTAACCGCCAACTAACTTTCGTTCAGCATACAAACGCAGCAGTTCGTCGGCCATGTCGCGCATCGCGCGTTTGGCTTTAGCCTTGGTCTTTTGCCAGCCGATCCCGCCGAGTTTATCGAGCGTGGGCTGATGTCCCTCGGCGCTCGAGTAACGCTGCACCAGATCAAGTCGTTCGACGGGGACGTAGAGCTTCGAGTCCTCCGCATAGAACAGCAACATAAACTCGCTGCTGCGCGGGCCGAGATCGAGTGTTTGCAAACCACCGAAGCGACCGATGCCGTGGTCGACATGGACTACGAAGTCGCCAGGTTTTAAATCGCGAAAGTCGGAAAGGAACGCCGCCGTCTTCGACTTTTTCTTCCTGCCTTCCGCTTTCCGACTGCTGCCATCGGCTCCCGGTGCGCGTCGCTCCACTACCGCCGCACCAGCTTCGTCAAACAAGTCGGCTTCAACATGCGTCAGCAGCCGCGCGCCCTTTAATTCAAACCCGCTACTCAGCCGTCCCACGGTCACGATCGTTTGCCCGCCGGCGGCGCGGTCTCCGGTTTCGTCCGCTAACGAAAGCTGCGCGTCGATCTGGTATTCAGCCAGAATCTCAGCAACGCGTTCCGCGACTCCCAAACTCGGCATTACGAAAAGCGTCGTGGCGCCCTGCTCACGAGCAGCGGCCAGGTCAGTTACCAAACTCGCAATGCGTCCGTGATAACGCCGCGCCGACTGCGTCTTCCATTCGACTTCGGTCGCTTCACCGACCACCGGAAAAAGAAACAGCGGCGCGCGCACCTTGCGCGTGCGGCCCAGTTGCACCTTCGGCGCTTCGGCATCCAGCGCGACGGCCTGGTCCACTTCAGCCGCCGCACGCCCCAGCAGGCGCAACTCGATTCGTTGCTTCTGGTCCAGTTTTAGGCGCAACTCTTCGGGCGCGAGGTAAAGTTCTTCAGGCGTGAGTGCGATGTCATCAACGGCATCTGTTTCGGCGTAACGTTCGGCAAGCGTTTGGAAAACCTCACCCAGGTACAACTCCACGGAAGCAGGCTCGTCGACGACCAACACCGTTTCCTCCAGGTAATCAAACAGACTGCCGCTCTGTTCACTAATGATCGGCAGCAGCCACTGCCACCCGGCAAAGCTTTCGCCCTCGTCCGCGAATGAAGTGCGATCGAGCAGCGCCCGGGAATATCGTTCGTCGTGCCAACGCCGGCGGGCGACATCAGCCCAGTCGCTGAAGTCCGCGCCGCGCACCACGAGCTCGCGCATGGGAACAATTTCGATCGCACTGAGTTGGCTGGTCGAAAGTTGTGTCTCGGGATCGAAGTCGCGAATGGAATCGATCTCATCGCCGAAGAATTCAATGCGCACCGGCCGCTCGCGGCCCGGCGACCAAACATCGAGAATGCCGCCGCGCATTGAGAACTCACCCACCGCCCCCACCGGATCTTCGCGCACGTAACCGGCAGCGACGAGCCTCTCAACCAGATCCTCGGGATCGTGCAAGTCGTCCTTTGCGAGCACGGCGCCCGCACGTTTAATTTCCTCCGGCGTTACCGTGCGGCGCGCGAGTGCCCGCGCGGTGAGCAGTACAAAATCCTGGCGGCGATGGGCCAGACGCCACAGCGTCAAGGCGCGACGCTCGAGCGTGTCCGGGTGCGGCGAGGAACCAGCGTAGGGATCGCTTTCCGACGCCGGCAGCGTGAGTACTTCGTTTTCACAACTCTTTTTTCCGGC
>JAVEEA010000039.1 GCA_030840675.1 Pyrinomonadaceae bacterium
TTTGGATCATTGCTTTGGGCGCCGCTTGTCTACTGGCCGGAATCGGCTTGGGCGCGCTGCTGTCCGGCCGTCCCATCGTGGCCCAGAACGAAGCGCTGATAGCGCGCGCTCCCGAGGCACTCTCCGCATCGTTCGCTGAGATCGCCAAACGAGTGGAACCGGCGGTAGTGAATATCGAAACGCTGACAGCCGCGACTGACGTGGCTGAGAAAGACAACGAAGATAAAGACGACCAGGCAGCCAACAACCCCTTGCTGGACATGTTTCGCCGCCAGTCGCGCCGGCCGACGCGTGGGGTGGGCAGCGGTTTTATCGTCAGTCCCAAAGGCTACATTCTGACAAACGAACACGTGGTTGAAGGTTCATCGCGAATTATTGTGGGCCTGCAGTCAGGCGAGAAATATCGTGGCCGCGTAGTTGGTATCGATGAAGAAACTGACGTCGCGGTGGTGAAGATTGATGCCCCGCAGGATTTGCCAACCGTCACGCTCGGCGATTCGAACGCGGCCCAGGTTGGCGATTGGGTCCTCGCGATTGGTTCACCTTTTGGACTCGACCAGACCGTTACCGCCGGCATTATCTCGAAGAAGGAACGGGAGAGTCCGGCGTTCACAAACTTTCAGCGCTTCCTGCAAACTGACGCGGCGATCAATCGCGGCAACAGTGGTGGGCCACTGGTGAACATGCGCGGCGAAGTGATCGGCATCAACTCGCAAATCGCCACCTCGACCGGCGACTACAATGGGATCGGCTTCGCGCTGCCGGCTGTCGAAGCAAATTTTGTCTATCGCCAGATTCTGGCCCAGGGTAAAGTGCGCCGCGGTTATCTCGGCGTGACCCTGGAATCGGTTAAAGACGAGTACGCGCGCGTGTACGGTCTGAACGAAACCCGCGGGGCGATTATTATGGACGTACAGCCGACTAAGGATGGCCAGCCGACACCGGCAGCCAAAGCAGGTTTGCAGTCCAACGACATCATTACTGAGTTCAATGGCCAGCCCATCACGACTGCGCAGGATCTGATTCAGCGGGTGGCCGCCACTCCTGTCGGAGAGTCGGCCGCATTCACTTTCCTGCGCGACCGCGAGGGAAGAATGGAGAAGCTCAGCGCCAACGTAGTGTTGGGCGAACGTCCAAAATTCCAACCGGTCAGTGACGTCCTCGATCCCGGCGCCGCCAAACCGGAGAAAGACGTCGATCCAAAAGGCAACGGCCTGCACCTCGGCATCACGCTCGCCGAGTTGACCCAACAGCTCGTCACCGATAAGCATCTCGCGGGCGTGCGCGGACTCTACGTCAAAGACGTTGATCCTAACGGCCTGGCCGCTGAGGTAAACGGAGGCGGCGCGCAAGCACTCGCCGAAGGTGACGTCATCACCCGCATCAATCGGGTGCCGGTTGCCACGCTCGCCGATTTCCAACGCGTGCTGAGCGGACTGAAACCTGGCGATCCGATCGTGTTGCAAGTTTCGCGATTCGTGCGTGATCGCGTGACCACGCGAATCGTTCAGTTCACTTACCAATAAAGCGGTTTAGAGTTTCGGGTTCGGGTTTCGAGTTAGCAAAACCCGTAACTCGAAACTCCAAACTCCAAACTTAGAATATGGCTCAAGCAAAAAAAGCACTCGCAAAAAAGAGTTCGAAACCACAAGCAAAAGCGCCCGCGCGCAACTCCGTAAAAAGTTACAGCAATTACATTGGCGGCCAGTGGGTCCAAAGTGAATCCGGGGAGGTGTTTGAAAACCTGAACCCGGCTGACACGGGGGACATCATTGGCCGTTTCCCGCTCTCGACGAGCGTCGATATAAACGCGGCTGTCAATGCGGCCCAGAGCGCATTTGACGGATGGCGCGGCACGCCCGCTCCGAAACGCGCGGAAATTCTTTTTCGGCTCGGTGAGATTCTGATCCGCAACAAGGACCGCTTCACCGCCGACATGACCCGCGAGATGGGCAAGGTCTTGCAGGAAGCCGGTGGCGACGTGCAGGAAGCAATCGATTGCACTTACTACACCGCCGGTGAGGGACGACGTTTGCACGGCTTCACCACGCCCGCGGAAATGCCGGACAAGTTTGCCATGTGCGTGCGCCAGCCGGTCGGTCTGTGCGGGTTGATTACGCCCTGGAACTTCCCGATGGCGATCCCTTCGTGGAAGCTGATTCCCGCACTCGTCTGCGGCAACACAGTCGTGATCAAACCTGCCGAAGATACGCCGCTGTCCACCTACAACTTGGTTCAGGCCTGCGAGGAAGCCGGCATTCCACCCGGAGTAGTAAACATGGTTACCGGTTATGGCGAGGATGCCGGCGCGCCCATTACCAATCATCCCGCACTGCGTTTGATTTCTTTTACCGGCTCGACTGAAACCGGACGCACCGTGGCTTCCGCTTGTGCGGAACGCAACGCCATCTGCTCGCTCGAGATGGGCGGCAAGAATGTCATCATTGTCATGGACGATGCTGACATCGATCTGGCGATCGAGGGTGCGCTGTGGGGCGCGTTCGGTACCTCCGGCCAACGCTGCACCGCTTCTTCGCGTTTAGTGGTCCATAAGAAAGTCTACAAGCAGTTTTCTCAGAAGCTGGTCGAGCGCACGCGCGCGCTGAGAGTCGGCAACGGCGCCGACCCCAAAACCGATGTGGGTCCCGTGATCAATGGTGACGCCGTCAAAAAGATCATGCGCTACATTGAAATCGGCGAACAGGAAGACGGAGCTACGCTCGCTTGCGGCGGCAAACGTCTGACGCGCGGCGAGTACGCCAACGGTCACTTTATCGAACCGACCGTGTTCACGGACGTCGCGCCTGATATGCGCATTGCGCAGGAGGAAATCTTCGGTCCGGTTACCGCGGTGATTCCCACCAAGTCGCTCGACGAAGCAGTCGAGATCGCAAACGGAGTGCGTTACGGTTTGTCCGCGGCGATCTACACACGCGACGTCAATCGCGCCTTCCGCGCCATGAACGATATGTACACCGGCATCTTTTACGTCAATGCCTCAACCATCGGCGCTGAAGTTCACCTGCCTTTTGGCGGCACGAAAGCCACCGGCAACGGTCATCGCGAAGCCGGTACCCAGGTGCTGGATATTTTTTCGGAGTGGAAATCAATTTATGTCGACTACAGCGGCAAGTTGCAACGCGCGCAGATCGACCTGATCGAAGGTATGGGCTGAACAGAATTCAGAATTCTGAATTGGTTCGCTACTGGAGGAAAAACTGTGATTGTCGGTCTGCCGAAAGAAATAAAGGACAACGAGTATCGCGTTGGGTTGACGCCTGCCGGCGTACGCGCGTTGAGTGACGCGGGTCATCGGGTCATCGTAGAAAAGAGCGCAGGCGAGGGTTCCGGTTTCGACGATGCCCTCTACCAAAAAGCGGGCGCGCAAATTATCGAGTCCGCCGATGATGTCTGGGGCGAAGGCGACATGATCGTCAAGGTCAAAGAACCGATTGAACCTGAGTATCCCCGCATGCGCGACGGTCAGTTACTATTTACTTATCTTCACCTGGCGCCCGATCGCGAACTCACCGACCAACTGCTAAAACGCAAGGTAACCGGCATTGCCTACGAAACGATCACGGACCGCCGCGGCGGGTTGCCGTTGCTGACGCCGATGTCGGAAGTGGCCGGACGCATGGCCATTCAGGTTGGCGCTCATTACCTCGAGAAGATGGCCGGTGGTCGCGGCATCCTGCTTGGTGGCGTACCCGGTGTGCCGGCCGCGCGCGTAGTCATCATTGGCGGTGGAGTGGTGGGAACTAACGCCGCGAAGATTGCTGTGGGCATGGGCGCGCACGTCACGATTATTGACAACAACCTCGACCGCCTGCGCGAGCTCGACGACATTTTTCTTTCCAAGATTTCCACGCTCGCTTCCAGTGCGTACATGATTCACGACGCGATTTCCAACGCGGACTTGATCGTCGGCGCAGTGCTCGTACCCGGCGCCGCCGCTCCGCGTTTGGTAACACGCGGCATGCTCAAGGATGTGCCCAACGGCGCCGTGATAGTTGACGTGGCGGTGGACCAGGGCGGGTGCATTGAGACTACCCACCCGACCACGCACTCAAACCCGACTTATTACGTCGAAGGCGTGTTGCATTATTGCGTCGCGAATATGCCGGGCGCAGTGCCGCGCACCTCCACCTTTGCCCTCACGAATGCCACGCTTCCCTACACTTTAAAACTTGCCAACCGGGGATTCTTTGCAGCGATCCGGAGCGATCAAGGATTGAAGGCGGGCGTGAACACTTACGCGGGACACTGCACCTATCAAGCGGTCGCCGAAGCTCAGAGTCTCTCCTACACGAGTATCGACGCCCTCGTCGAAGTTACCAGCGCTTCAGCGGGGTGATTGGCCGCGGATTTTCGCGGATGAACTCGGCTCAGACTTGAGAATTAACAGTAAGCTGTTTGGGCCAATTCGCGTAATGCGCTTCAGTTGCGGCAGATTTCGGCTAGTCGCTTTTGCGAGCCGCCAGCAACCTCTCAATACATTCAATCAAGAGTTCCCCGGACACAGGCTTGGCAAGAAACGCATCTGCCTGGTCCGGCCCGCTGCTGGTCTCGTTTCGCTCGAGCGCGCTTAGCAAGATCACCGGCAGGTGGGCCAACGCCGGGCTATTTCGCAGGAAGCGGCAAAATTCATGGCCATTGAGGTTCGGCATCATCGCATCAGTAACGACGATATCAATCGGAGTTGAGAGCGCCACCTTCATCGCTTCGAGTCCGTCCGCAGCCGCATGCACCTGGTAGCCCGCGCGTTCGAGCACGACCTCGAGAAAGCGTCGCAGCGCGCGATCGTCTTCCGCTAGCAGCACGGTAGTCCGCGCGCGCGCGTTTGTTTCAGTCGACGAATCGTTTTGCGGGACCATCATTCTGGGAGTTGATCCAAACAAACGGTAAGGGACTTGTCGGGTTCAAAGACTGCCACTACGAAGTGAACTCAGAATAAGACCGGCTATGAAGGTTGTCAATATGGCCCAGCCGGCCGCCGCCGCGCTGATTCATGTAGTTCAGAGTTCAAGCTTTAGCTTGCCGCTGCCGATTAGGAGCAACCTAAAGGTTGAACTCTGAACTGCGGGCTTGCATCCGTGGTCTGCTTCTTACTGGTCCATAAACCGGCGCTGCCACAGCTCCAGGTTCAGCAGTTGAAACACCTGCAGGTTCAAATCCTCACGGCCCGAAAGATTAAGCTCGACGATTCGCTTCACTTCCGCGGGACGAAACAGTCCGCGCCGTTCAACCACTTCCGCGGACAGCAACTCGGCGACGAGCGGACGCAGCGGTCCGCGCAGCCACGAACGAATCGGCGCGCCAAAGCCGGCCTTCTTGCGCCAGACTACGTCGTGCGGCAAGAGTTTTTCCAACGCGCGTTTCAAAATGTACTTTCGTTTGAACCCGCGCAACTTCAGGTCGGGGGGCAGGCGCGCCGCGAATTCAATCATGCGGCGATTGAGGAAAGGTACCCTTACTTCCAGATTCGCGGCCATCGACGTCTTGTCGGTCGTGATCAGGTTCAGGCACGGCAGAAATGTTTTGAGATCGACGTAGAGCAAACGATTTAACGGCGCTGCTTGGGCCACACGCGCAAAGTAGCGACGATGACTGGCGTAGGCATCAAGGCCGTTTGTCGCTGCTCGCAGGTCATCGGAATAAAGACTCTGCTTGGCTTCGTCCGTGAAATAAGTGCCGTAGCCAAGGTAGCGTGCTTCGAAGTCCAGACCGGCGCTGCGCGCAAACTTCTTCGCGTTTCGCAGCGGCGCTGTTAGGCGTCCCGGCAACCCCCCCGGCAACGCGCGCGCGACCGTCTGCATTAACGGACGGCGCAGCAACGACGGCACCGGGTCGAGGGCGCCGGCGATCTTCATCGCTAGCTGCCGCGGATAACCGGCAAACACTTCGTCGCCGCCCATACCGGATAACATTACGCGCAGCGTTTCGCGGGCCGCCTGAGAAACCAGGAAACTGGGAATGGCCATATCAATCGCAGGCTCGTCCAGGTGATAGACCAGCTTGGGTAACAACTCCGCCACCGCCGGCTGCAACATGATCTCGTGATAGTCAGTATCGAGCTGCTGGTTAACCTTGCGGGCCCACTCGACATCATCGGGAATAATGTCGTAACGCAAATCCTCCGCTTCGATGCCCACCGTGTAAGTAGAAACTTTGCGTCCTTTGCTATGACGCTGCATCATCGCGACGATGCTGGTTGAGTCGATGCCACCCGACAGAAACGAACCTAGCGGTACGTCCGCAACCATCTCCATCCGCACCACGCTATCGAGCATCTCCATAGTCTGCTCCTGCCACCACGCCTCGCTGCGTCCTTCCTCAATGTCATCAAAAGAAACGTCCCACCATTCGCTGAGTTTGATTTCATCCTCGTGAAACGTGAGCACGTGGGCGGGCGGGAGCGTCTTGACGTTGCGAAACAAGGTGTTCGGATCGGGCGCCCAGAGAAAGGTTAGAAACTGGTGCAGCGCTTCGTGATCGAGCGCGCGCTCAACCAAGCCGGTGGCGAGCAGCGCTTTAACTTCCGACGCGAAAATTAACGAACCAGGTTTCCCGGCCGCGGCCGGTTCGTGAAAATAATATAGTGGCTTGATGCCAACGTGGTCGCGCGCGAGCGTCAGGGTGCGTTCGCGATTGTCCCACACGGCGAAGTGAAACATGCCGTTGAGGCGCGGCAAACAGTCCGTGTTCCATTCCGCAAAAGCAGTCAGCAAAACTTCCGTGTCCGTCTCGGTCCGAAACGCATGCCCCTTCGCCTGCAATTGCTCGCGCAACTCGCGATAGTTATAGATCTCGCCGCCGAAAGTCAGCACATAACGGCCGTCAGCGGAAAGCATGGGCTGGTGTCCAGCCGCGCTGGTATCGATGATCGCCAGTCGCCGATGCGCGAGACACGCGCGCCGGCCCGCCTCATCGATCGCAGATGAGGTCCACACACCTTCGTCGTCACGACCGCGATGCTCGATCGCTTGCAGCATGCGCGGGACGTAGCGTTCAGGATCAAGACTGACTAATCCGGCAATTCCACACATAAAATAAAACAGTGAAGAGTGACGAGTTAATAGTGATGAGTTAATACGGATCAAGCAGTTCAGAGTTCAAGCTTTAGCTGGTTCTCGCCTCGCAATGCACAACCTGAAGGTTGAACTCTGTACTGCTTGACGCTCCTGAAGCTTGAAACCCCATTACTCATTACTCATCACGTTTCACTTTTCACTTTTCACTAATTTAGGTTGTCCTGTTCGTAGTGAATCGCGAATGCGAAAGGTGGCGCGCGTCGTGGCTTCCAGGTCCATAAGGGTAATCGGCGCCGCTTGGCCCGCCGCGACCGCCGCGCAAGCCGCGCGTGTTAATTCCGCTTGTCCCTTATCCTGACGACGAAGTTTTTCTTTTTGCGCGCGGCCGCCGGCGTAGAGCGTAGCGCCGCGAAAATCTTCGATGACGAAAACTTTTCCGGCCCCGAAGATCTCAATGCGTTCTTTCGCCAGACTCGCGTCGCCTTCAGAGAGATAGGCAATCACACCGTTTGAACCGTCAGCAAACTGCACCGTAATCAGAACTGAATCTTCCGGAGTCACGCTTCCCTGTCCTGCGCCGACGGCTTCAGCAAAGACGTTCGTGGGCGCGGCCCCGGTTACAAACTGCATCAGGTCGATGAAATGGCAAACTTCACCGACTATGCGCCCGCCGCCTTCGCTTTGGTCCTGCGTCCAGTGGTCAGCGGGAATGCGACCGGCGTTCACGCGATAAACAAGGGAGAGTGGCGACTGTCGCCCGGCAAAAATTTCTTGCGCGCGGAAAGCGTGGGGTGAAAAGCGACGGTTGAATCCTACCAGCAACATACCTTGAGAATTCGACGCGGCTGCCAGCACCCGATCCAACTCCGCGTCGTTGAGCGCCAGCGGTTTCTCGACGAACACGTGCTTACCTTGTGCCAGCGCGAGCGCAGCTAACTCCGCATGGGAACCGTGGCGCGTTGCGATCACAATTAAGTTCGCTTCAGCATCGTCAATCACACTTTGCGCGTCTGACAAAAAACGTGCGAACCCGTATTTCGTACCCACGTCGCGTGCGGAAACGCCGGACGCGGAAGCGATGGCGCAAAACTCAGCGCCCGCTGCTTTGAAGTTTGGCAGCAGAATTTTTTGCGCATAGCCGCCGGCGCCAACCAGCCCAATGCCAACGCGGCCCGCACCCAATCCCACCTGCTTAACGACCCCGGCATTGCTTATCCGCCGGCGGACCTCGCGCTCTATGTCGTAAGTCAAAACAACGGCGAGATACTTTTCGTTGCTGCTGCCGGAAATTAATTGATAGGCGCGCGGCGCCTCGTCAATCGAAAAGCGATGGGTGACAAGCGGCTTCAGATCGATGCGCCCGGTTGCAACCAAATCGAGGAACGCTTCAAGGTTGCGCCCTTCAGTCCAGCGCACGTAGGCGAGCGGATAGTCCTGGCCGCGTTCTTCATAGGCGGGATCGTGACGTCCGGGTCCGTAGGACAGCGAAACTTTCAACTCGAGTTCGCGCTGATAATAGACATTGCGCGGCACGTTCATCCCGACCAGGCCCACGGCCACGACGCGTCCCTTCAAGCGAGAAACCTCGCCGGCCAGTTCGACTGGTTCATTTGAAGCAGTAGCGGCCGCGATGATGCACGCATCGGCACCGCGCCCGCGCGACCACGCGAGGACTTGCTCGTGCGCCTCTGCCGGGACGCAGCCAGCTTCAGCCCCCGACTCGCGCGCTAGTTGAATACGCGCTTCATCGATGTCAATTCCAAATACGCGACAGCCATTCGCCCGCAGGAGTTGCACTGTCAGTTGGCCCACCAGGCCGAGACCGATAACCACGATCGCTTCGCCGAGGGTCGGTGCGGCGAGTCGCACACCCTGCAAGGCAATCGCGCCCACCGTGCCGAATGCGCCTTCGGCAAAACTCACCTGTTCCGGCAAACGTACGCAGAGGTTGCGCGGTACCGAAATCACTTCCGCATGCGAAGCGTAGTCAGTGCCGGCACAAGCGACGCGATCGCCGGCGCGAAAGTCCGTCACGTCGGGCGCGGTCTCAATCACAATCCCGGCAGCGCTGTAACCAACCGCGTGCGACTGATCGAGTTTGTCGCGCACGCCTTCCAGCGCTGCCACGATTCCGTCGCGCTTCACGTTCTGCCAAACTTTGCCGATTAATTCGGGCCGCTCTCGGGCCTTACCCAGCAAGCCCTTCTGTCCCAGTTCGGCGAGGGCGCGTTCGGTGCCGGCGCTGATCAGCGACGCAGCAGTGCGCACCAGCACGCGTCCCGGTTGCACAATCGGCACCGGCACCTCGGCCACAGTACCTTCTCCCGTTCTCAAGTTTTGCAATAACTGCTTCATTCCGGGTTAGTCTCGTCTGCGCCCTTGCTTCCTTGCGGTCCCTTTTTCACCAATGCGGTTTCAATCAAGTTGGAGACGAACTCCGCGCGTGCATCCCAGGTGCCCTGCGCCACTGCCGCTTGTCTCGCGCGAGCCGCCGCCGGATCACTTTCGTCCAAAGCTTCCGCAACTAAACGGAACCAATCATCATGGCTGCGCGCAATGCGCAACACCTCGCTCAGCGCTTCATATTCCGGCAACGGCGAGATGACCACCGGCAGTCCGGTTGCGAGATACTCGCGCACCTTGATCGCCGAACCATAACTCGTAAACGAATGCGCAGTGTCCCACGGCAACACGCAGACATCAAAACCAGCGGCGTAATGCGGCAACTCCTGATACGGAACGGGCGGCAGGAAATGTGTGTTGGGCAGCGATTCAATCTCAACCCCGCGCGACTTGTTGCCAATGAAAACCCATTGCCACTCGGGTCGCTCGCGCGCCGCGCGTTTAATCAACTCCTGATCGACCAGCCAGGGCTCAATCGCGCCGAAGTAACCCAGGCGCGGACGCGGAATGCGCGCCACCGCTGCCGCAACTTTCAGGTTCCCCGTGCCCACGCGCGACCAGTGATCGAAATCGACTGCTTGCTCCAACAGGTAGGACCGGTCCAGGGCACGGTCCGCTTCCGCCAGAAGTTTCTGCCCGGAGTAAACCACGAGGTCGGCTCGAGCGAGCGCGCGTTCATGCAACTTTCTGATTGTCGCCAGGTCAGTGGCGTGGTCCATCAAGTTAGCATCATACTTGTCCGAAACCTGGTAGACCACCAACTGCTCATCAAACTCGCCAATCATGTCCGCCGCCGTGGGAATTGCGATCCAAAGAATCGGTCGCGAAAGTCCGTCGCGTCGGGCCAGCCTGCCAATCTGCGTCGCCAGCAGCTTTCGATTCAACGCGCGCGCCGCCCGGCTACCGAAGAACGGAACGACGGCAGGCGAAACTACGGTGACGCCTTCCGGTGTCGCTCGCGCGAGTCGCGCATACGAACGAAGCTTGCGAATGATCCGCGGCACCAAATCCTTGTTCGCCAAACTCGGCAGGCCCATCGAAATTGAGTTGACAAAGATCACGCGATTGCCGGCCTTGGCGAAGCGACGCATCAGATGGTACTTCGAGTGCGGATGGTGATACCACCAGTCTTCGCCGCCAAAACAGATAATCGATTGTCCTTGAATCATTCTGGGTCTGTATAATCCGCCGCGTAATGAAACGCGACCACCACGACGTGGTAAAACAGGAGACCATCGCGAACGGTAACGCTGCAGTTGCCCGTCGCAAACTTTTGCTCCTCGCGCTGATATTTTGTACCGCGCTGGGAGTCAGGCTACTAAATTGGCAGACTGCCCACGAACAGGCGTTCGCCGTGCAATCCAGCGTTGCTCTCAACTACAAACACCAGGCCCGCCTGATAGCCACAAACGGGGTCACCTCGCTTTGCGAGCGCGCCTCGTCCACAAACGACCCCGACCTGCTTGGTCACCCGCTCGGATATCCCATGCTGCTGTCGCTCATTCACCGGCTGGCTCCCGACTCTGACACCGCAACTCAGTTAGTGCAGATCACTCTCGACTCGTTAGCCACGGTGCTGATTTGCCTGATCGCCTTCGAACTCTTTCCGGTTGCGATCGGCGCCAGCGCCGGAACGCTCGCGGCGTTCGCGCCACAGTTTAGTTGGAATTCGCTTTTGCTGCTGCCTGATTCACTGGCCGCGCTGCCGGTGCTGCTCGCGCTGTTGCTCATCATTCGTACCCGCGGCCGATCGGGATCCACGCGACTGGTGTCTATCATCATTGCGGGTGCGCTGATCGGCGTCTCATGCTGGCTGCGCGCCAACGCACTCCTGCTCGCTCCGTTCATGGCGTTGCTGTTGCCCCTGCTATTTCGATCAGGCAAACGATTGCGTCTCGCGCTGGTTCTAGTCGGCAGCGCGTGCCTCGTGATTGCGCCACTCACGATTCGCAATGCAATCGTCTTTGGCAAGTTTATTCCCGTCTCGCTGGGCGCCGGACAAACGCTCATCGAAGGCCTGGCCGATTACAACACCGACGGCTCGCTGGGCTTGCCGCAAACTGACATGGAACTGATTCGCGGCGAAGCGGAAACTTTTCAACGTCCTGATTATGCCAACTCGCTCTTCACGCCGGACGGCATCGCCCGCGACCGAATGCGACTCGCGCGCGGCTGTGCGGTGATTCGCGCGCATCCCCTTTGGTTCGCTGGAGTGATGGTACAAAGAGCGGCCTCAATGCTGCGCCTGGAGCGCACTCCGCTACGATTAGTTCCCGCCGATTCCTGGCCCTTGCTCCAGTGGCCACTGCGCGCCGTCCAAAAAATTTTTCTCACCGCAGTCTTTTTGCCGCTTACTTTGCTGGGCGCCGGCATACTTGTCTACCAGCGTCAGTTTCCAAAGCTCGCCATCTTACTCGTCGTCCCGTGTTATTACTTCGCAACGCAATCAGCCTTGCATACCGAAGCCCGCTACGTGCTCGTGATTCACTACTTTCTTTTCGTCCTGGCCGCGGTCGCAATCGCTTCAATCGCATGCAAATTTGGAGTGCGCTGGCCTGGCAGCGCTTTAGCCGCCAACCACACCCTCGGCGCTTCGCCGTACTCCGGGAGTTGACCTAAATCTCAATCTCAATGCCTAGAACCTTTGCTAGTGCGGCCAGGTTCGCTTCAGCTTCCTCGCGATAACGCGCGGCCCAGGGATTCGGTTCCTCGCGAATGGGGTACAACAGAACCGCCTGCAACTGGTCCACCAACTGTTCGACGTCGCCAAAATCATAGAGCAGCATGCCACGTGTTTCGCCCGCACGCGTCGCAATCACCGGCACGCCGGCCCAAAGCGCCTCGACGCGCGAGATGCCATAACTCTCATCGCCAAACGCGCGCACAAAAACGTCGCTTCGTTTCAGGACTTCGTAAATCTCGGAGTTAGGCACTTCCTCCAGCACAGTGATCCAATCGCGCTCCCACAATACCTCGTCGCGATAAGTCTCATCACAAACAAACCCGCCATCCAAAAGCAGCAGGCCAACGTCTTTCCCCGTTCGTTCGCGCAACTCCGCAACTGCTTCGGCCACGTGCTTAAAACCATAACTCGGAAAAAATACGCCAATGGAAACAATCCGTTGTGCGCTGCTCAGGTAATCCTCAATTGCTGTTTCCGTCTTGCTGGATAGTTTAACGGCCCGCACTGCCGGGGGTGTGGGCAACAGACAGGGAATGACTGTGACCGGCTGCCGCACCTTGAGTTCGTCCTGCAACCACTGCTTCAAGTCGTCACTCACCACCACGAATTCATCGACGGCGGCGAGTGCGCGCTGAAATAAGCGGCGCTGCAACCAGCCAAACTGGGAATAACGTTTCGGCAGCGAGCCGTCGAGAATATTTTTAAACCACTCGAAACCCAGCACCGGTTTGAGGGTTAACCAAATCGGCGTCAGCAGTGCATTCGGATATTCAAGATGAAAATGTGTCGCATCCAGAATGCGCGCGTGCCGTCCTGCAGCGAGCAGCGCGGGAATTGTGCCGAGTCTGCGGTGTGCGATGAAGCGAACGCTCTGGTCATCGGGTTTTGTGCCGGCATAGGTCCACACGCGAACATTAGGACCACGCAGTCGTGCGACCAGGGACTGCATGTAAATAGCAACGCCACCATAGGGCGGCGGCAGCGGTCCAAAGAGTATAATTCGCCGGCTCATTATCGCTCGCAGGCAACGACTGTAAGATAACTAAAAAATGATAGCAACCGAGCTACAGGAAGAGACCGAGCAGGTAACTTACGGAGAACCCGCCACGGTTGCGGTGGTTGTACCTTCATACAACCACGCGCGGTTTATTGAAGCCGCGCTGCGCTCGATTATTAAGCAGACGCTCTGGCCGGCCCAGTTGGTTGTTATCGACGATGGCTCGCGCGACAACTCGCCGGCTGTAATCGAACGCGTGCTAAACGATTGTCCGTTTCCCTGTGAACTCATAGCACGGGAGAATCGCGGCCTACCGGCCACGCTCAACGAAGGCTTCCAGCGAACGCGCGGTGACTATTTCGCCTATCTCGGTTCCGACGACTTGTGGTTGCCGGGCTTTCTCAGCGCGCGAGTAGCGCTGCTCGCGACGCGTCCGGCCGCAGTGCTCGCCTACGGCCACGCGTATTACATCGACGAAGAAAATGCAGTTGTCGATACTACCGCCGACTGGGCCCATTACGCCGACGGCGACGTGCGCAAGATGTTACTGCAAACTACCGCGCCGATGAGCCCGACAGTCTTGTATCGCCGCGACGCTCTCGCGCGCGAAGGTTGGAAGGAAACCTCGAAACTCGAAGACTACGATCTCTACTTGCGTTTGAGCGCGGCGGGTGAGTTTGCCTTCGATCCGCGGATTCTGTCTGCCTGGCGCCGGCATGGTTCCAATGTTAGTTGGGACCAGAGCCTGATGCTGCGAGAGCAGTTGCAGGCGCAGCGCGAGGCGGCGTTGCGCTTTGGTTTTAGTGAGAAAGAGCTTAACCAATTGCAACGGACCACGAGGTTCCTGCGCGCGGAAGATTTTCTTAGAGTAGGCGACAAAGCCACTGCGCTTGGGTTGTTACTACGAAATGTTCGCGGTGCAAACTCGCCGCGCGCAACTGCACGCATGCTCGTGCGACTCCTGCTGCCAAATGCTCTCCTGCGCCGGCGTGCGCGCGCCCGCGAACGAAAAGTCTACCAGCGCTACGGGTCGTTGTAAGGCAAACGTTAGTATTCGTTGGGCACCGAGAAAGCAAACTAACAGTTTGCTTTACTCACAAACCCGAACACGTCCTGATGATTGTCCCAACCACGCGCTTTAAAGTAGACCTCGCGTAAATCCCCCAGCTCGCGAACGCGCGCGCGAATCCACGCCGGTGAAGTCAGCGACACTCCCCAATTTTGCGCGCCCGCGTAATCGGCAAACCCGTAGCCGCTCGCCTGATAGTCGTTAACAATTCGTCCGATCTCTTCCTCGGGAACCGCGTAATCAAACTCGCGGTGCAAAACTCTCTGCGCCGCGTAGTCGCCGTGAGTCGTAAAGATTATGAGCCCGCCCGGCATCAGGTGTCGCACAAACAAGCGCAGTAGTCTCACGATGTCGGGTTGGTTCAAATGCGTCGCCAGCGAACCACACCAAATCAGATCAAACTGCTTACCGAGCGCGACCGCATCGAGATTGACTGAAGAATAAGCTGGTTCCGCGCCGAAGGTGCGCACGCAAAACCGGACGGGCCCGGGTTCAATTTCGCAGGCGGTGATCCTGGCGTGAGGAAAGCGTTGGACCAGAAACCTGAGCACGCGTCCGCTGCCGGACGGCAAATCCAGCACCGACTTAACCTCGCTTAACCCTGCCTGGACCAGCGCCTCGTCAATACATTGCAGCGCCGACAGGCCAACCTTGAAATAGTGTGCGCCGTTGCCGTCATACATCGTGTCATTGAAATAGATCTTGCCGCTGACTCCGCTGAGCAACTCGCGTTCGCGTTCGGTCAGTGACGAGTCGGCAAGCAGACGCTGTTTTTGCCAGCTGGGACGCGGCGGGAACGACCGGACCCAGCGGCGCACCGCACC